>CAYHRT010000178.1:0-8309 GCA_964359085.1 uncultured Bdellovibrio sp. | reverse complement strand
GTGGATTAATCGCGATTACACGATGAACCAAATCGGCAGGTGTTGAGTTGTCAGAAATACGTGCATTGAGGGCCTTATCAATGAGTGGGCCAATTTCCAAAAGTTCTTCCGCCAGCTTCAGTTTGCGATGAAAAACAGATTTTATAAAACGATAGGTGTTCTCGATCGAGGTGGGTTCTGGCAGAGTGATTAAAATGCCTTGATCGGCCACGATAAAAAAATCGAGAGTGTTGAAGGTCGTGCCTGCACCTAAGTCAAAGAGGACAAAATCGGCACCCAGCTCATCAAGGTGGGATAAAATCTTAGCCTTATGCATCTGCTTCAGATTAGCGATACCCATATCGTCTTGGGCCCCACTGATGAGAGTGAGATTTTGGATGGCCGTCTTGGTCATGAGTTCGCAGGGATTACTAACTTTTTTATTAAGAAAATCAGAAAGAGTTCTTGCGGGAATGCTCACGCCCAGGCAGGTGTGTAAATTGGCCCCACCCAAGTCAAGATCGATGGCCACAACCTTATGTCCCATAAGGGCCAGGCAAATGGACAGGTTTGCTGTGACGAGACTTTTGCCTACACCACCCTTTCCACCACCGATGGCCCAGATCTTACAACGCCTCTGGGCACTAATTTTTGTGGTGACATCAAACGGAGCTTCCATGCTACTGCCTTTACCCATCGGAAAATTCAAAAGATCCACCTCATATTCCATCTAAAACAGCGCGACCTTAGAATATCCATTATGATCTATTATATGAGGCCTTTTGATTCTTGTAACTAAATAAAATTGTTGGGTTTAAATAACTTTTTGGCACGGCATTTTAGGCGGAATAATTTAGAGAAGTGGAGTAAAAAAGATACATGGGTTTGCCCTTTGTCCTAGTCCCTGCTAAGCTGCACTTTGACATTTTTAGTTATGGGTCTAATATATTGAAATAACTAAGGAGTGATGATGTTTGCACAGGGCACAAATATCGAGTTAGTTCCCTTCCGATTAAGAAATGATGTCCATCTCATGCGCAAGTTATGGCATATGGGTACCGGTTTATGTGGGCTCTTCCTGTATTTTTTAAACGGCCAACATGTTTTTAAAACGGCAAATATTCTTATGGCCTTAGGTTGCCTATCGTTGATTTTTGAAGCTACGCGCTTGCGATACCCTGTTGTCAACCGCTTGGCCCTTTTATTGATGAAGCCTGTCATGCGCGAATCAGAAAAAAATAGCATCTCGGGATTCCCCTATTACGCCATGGGAGTGGCCCTGAGTTTGTATTTGTTTCCAGAGCGATTGGCCATTCTCTCTGTGATCTTCCTGGTTTTTGCTGATCCGATTTCTTCTTATTTTGGCATCAATTTTGGGAAGGACAAACTCCTGCCGAATAAAAGTCTTCAAGGGTCATTGGCCGGTTTTGCCACTTGTTATATCTTGTGTCTGATCTATGGGCTTATTTACTCGGAGGCCGATTATTCATTGCTTATTTTTGCTCTCTTCGGTGGAGTGATTGGGGCTTTGTCTGAAATGTTGTCTTATTTTAAAATTGATGACAATTTCACCATTCCGGTTTTTTCTGGGTTTGGCCTAACTCTCGTTAATCTTATCTTAGACATTTTTTAATTAGCGGTCCGGGCCAAGCGTTCGAGGTTTTCAAATTTTTTGATAGCACCAACGACCTCCCGATCCTCTTTTAGCGGAATGCCATCGCGTAGCAGTGCCGCGAGAAGATGGATGCGATCGAGTAGAGAGTTTGTTTCAAGCAAAGTCTGCCGTATTCCAGCATCCCGGATCAGCAACATCGATACATAATTGGTGATGTGTTCAGTAGTTGCTAAGCTGTTTAAGAATGCTTCGCGCTCCTCGTAATTCGCCACATTCAGGCCCACCCAAGCTTCCAAAATATTGTTAATATGAGTGAGCTGTCCATCTAAATGGCTTATATCACAAGTTGGTTCGGTCAAGATTTCGATATCATAGATTGGATAAGGAAGATTTTGTACGGCCGATAGAAGACGAATTCGGGTGAGACCTTTCACTAATACTTTCAGCGCTCCTCCAGGATATTCTTCGAGAATATACGGTACGCCAAGAGTGCCGATAATCGCTGGCCGAAGGAATTGCATAGAGAAACCTTGTTCTGCATTGGGCAATTCTAGTACGTCGGCCATGCAAATTACGACCGGAAGTCCCTTGATTGCACAATCTCTGATCATGCGACTATAGGAGGGAGTATCAACATAAAGTGGAAGCGCAGTTTTCGGAAAAAACACCACATTGGGCAGGGGAAGGAGAGGGGTTTTTATGCAAGTCATTTTATTCATTTTAGCGCCATTTGCGCACCGCCTGGACAACAAAATGTATGCCGGCCTTGAGTTAATAATTTCAAAGGATTATACTTATTGTACAGGATTTCTTGAACGCGATAATTTGGGTTTATTGCAAAGGTTTTGTGGCAGATGGAAAAACTGATTCCCATTATGAAATTACAGGCGTCCTATCATAATCGTCCTTGGGGTGGCGAACGTTTAAGTAACACAAAAAAAATACTGCCGATCACTCTGAAGGGTGAGCGGCTGGGCGAAGCCTGGGAAGTGTCTCTATTGCAGGATGGCCCCTCTACTTTTGGCCAGATACCCTTGTCTCAAATCGCCAACGAGACTCAAATTCCTTATCTGGTAAAATTTCTTGATACTTCTGAATTTTTATCAGTTCAGGTGCATCCCGATGATGGGTATGCCCAACAAATCGCACAGTCGAAGGGAAAAACTGAATGTTGGGCAGTCGTCAATGCCGGAGAAGGTGCGGGAATATTTTTAGGAGTCAAAGAGGGTGTGACTTCTCAGAATTTTTTTCAAGTGATTGAAAAAAAGGCGGATCCGAGTAGTATGATGAATTATTATCCGGTGAAGGTTGGTGATTTCTTTTATGTTCCAGCGGGCAGCCTTCATGCCATCGGAAAAAATATTACCCTAATCGAAATTCAACAAAGTTGTGGCATCACCTATAGGGTATGGGATTGGAATCGAGTTGACAGCCTCGGACGATCGCGTGAATTGCATATAAACCATGCACGAGCCGTGGTGTGTTTCGGCCCCAAAGAAAATAACGCTGCTTATTTTCAGCGCAAGGAGAATATCTTTGCTGGCGGCGAAATTCCTTTGGCATGCCATCCCGATTTTTTGGCTTCGAGTTTTATGCTTGAAACGGGAAACACGTTGAAGGTGGATGAGAAAAAACAGCGATTTTGCGCGATAACTGTGGCCGATGGAATTTTACAAATTTCTAGGCAAGGGATGTCTGAGACTATAGGGCCTTATGAATCAGCACTGCTGCCGAGTGGTTTCGGTGCCTTTGTCATAAAAAGTATCCAGAAATGCCATGGAGTGATTATAAGATGAGACGTTGTTCGTTCCTATTTTTCGTTCTTGTTACCCTTGTTTCTTGCACAAAAAATTCTGAATTAGCAGTTGAGGGAGATCGGATCATCGTCAAGCCGGTTGATTGGGGACTTGAATCTGTTCGTAATGTCGAATGGTCTGTTGGAGTGCGTTTGCGCGATAGCGTGTCGAAAGGAATATTGCTGGGGGTGAATTTACCCCAGATAGAAAGTGATCAATTGAGGGAATTGGCACAAAAAAAGAATGTTGATGGATGGATTATTAAGGCCATTCGGCGTAGCGCGCATGCCCATGAAACGTTAGGCCATCTTTTTATTCCCTTTCCCAATCTCAATCAGAGATCTGGGTCGAATGGTCAGATTGAACAGGCATTTTTTCAAGTGAATTATCACGCGGCGGCCGTGTCAGAACGTTTTTCTCATATGAACTGCCCTGCCTTTGGGCATAGAAAATTTGTAAAAAACATGCAGGTGGAAGATGATTATAGCAATAGCTCCAAACTTCTTACTATTTCGGTCGCTGAGGATGAAGTGATAGTGGGAAAGGTCGAACCATTTTCTTTTAGCATGCGAATTTTTAGTGGTGGTGTTTCCCTGATAGGTATCTATGAAGTTCACCTGGCCTTCTACAACTTTCAGACGAAAACCAGAAGAAGTAATTTTTTGCCATCGCCTAGTATCGTCAATGTTTCATTGGAGGAAGAACGTATCGTTGAGGGATGTGGTTTGGGAAATGATTCTATTCAGACCAAACCAGAAGCTTCTAAAGAGAAGAAAACCTTTAAATTTGGGAATTAGTGAACCTTAGTTGGCGCGCTGACAGTTTAAGGGATAAATCATCTCATGCCCCTCTTGGGAACGAATGGAAATGTAGTCATTAACATCGCTTAAGTTATTGACATCATCAATATGAATAGTGTGCTTGTAATTTTCGAAATGACCAATTTTCTCAACGCTGTTCCCATTCCATCTTGTGCGTAGGTTTTCAAAGCTGATGGGAGAGGAGGCAATCTGACGTGTAGGAGTGTCGGGTCGATTGATATTGATGACTACTTGAGAGTCTTGGAATTGGAGGAATTGATTACTCTTGTGATTCGTCTGACATGTAATTTCGGGAACAGCACTCAGGGCCGTTGCGGTCATCATCAAGCTGGCGAAAAGCATTGCACATATTTTCATAAAATACCTCACATCCTAACGCTAACTAATGCAGGCCATATGCCAGTATTTCTTGCAACCTATCTGCTGGCGATTAGGGGTAACTTCACGAAAAGATAATGGAACACACGAACGGCCGTCAAAAGATTAGTCAGCCACAATCATGCCGTTTCCTTTCTGTTTCCTTAAGAAAGTAAAAAGAAATAATAAGGCCAAGAATAAATCTTGGCCTTATTATTTCTTCATTTCGTTCAGTATTAACGTATTCGTTTCTCTGAAATTCTAGGGAGTGACAGAGAGCAGGGCATCGATCAGACCCTGGCCCTGAGATTCCAGAGGCAGTCCAATGTCGCGGGCCTTGAGTGTGCTTAACCCCGAAGAGAGCATGAGTGCAGCAGCACCCGCAACGTGGGGAGAGGCCATGCTTGTTCCATTGTAGGTGGCATAAGCGCTACCTTTGGTGGTCGAGGTTACTGAGACACCTGGGGCGGCGAAATCCACTTCTGGTCCAAAATTACTAAAAGAGGCCAGTAGATTGCTGGAATTCACTGCCGACACGGCAATGACTTCTGAATATTTAGCAGGAAAGGAAACGGGTCCGGACTCATTTCCGGCAGCAGCGACGACCACTAATCCTGCCGATGCCGCTTCCTGAACTGCGGCCTTCAAAATGCTGGAGTCGCTCGGTCCACCTAAACTCATATTGATAATATGAGCGCCATGGGAAATGCATGAACGAATTCCTTCAGCAATGTCAGAGTTGTATCCCGAACCTCGACGGTCCAAAACTTTCGCAGCAAAAATAGAGGCCTGAGGAGCTACACCCACGACACCTATTTCATTATCAAGGGCCGCAATTGTTCCGGCCACATGAGTTCCATGTCCGTTATCGTCATCCCACTTGTTGGGATCAATTGTGCCTCTATTTATGACAAAATTCTCGCCCCCCATAACGTTGCTCTCTAAATCAGGATGATTTCGTTGCACTCCTGTATCAACCACGCACACGATCGAGCCAAGACCTGTTGATGTGGCCCAAGCGCTCTGGGAATTGAGATGGGTTATCCCCCAAGGTACAGATTCAGGAGGTTGAGTGGTCGATCCACCAGTGGGCTTGCCTTGAATTTCGACTATTCCATCCTTTTCTATTTCCAAAGATGAGGCGATTTGTTTTAAGGATTTCACCTGATTATTGTTTAAATGGGCGATGAGTGTTTGATGATATTTTAGCTTGTGCGAGATTTGCCCTCCGACCTTCTTAACACTACTTGCGGCCAAATCAAGATCACCCTCGATAAGATATCTGTCTGAAGTGGCGTGAGCTACTCCCGTCATTGCAAGAAGAAGGACAACTATTTTCATAAAAAACTCCTCTTTAATTAAAAAATAAAAACTAAAATGGAATGAAGCTTTTGGATTGCAAGCAAAGTGCCACTTGGTTCCTAATAAAAACCTAGGATTATGAAAAGACCCGATGTTGAATTCTTTCACGTGACTATTTCTTTGACAGAAATTTTTACACACGATTCTATTGCCTTTTTTCTGGGCCACTTTTCTGCACTTTAGGGAAAGCGATATGGACGTGTATTTAGCTACATGAGACGCAACTAGGGTAATATTAATACCTCCTTTAGAATAATTAGAATTAACGATTGGAAGGTGACAATGGAAAAAAAATTTCAGTATCTTGTGGCCATGAAGGGAGAGTTTATGGTGGTTTCGCTCGTGGGAGGCATGGATGATGTGGCCGAAGAACAATTAAGTGCTCTCTATGGAGAGATCGAGATCAAAAGGCCACGCTTCGTGGTGTTAAACTTCCGTGATGTGGCCTTCGTTGAGCGTAGTGCGTATCGCTTGTTAACCATGATTCAAATGTATGTACGAAATGAATTAAACGGAGTCGTTCGGAGTTGTGGTGTTCTTCCCAAGATTAGAAAAGTACTAGAACAAGAGGGCGTGCTCCGGAAAAATGAGGTTTGTGATAACGTTCAAATGGCACTGACTTTATTCCAGCGGCCCCAAGGGCAAAACACTTAAGACTTTGAAATGGTCGGGGCGATGGTTTTGAGGGCAAGCACCCGAAACCGTTAATAAACTTTTACCGCAAGTAGTATCAGGTAGCAACATCACTGCTGACCCTTGGAAAAACTGAGAACCACACCTTCCCGATCATCCGGGAGTTTGTAGCCTAAGCGTTCCGTGGCCCCTTGGACCTCGACACCCGCCTTCCTGAGATACCCGTTGGTGGTCTTGAGCTGGGTATGCCCGATCATGGACATAACACGCGCCAAGGATTCCCCTCGGGCAAGAAGGTTGGTGATGAAGGTCGCTCTGAGGTCGTGAAACTTGACGGACGTGATCCCAATGGCCTCGCAAAATTCTCGCGTGATGCGTGCCTGCTCACCGTGTTCCCATTCAGGGAATCGCGGAAGCACAGACTCGCTCTCGGCCCCTCGTTTTAGTTTCATCTCTTTTAGAAACTTGGCGAGATCATCCGAGATCGGCACCACTCGATTTTTCTGCGTCTTGGTCGGGCCAAATCCGTTCTTGCTGGTCCACTGTTTTGAGACTGAGATCGTCCGTGCATCGAGGTCTAAATCCGTCCACAAGAGCGCAAAGAGTTCACCTGACCGCATCCCCGTCATGAGGGCCAAGGCCCACATGGGATAGAAGCGATGGTGGTTGCGTTTTGCCTCTCTGAGAAAGATTTCGACCTCTGCATTGGTGAGCACCTTCTGCTCTACCTCAGGAACCTTGACTTGAATCCCTGTGCAAGGATTGCGGTCAAGAAGTCCTTCCTCTACGGCCATCTGAAAAACCCTTCGCGCCATCTTGAGAATTGTTCTCCTTGTAAAAGGCGAAAGATTTACGTCCAGCTCTTCGTAGATGGTGGTGTAGATTTCCATCCTGCTGATCTTAGAAAGTTCTAAGTGATTCCATCTCGGTGAAGCCCACTTGCGCAACTGCTTGTCATAACCAATGACGGTTGACGGCCGTTGTGTGAGCTTCATCCGTTTCAGGCATTCCTCGAACCATTCCGACCAACGGTAGGGAACGGCCTCCTCTTTGAGTTTGGCCAGCTCGCGCTTAAGCTCAAACTCAATGACTTCGGCCTTTCTCAATGTCTCGATCTTGCGTTTGCGGCGCTGAACGCGCAGCCCTCGCGCATCAAAACCGTTGACGTAGACCTCATAGAACGTTTTCTCATCTTCAAAGTATTTGGTAATTGCCATGTCATGCTCCTTTTCGTTGGAAAAGGGCCTGGCAATCCCTCAGCTTGAATCGGAGTCGTCTTCCGAACTTGTACACTGGAATCTGTCCACGATGGACCATGATCCTAAGTGCGTTCGGCGAGATCGACAAAAAATCTGCTGCTTCTTCTGTTGAAAGCCACTCGTTTCTTTGAATGTCAAAGAACTTTGAGCTTCTAAGCTCGTGAACATTATCTTGTTCGCTGCCCATACTACCCCCGAAAACACGTGCCTTCAAGGCCCGTGGGATATTTTTGGCTCAGACAAACGCGCAAATAGTTGTTTTCTTCAAATCATTTCAGGCCGCGCTAGGACCACGGCGTTTTTTCTCTACGTCGGCCAGGCCGCAATGTTCACGCAATGCCTTTTTAATTTCTTCAGGCAGATCACCGCCAACATTGGCCTTCTTCATTATCGAGCCTAAAATTTTTTTCTCATCAAAGTATAGACTGCGCATCGATTTGAAATCCGTCTCCACTAAAAGCCTTCCCAAATTTTTAAAAACGTATTC
>CAYHRT010000177.1:0-8333 GCA_964359085.1 uncultured Bdellovibrio sp. | reverse complement strand
TAGATAGAATTTAGTGACGTCCGCAAATTGCACCGCTACAGTCATGAATTTCCTTCATGGGCCACGACGGCCCGCAAACACAAAATATTATCAAATATTGGCAATGACGGCCAATATTGTCAGTAAAGCTGCCCGAAGGGCCAAGGGCATGGAATGGCCCAATGAAAGCTTGTATCTTTTACTCCATTATTTTTTATTACGATTTGCCTCCTAACTTTTGGCCTTTCTCCGAAAAGGCAGACAATGAGTATCATTGAACGTTTTAGACAGGCCATTAACTCGGCCAAAAATATTGTTGTTACTACCCATGTCTATCCAGATGCTGATGGTATTGGCGCGCAGATCGCTCTATGTTTAGCACTTCGGAAACTTGGCAAATGGGCCATTGGGGTTAACCAAAAACCTTTACTTCAGCGTTACCATTATCTAGATTCTTCCAACCTCGTGATCTCGGCCAAAGAATTTCAGAAAAGTCATAGCAAAAGAGAAATTGATCTCCTTATCGTGACAGATACAAACTATATTGCCCGCATCGGTGCGGAGGCTGAAAAAGCGGTGGCGCGTGCCCGTAACGTCCTCTTTATAGATCATCACCCCTGCCCAAAAGAAATTGCGGCAATTCATTGTATCGATACCACCAAAGCCGCAACCAGTGAGTTAGTAGGAGAATTCATCGACCTACTTGGAATAGAGTTCACACCTCAAATAGCACTTCCCCTTTATACGGGAATCTTGGTTGACACTTCATCATTTCGCTATCCCACCGTAACAGATAATACCCACATCATGGTGGCCAAATTTATGAAGGCCGGAGTTACTCCGAGTGATGCTTACAACATGATTTACGGCACAAGAAAACTCGATCATGTTCGACTCTTGGGTAAAATCCTGGCACAAACCAAAACAAACAAAAATGGCTCTATGGCCTGGATTATTGTTTACGAAAAAGATTTAAGAGAGCACAAGGTTGACTCGGAAGATACCCATGCCTTCATCAATCATCTCTTGGTATTGGATCACATTGAATTGGCCTGTATGTTTCGTGAAATGCCTCAGAATCAAGTCAAAATCAGTTTGCGCTCAACCGTGGAAACGATTGATGCTGGAGCGATGGCCCAGGCCCTGGGCGGAGGCGGGCATAATCATTCTGCGGCGGCGATTCTCGAGGGTGCTCTGTCAGATCTTTTATCGCCAACTTTAGAAAAATTGGAACGAATGCTCTTAGGGATTACGTAAGTCTATTCTTGATCAAGAATCTTTTCCAAAACCCCACGCTGACGCTCGTTAAAAGTCACGGCACCATTTGATAAAAGATTTTTAAGTTTGCCTCGCGTGGCAGGATCGTTAGGATCATTAAGCCCTACATCTGAAGGTCTTTCCAGACTCTTCGTGCCGGCCTTTGTATCGATCTCATTGCCATCTTTCTCGTAACGAGAGAGTCCCAATTTTTCTCCTAATTTCAATTTCTCAGGAGTTTGGGATTTATTGGCAGCAACTTTTGCGCGAATTTCTTCGGCACTGATACGTTTGCCTTTCGTAGGGGCCTTCTTCTCCGATTTAACATTTTCCTCAGGAATTGTTGCCTTTTTTTGCTCAAGAGTTCCTATGCGCATAACCTTGCCTCGTCTCTATCATAACAAATTTTATAGTAAAGAGATTCCAGGCAAAATAGGCCAGCAACCACTATTTCGCTGACTTAGTTGTTGGTGGTTTTAAAATATAAATCTGCCAGTGTGACTGGGTTGAGGAATCATTCACGAGTTCAATCCATTGTGGCAACACGCCCTTTTCAAAATTATTGATTACCCAAAATTTGCTACCAATTTCCGCTTGAAAATTAAATAAACCCTGGTGGTAATCATTATCAATAAGAAATTTGATAAAGATGAGATGTACGGGCTCTTCTCTTGTGCCTAAGTGATCCAGCTCTTTCATATCTCTGATGGCCTTGCGTGTTTGGAAATTTTTAATTGGTTCACTCAAGGCCACGATCATTTTGTCATTAAAAGGATAATCACTACGCATCAGCGTCATATTTACCGGAACTTTCTCACTGTCAAATTGTATACGCTCACGTACCGCCAGTTCGAACTGTGCCACTTTAGGCGCTGGAGTGGGAGTTGGCGTGGGAATAACCACCACTACAGGAGTTGGTGTTGGGGTCGGCATATTCTTTGGAAGTACTGTGGCAGTTTTAATGACAGGAGTGGGGGCCGGAGAAGGAGTTGGTTGTTCCTGATACAAAAGACCTGTGAGGCCCTTTTCTTCAAACTCCTGTAGCGAACCAAGCAGAAATAATTTTCCTTGCAGATAAGGTGCATCATCCTTACTCAAGCTGTTCATAACGGCCGGAAAAAGATCGGAAAAATAAAACACCGGTTTTTCCAATCGTTGAAAGAGCGAAACAAAACGGCGCAAACATCCCGCACCATAACCCGTTTTATTAATGTGGGCAAAGGCATGAGATCTTTCAATTAACAGACGGGCCTCTTTCACGGAAGTCATCCCATAGAGAAGATCCTTACCATTACAGATCATTCGCATATCGCTCTTAATTTTTTTACACTGCTCACTTAATTGCTGTATCGCCCAGGTTTGAGTTGGCTTTACATTACCGTGTAGACTTGTCTTCAGAAACTGGGTAGCGATGGAGTTTTGGGTGCTGGAACTTTGACTTTGCAACAAAGTCACTTCCTGCTCCCACCAAGCGGCGAGGAACTTTTTCTGCCGAGAAAAGGATAATCGTTCAACCATATCGGTTTGCTTATCATTTACAGCGCGCCTGATAAATTTAGACATCTCTCCTTCGTTGGAATGACATTTTCCACATAATTCATCCGGTGCAAGCGAGCATTTTTCTGGAACTCCTAATTTTGCCAAAAAAACATTAATCTCTTTCAATGCTTCATAGGTATAACTCATACTAATTAAACGAAAAAGATATTGCAGGAATTCGGCATGTCCATTCAAGATCTCATCGGGACATATTTCACGATCAGGGAATTCTAAAAACCAAAAATTCTCAAGTTTATTTATTTCGTCAAGTGTTGTATCCGTGACAATCTCGAAATTGTCTTCCGACAATGCAATGGCCCCACGTTTACGGTCATTGGTAATTTTCGGCCATAGGGGTCCATCATAATAACTATCCGTTTCCCCCTCGCCATGGCCAGGTCGGAGTGCCCAAGAATCACTAGAAGGATTATTGCTAGAGGTAACCTCTCTCGGAAAAGATAGGTCAACAAACACTGCGATCAGCACAATCTGAGCACAGAACCACAGTGCTAGCTTATTCAAACCAGACCAAACTAAGTTGCGGTACATAGGTAATTATGACAAGGGCAAATAATAATAAAAAGAGATAAGGAATTGAAATACGATACAATTCTGTCACTGGTCGCTTAAAGCGATAACTGGAAATAAACAAATTTATTCCTACCGGAGGAGTAATATAACCAATTTCCAAATTAGTTAGAAAAATAATCGCGAGGTGGATCGGATTAATTCCAAATTCATTGGCGATGGGAATGATCAGCGGCACGACTACAATAATGGCACTAAAGATATCCATCATGCAGCCCACGATTAATAAAAAGAGGTTGAGAAAGAGCAAGAAAGAATATTTATCGGTGAGAAATTTTCTCATCCAATCCATGATGATCATGGGAACTTCTTCATCAACCAAATAATTAGTAAGTCCCAAAGCACAGCAGAGGATCAGAAGAATGGCACCCACCAGCGACATGGAATCCATAACGACACGTGGGATGTCTTTAAAAAGATGTACATCTTTGTAGATAAAACATTCAACAATTAGAATATAGAAGGCGGTAATGGCAGCAGCTTCTGAAGGGGTAGTAAAGCCTCCATAGATTCCAACTAAGACAAACACGGGAAGCAAAGCTTCCCAAATACAGGATCGCATTGCGCTTATGGCCTCTTTCATCTCAAACTTTTTATGAGAACCATCGAAGCGGCCATTTTTAATTGACCAGGCAGAGAGAATGATAACGATCAGTACGCCAGGAAGAATACCTGCTTTAAAAAGTTTATCAATATCGACTTTGGCAACCAGTCCATAAAGAATGATGGGAAGACTTGGAGGAAATAGCAAACCCAGCGAACCGGAAGTGGTAATTAGCCCCAAGGTAAATTTTTCCGAATACCCCTCCTTGGTTAAGATGGGATAGAGAAGTCCGCCAAGTGCAATAATGGTCACTCCCGAAGCCCCGGTAAAGGCGGTAAAGAAGGCGCATACCACGAGCGATACAATGGCCACGCCACCAGGCATCCATCCAATCAGGGCATTGGCCAAGCGAAGAAGGCGAAGTGGCGCCTTGGACTCTGCCATAATGTAACCGGCAAAAGTAAAAAGGGGAATAGTTAGCAAAGTTGGGGCCGAAGCAATTCGGTACAACTCGACAATCACCGCCGAAACATCAATTTGGGCAAAAGTGAAGGCCACCATTGCCGTCAAACCCATCACCACAAAAAGCGGCGTCCCGATCAGTGCCAAAAATAAAATACCCATCCCAGAAAGGGCCGCAATCATAATTGCCCTCCTTTCTTCTCAGATATATCAATAATGGCAATCCCACAGGTGGCCCCTGGAACTCCCTCTGTAACAGCAGAGGCACTAAAACTGGCCACAAAGATATAAAAAAAGCGATAAGCAATGAGAGTAAAACCGAAAGGAATAATCAGCACCAACATCCCGGTCGACAAACCAAAAAAAGATTCACGGCCAAACTCCATTTCCATTTTAACGAAATGAACTGAAGCTACGACTAGCCAGCACAACGTCCCAAAAGAAGCTAAGGAAATCAGTCTTTTTAATTGAGTACAGAGTAACTGTTTATGCATGCTTTCTAATAATTTGCCGATAATATCGATGCCAATATGTGTGCCTCTTCCGGTGGCGAGTACGCCACCTAAGAAAGTACTTAAGAAAACGAGATGCCGTACAAACGGTTCAACAAATTCCAGTGACTGACCAAACCAACGTAGAAGAATCGTCAAGACACTAAAAAAAAGCATCGTAAAGATGCTGATCACAAGTAAATAATGTGATGATTTATCAATTCCCTTATCTATGGCCTTCAGTAGGTTGAGCATAACTTTCACCCTTATAGTTTTGCCTCTGCTTCTAATTTTTTCAAGGCCTCGGCAGAAAAAAGTTTATCTTTCAATCGTCCTATAATTTTAACCCGCAATCCCTTCGCCGTTTTGACGTCCTTATCGCTAAATTTTAGAAACTCAACTCCCAAGGACTTAATTGCCGCGAGGGCCTCTACGTTATCTTTAGCATTTTGCTCATTCACCAGAGCGATAAATTTGGCAGCAGTCTCTCGCACTTTCGCCTGTAAATCGGCCGGCAACTTAGACCAGGCATCCTTTCCAATCAGGAAGGCCCCAACACTGTACGCAAGAGGAAAATCTACCAAATATTTAATTTTGGTATTCCATTGAAGGGCGATAATCCCAAGTGGGGGAGCATAGGCTGCTTCTATAATCCCTGTCGATAAGGATGATAGTACATCTGGAAGAGAGAGTGGCACAGATACCAAATTCATCTCTTGAATGATCGCCATCACCAACGGATCACCTTCCCATGTCCAAATCTTTAATCCTTTTAGCGCATCAATACTTTCCGTTTTCTGCTTCGAGACAAAGTAAATCAATCCGATTTCAAAGAAACCCAAATTTTCAAATTTGCCTTTGCTAAAACCAACATTAAAAAAGGGGGCCATCTTTTGCAAAGTGGACAATGCCAAATCACGCTTTTCATAAAAGGTAAAAGGCAGCTCCATGACACGCACATCCCCATTGATATCGCCCAGAGTCTTGCCTGTGAAAATTCCACCATGAAGTTGCCCAATGCGAATTTTCCTCAAGACATCTGGCTCATCTCCTTGGGCCCCACCAAAATAGATTTTAAATTTTACTTTGCCATCAGTACTCTTTTCAATTTCACTCGCCATATTTTTTAAATTTTTGGCCCAACCAGTTCCCTCCGGCGCCAGCACCCCAACTTTAAAAGTTTGAGCGGCCACCTGGAATGAGATCAACATCGCGAGAACTAAAAAATAAAATTTCATACACCCACACCTTCATTGGCCACGATGGCCTTAGTGCAGTAGCTGCAGGAGCAGGCTACTGCTACAATAAATCTTTTTCTACACTCTTAATCATTTCATATTGTTTCATGGCAATTGTCTGAAAGAGAAGAAGTCCCTTGTCTTGAAATTCTGGAAATTCTGACTGATCTGGTCCTCCTCTGGGGCGCCAAGGAATATGGGTCAAATATTTCTCACGCATTTTTTTCAGATAATCCATTTCCTTTTTGAACTCCTCTTCGTCGACCATGGGGATTACGTAGAAGCGTAAATAAGCAATTCTGGCCAGCCAATTATGAGGATATTTATTGATCAATGCCTTAAAGAGGGCCTTGCCTTTAACGGGGTCACCTCCCAACATTTTGGGTCGGCCGGCCTCGTAGGCAGCAAAAAAGATATCACAAGTGCCATAATTGATATCGGGACGCTTCATTGCAATCCAATCAAACATGCCCTTCACAATCGGAAGCAAGGCCACCATTTTCATCTGATCTTTTTGCAAAAAAATGAGTGATCCCAAACTCTGGGCAGTATAGAGTACGCCTTCCAAATCCAAGGTTGAATCGTCGAAATTTTCTTCCAGTAGATGTACAATTCCCTGCTCCTCATTTATTTTTTTCCTTAAATCATCGAAACTCACGCCGCCCACTTCCATAAATCTTAATCCAAAATCAAGCGCCTTGGTATAATTAGCAAGGAGTTGATAGCGCAAAGGTGACTCACGATCTTTAAGCTGATCTGGAATGAAAAGGCTCTCAGTCACGGCGAAGGCATAACCTGCATATCCCTTGGCCAGACCCACTAATAGTTTTTTATTTTTTGGCTGAACAAAAACCATTCCCTCCATCATTTTTAGATTGCCGGGAACTCCATCCTTAAAAATATCCCAATTACCCTCAGTCTCAATTTCCTTGGTGGCATCAAACAGCATATCTGCCGTGGTACTAACCGCAACCTTCTGAACTAAACCACATGATGAACCTATCAACATCATAAGGGTCACGAGCAACTTACACATAGGAAAGCCCCTAAATAAAATATCTTTACCAACGGTTTAAAGTTATTGATAATAGCTTGCCTTACCTTTTGAGTATTTACAATGACCTGCTGTCTTTAACAGCTTGAAAATAATATTATCGCCCATGCTTATAGGGTGATCTTTTCGTTCCCATTGGGAATAATTGGCTTCTGTGCTAAAATATAGTTACGTTGGACAAGAGTCCGACCAGACCATTAATAGACCCGAGGGTTGTGCCGATAAGGTGTTACGAGGGTTGTATTTTAAATAGGAGGCAGGTATTGAAGTCAGACAACTTAAGCATGTGAAGTGACTTCAGAAACCGCGTCCACCTAAATTATGGTGGCTTACCATCTGGTTCTTAAAGGGTTATGAAAGCACTTCGCAAGCAGGATGAAGTGTCAAAACTTTAAAAACTGGAGATAGGCCATGAATCTAAAACAGAAAGTTCCCAAAGAATTTCACGAGCACACGTTACTAGCAACAAATCATGACGAATCGGCACAAGTAGCATCTGGGCCAGTCTTGAGTGTGGAGAATTATAATGTGAGAGCTGCCCCATTAATGGGCCGCAGTCTATCCACTCCAGATTCATTGCGCCCAGCTAAGTCCCTTGTGAGAAAGTCTTGTCGCCCTAAAGTCGGTACCTGTAAGTCGGAATTACAGTAGTAGTTAGTCAGGGCCAGGCAAAAGAACGTTTAATCGAGTTCAAGGCTTCTTCGCGTGCCTGGTCAAGTTCACGAGTGCGGAGTTCATGCAAATATTCTAAATAACGTCGTCTCGTGGTAAAGAGATTGTTTATATAGGTCACTTGAAAGGCCTTTAGCTCCTTGAAACATAATTTTTTTTCTTCTGGATTAAGTTTGCGCTGCATATGAGGACCTGCATCGACAGTATCAATAATGGCTTCATTGGGGGCCAAAGCAAAAGTCGAAAATTCTCCATTGCACACCCGTTTCTTATGGAAAATATAACGCTCCATTTGGTCACGAAAACGATCAACTTCTCGGGGAAAAATATCAGGCATTATATTTTTGAGTTCTTCAACCTCTTTATACATTCTTTTAGTGTATTCAAAAGTGCTTTCCCCCTGCGAAGCATTTGGGGTCTGTGCCATGACCCAAGGTTCACAGACATAGAAACAGATAATGCAGAAAATAAATACTGTATTCAGCTTGATATGCATGCCGGATTACTTT
>CAYHRT010000176.1:0-8340 GCA_964359085.1 uncultured Bdellovibrio sp. | reverse complement strand
ACAGCTGAAACGATGGCCCATCTCTCCATTCTGAGTAACTGGTCACGACAGAAGTCTTACCGTGATTTTGATTTTTCTAAGCATTTTATTTTCTGCACTGACCCCACGCGTGGGGACCTGAGACAATTGGCCAAAGAATTTTCACTAGACTGCCTCGAAATCCCGGCCGATGTCGGAGGGCGTTTTAGTATTTTAACCCCAGTAGGACTCTTGCCCGCACTCTTTGCCAACTGCCAAGTTGATTCCCTGCTCAAAGGGGCGCAAAACATTGTAGAAACGGCCATAACCCCATCTGTCCAAAACTCAGTTTGGCACACGTTGAACACCCTCCTCTTATGGAAAAACCAGGGTATTACGCAGACAGTTCTCATGCCCTACAGTAGTCGTCTGAAATCCTTTGCCAATTGGTTTGTCCAACTCTGGGCAGAAAGTCTTGGAAAAAGAACCGGATTGAGCGGCCGAGAGGTTTTTGAAGGACTTACTCCGATTCCCGCCTATGGCGCTACCGATCAGCACTCACAAATGCAGCTCTTTATGGAGGGCCCTCTGGATAAGGTCCTTGTCATTATCAAAGTGGCCAAATTTCAAAATGATTTCTCACTTAAGGGACATTTCAAGTCTAGCAGTATTGAAAAACTCGCTCAATTTAGTCTCTCCCAATTAATGGAAGCTGAACTAGAAGGTACTCTCAGGGCCTTACGTGAGGCAGGACGCCCCTGCATTCTTTTGACCATCCCAGAGCTGACTCCTGAACCATTGGGCGAGCTGATTATGTTTTTTGAAATATTAACGGCCATGATGGGCCACTACCTAAATATTGACCCATTTAATCAACCGGGTGTTGAGGCCGGAAAGAAATATGCCTTTGAATGTCTTAAAAGTGGATAGAAACAGTTCGTCAGTGAGGGTACAATGTGACTTTATAATTTCGTTTAATTTGAGAAATGGCCGTATTCGCATTGAAATCGGTTGCCCTAGAGTTTAATATTGTTTATTAGAATTGCTTAGTGGTATCTCGTTAATATTTACGGAGCATGGATGAGGATACAAGATGTCTGACGATTCAACTATAGTCCTTACAGATATAAAAGCTGCCCTGGCTTCTTCAGATAAAGAAGCCAGCAATAAACCACCGGCACTGCTCGTGGTTGGTGGTGATCTAAATGGCACACTCTTTGATTTGGTTCATGAAGAAACCGTTCTCGGTCGCAGCGCTGAAAATACCATCATGCTCGAATTTCAAGGCATTTCCCGACACCATCTAAAAATTCTGTTACAAGGCCCCAAAGTTATTATTGTCGACCTTGGCTCGAAAAATGGGACTTACCTTAACAATCAGAAATTGGAAGGATCTTCCCCGTTGTCCAAGGGTGATATAATTAAATTGGGCAGTGTTGCACTAAAATTCATTCCTGCTGGAGATCCCGAACGCCTGACCTATGATAAATTAAGCCGTGAAGCTAACATGGATCGCCACACGGGCTGTTACAATAAGACATATTTTAACAATGCTCTCAATCTGGAAGTAAAAAAATCCAAAGTGACCGGGGAACCTCTCTCACTCGTTCTCTTTGATCTCGACCATTTCAAGGCATTAAATGACAACTTTGGCCACGATGCTGGAGATTATGTCCTAAAAGAAATGTCACGGGTAATTCGCTCTAATGGTGTACGCGATCAAGATGTTTTCGCTCGTTATGGTGGTGAAGAATTTGTTATTCTCCTCCCCAAAACCAATCTCAAGCAAGCATTTGAGATCGCTGAGAGACTGCGAAAATTAGTTGAAGGACATAAATTTGTCTATGATTCAAAAAAACTCCCGGTAACAGCTTCTGTCGGAGTGGCCGACTACCGTCAAGGCGTCAACACTGGTACAGATCTTTTCAAAAGATCCGATGCTGCTGTATATAAGGCCAAACAGGGTGGACGCAATCAAGTACACTTTTTTAAAGAGTAATTTTTAAAGAATAATTAAATAATTGATGATTCAAGCTTCTCCACGACAGAAGATTCAGCTCCTTCCTAAACACCTTATTGACCAAATAAAGGCAGGGGAAGTTATTGAGCGCCCGGCCGCAATTGTCAAAGAACTGATTGAAAATTCTCTCGATGCCCAGGCCAAAAATATTGATATACAGATTGATGATGGCGGACTGACCCTCATCTCAATTTGCGATGATGGCATAGGCATGAGACAAGAAGAACTTCCCCTGGCCTTTACCCGACACGCTACTTCCAAGATCGCACGCTTTGAAGACTTATATCAGCTCTCGAGTTTCGGTTTTAGGGGGGAGGCCCTGGCCGGATTAGCTTCGGTTTCACGCTTGACCTGTACCACTATTCCTCTTACGGTCGAAGATGTCCCCTCTTGTGGTGGAAAAATCGAATTTCATGGAGGTGAGCAAATTTTTTTAGGTCCCTTTCACGGCGGAACCCATGGGACTGCGATTTATGTTCGGGATCTTTTTTTCAATACACCCGCACGACTTAAATTTATTCGCTCCAAGAAAACAGAGATTCTGCAGATAAAAAAAATTCTCCATGCTTTCTTGCTGACTCACCCAGAGACCAATTTCAGTATTCGTTGGAATCAACAAGATAAAGAACTATATCCTGCTGTTGCTATGGGCCAATACCTAAAAAGAGTGGAGCAACTCTTGGGAAAACGATTCCACAACTTACAATTAACCGAATGCCAAGACGAATTTCAGAATCACCGCATCCATGCTATTTTCATGCACCCTAAAAACAACCCCACGAGTGAAAAAATCACTACCAAATTTCAATTCTTGTTTGCCAATAAACGTTTTTTTCAAGATCGCAAAATTCATTATATTTTAACCAATGCCCTTCATGAATATGTCAAGGCCCTGGATAGCGATTTTATTATTTATCTGGATATTCCCCCTAGTGAGCTAGACGTCAACGTGCATCCGAATAAAACGGAAATCAAATTTGCTGCGCCACAAATTATTCACGCTATGATCAGCGGCTTAGTGAAACGCTTTGGACAATCACAAAAAGAAATAAATATTTTCGATCCTTCACTGCCAAGTAATGTCACTCCTGTTAATAGTCGAAATCTTCAACACCAGGACTTTAAAAATTGGCAAACTTCCTTGTCGACTAAAGATTCAATTCAGTCACATCAGGAGCACTGTGCCCCATCTATATTCAGTTTACCCATTATACTTGAACTTCCTGCACAGACATTTCTTTACCATATTTCCAAGGCAGAAACCTATTTGGTACACCCTTATTGCGCACTGGAGTTATTACTGAAAACTCGTCTTGAGAAGACACTTTTTCCACTTCGCGAAGATACTATTTTCCCCATTTTGATTGGCATTCCCATCTCTTTGATAAACACCGATCACACTGAACAAATAAAGCCCTTTCTCGCCCTCTTAAATGGTGCCGGTCTTGAAGCCGCTGTCCAAGACAGTCACACCATTATTCTTCGTACATTTCCACAATATTTCCAAGGTTTCCCCCTGGCGCTCTTATGCCAAAAGTTTATTCCGCTCTTATGGGAAAAATTTTCACAATTTCCATTTCCTCTAACACAACTCAAGAGTGAAATTATGGCGATTGTCCAACAGATGGCCATCGGATTCTGGAACACACAGGAGGCCCACCAAATTATCCTTTGTGCTGCCTTTCAAGAAGCACTTCCACCTCATCAAGGGCCATTTTCTCAACCCTTGAATGAACCCTTTTTACGAGGATTGTTTGAAAAGGATTAAATCTGAAAAAATAGTCCTCATCACTGGACCAACCGGTACGGGAAAAAGTGATTGGGCAGTCAAGATTGGATCAATGATTCAAGAGCAGGGGCTTGAATGCGGAATTATCAACTTTGACAGTATGTGTTTTTATCACGAACTTAGCATCGGTACTGCTAAACCCGATATCCACATGCGACAAAAAATTGAACACTACATGGTGGATATTGCTTCTCTACATCACGAAATGAATGCCTTTACTTTTTGCCAACAAGCAAAAGCCGTCATGGAACAGCTAAGCGATGCTGGAAAATGTATGATCCTTGTTGGTGGAAGCCCTTTCTATATCAGGGCCCTGATGAAAGGCATGTTTCAAAGTGATCAATTGTCACCCGAAATGAAAGCTTCGCTTCAAGATGTCTATGCGCGCGAGGGAATTGCTCCCTTTCTTGATTACTTAAAGTTCTTCGACCCTGACTCTCTCAAACGCTTGCATGCTAATGATCATTACCGTCTTCGTCGTGCCGTTGAATATAATATCGCAACAGAAAGGCCAATATCTTCCGAATACAATGAATTCCAAGAAATAGATCCTTATGATTTTTCACGCAATCAATTTCCAGAAAAAGATTTACTGCATTTTTACTTTGATATCCCCAAACAAGAACATTGGAAAATCTTAAAAAAACGCTCCCAATTTATGTTAGATCAAGGTCTTGTTATTGAGCTTAAAAAGCTTTTAGAAAATGGATGCACTGGAAAAGAAAAACCCTTACGAAGTGTAGGCTACAAGGAAACTTTGGCCTATTTGCAAGGCGAAATCACCAGCTTGGACGACCTGGCAGAACAAATCTTCATTTCGACCCGTCAGCTTGCCAAAACTCAACGAACGTTCTTTAAAAGAATTACCCCAAAAATATCGGTTAACCCATTAATTGATTCCCAGACTATTTTAAAAACGCTCTATGATTTTATGCAGGCCTAGGATATATTCTCATAGTCCTTAGATACAATGAGGGATTCTTATGGCACCCAGCAAACTTAAAATTATTATTATTTCGGATGGGACTGGAGAAACTGCAACAGCGCTCAGTCGGGCGGCCATGAAGCAATTCTCAGACAAAGATGTATATTTCACAAGGTATAAGAATGTACGTACTCGTGAACAGATTGATGCCATTTTTACCGAAGCTGCCATCCATCACGACATGATCGTGCATACAATAGTTACACCAGATTTAAGAGAGTACATTAGCGACTTGGCAAGAACAAAGCATGTGAGAGCACTCGATATGATAGGCCCTGCCTTAACCGCATTCTCCAATTATTTTGAACAGGAACCCAAGGCCGAGCCCGGTCTCCTGCATGCTGTAAATGATGAATATTTTGGTCGTGTTGCTGCCATGGAATTCACTCTGAACCATGATGATGGTCGGAATCCTGACTCCCTCCATTTAGCCGATGTCATTCTGGTTGGGATCTCTCGAACCTCTAAAACGCCGCTCTCACTTTTCCTCTCTATGAATGGTCTCAAAGTCGTCAATGTTCCTCTCGTCCAAGGAACGGCCCTACCTAAAAACTTATTTTCAGTGGATCAACGAAAAATTATTGGTCTCACCATTGATCCAGAAGCACTCCTCGAAATCCGCAGAAATCGCCTCTCTCGTCTAGGAGCACAGGATCATGCTGGAGATTATGCAACTCAATCTAAGGTCATGGAGGAGCTGGAATGGGCAAATAATATATTCAAAGAAAATAAACGATGGCCAGTCTTTAATGTCACCGATAAGGCGCTTGAAGAAGTCGCAGCGGACATCCTCAAGTTACTTAATATGCGCAAAAATAATATCTTTAAACAAAAAATTGTAGATGATAGTGGTGAGACTGAGTGAATATTTTTGAGAACCTCTTTGACATTAACATTCACTTTTCCAATCTTATTGGAATTAAGATCTTCAATAATGAGGATATCTTTGTCGGCAAAGTCTCTGATCTCTTTGTCGATTTTGAAGAAATGTACCCTCCCGTTCTGGCCGTCCAATTTAAGAAAAATGATCAATTCTTTTACGTTCATTGGACCGACATTTTGCGTTTTTCTTTAAGTAAAATCGTCGTCAAGGCAGATTTTACCTTAGGAAGAAGTCGCACCCTTCCTCGTATTACGGCACGACGCCTTTTGCATAGTCAGGTTGCTGATCAATTTAATAGAAGTGCAGGTGAAAGTTCCGCCGCTCTTTCGCAAAACATGGGAACAGTCCAAGAGAGGGAAGACACCATGGTGGAATACCCCCCCTTGGGAAAAGTTATCCTCGACCGTCAGATCGTAGATACCTACGGAAAAAAAGTTGTACGCGTTAACGATATAGAATTTGTTAAGGCCGGAAATCAACTTCGGATTACCCATGCGGCCATTGGATTGCGTAGCATGATTCGCCGCCTTGGCCATGAAAAATGGATAGATCGAGCGATTCGCATTTGCTATCCAAATTCTCAGTATTTGAAAAAAGAGGCCCTCATTAATTGGAAGTTTGTCCATGCAATCCCCTCAAAATCAATCTATGGACATGTGAGACTCGGTCTAAAAAATGAGGAAATTCAGAACCTGCACCCCGCCGACCTGGCGGATATCTTAGAGGACTTAGATAATTACTCCCGTGAAACTTTGTTCAACAACCTGTCTCCCGAATTGGCGGCAGCAACTCTGAGCGAGGTCGAATCCGATGTGCAAATCGAGTTGCTCAGAAATGAAGGCCCTGAGGAAGTCGCAAAAATTATCGAAAATATGGGAGTTGATGAGGCGGTGGACGTCCTTTCTGAAATGGAACATGAGCAGGCCAGTGAGATCATTGCCAATATAGAGAACAACCAAACCCAAGAAGAAATTCAAGAACTCCTTGAATATGACGAAGATGTCGCCGGCGGACTCATGTCTACGGAAATTTTTCAGTTTGGTCCTCAACATAAAAAATCACATATTCTCAAAACCATTCAAGAACAACACCAAGACCTGGAAACCATATACGATATTTTCGTTATTGACTCTCAAGGGCACCTAATTGGGTCTACTTCACTCTCCAAACTTCTCATCCAAACAGAAGATATCGAGATTGGTGAAGTTATGAACAAAAATGATATTAAATTTCTGCATCCCGCAACTCCATGGCGAGAGGTGGCCAAACATATGAGCAAATATAATCTGATTACAGTTCCCATCGTTGATCAAAAGCAAATACTTATGGGAATCATTTCAGTTGATGACATTCTGCCTTGGTTACTGGATGAAAAGTAACCATGGAAGGAAAACTGCAAGAATCAACATTCAAACGTTCAATAAAAAAATCCCTCATTCTACTTAGCATCGTCGGCCCCGGTCTGATTACTGCCAATATTGATAATGATGCCGGGGGCATCGCAACTTATTCTATTGCGGGGGCGCATACAGGCTATCGTCTTCTGTGGCTTTTAATTCCTATTACCATCGCTTTAATTTGCATTCAAGAAATGGGATCTCGCATGGCCATTGTTACAGGAAAAGGGTTGGCCGATCTCATTCGTGAAAAATATGGCCTTAAGATTACTTTCTACACTCTTTCCCTATGCCTCATTGCCGATCTAGGAAATATCACCGCAGAATTTGCTGGTCTGGCTTCGGCCAGTGAGATCTTTGGTATTTCGCGCTATATCTCTGTTCCCATTTGCGCTCTTCTGGTATGGCCTCTGGTTATCAAAGGCAATTATAAAATGGTCGAACGAGTTTTTCTTTTTGGATGCTTTGTTTATATAAGTTATATTGTAACAGGATTTATTGTCGGTCCTGACTGGAATATCATAGGGAAATCCTTAGTCTCTCCCAACTTTGGAGAAATCACAAAATTAGATATGCCTATCATTGTAGGACTGATCGGCACATCTATTACTCCATGGATGCAATTTTACATACAATCTGCCGTCGTAGAGAAAGGTACTGCCGTAAAAGATTTAAATTATGCTCGACTTGATGTGATCTTTGGTTGTATCACCATGTCGATTGTTACTCTTTTTATTATCATCTGTTGTGCAGAAACTTTACACACCAATAATATTGAAATCACAAGCGCCAAAGATGCCGCCTTGGCACTAGCACCACTTGCCGGTAAATATTCTTCATTCCTCTTCGCCATTGGACTTTTTAATGCTTCCATTTTTGCCGCAGCACTCCTTCCATTGGCCGCAAGTTATTATGTCTGTGAAGGGATGGGATGGGAGTCAGGAGTTGATAAATCTTTTAAGGAAGCACCCAATTTTTTTACTATTTTTACTTTTTTAATCATTATGGCGGCGGGTGTTACCTTAATTCCTCATATCAGCCTTTTTAAAATCCTGATTTGGTCGCAAGTTATTAATGGAATGTTAATACCCGTCATCCTTCTCTACATCACACATCTATGCAGTGACCCCGATGTGATGGGTGATCATACCAATGGCCCCATTTATAACTTCGTCTGTTATAGCATAACTGCCGCAATGTTTTTGGCAAATCTAGCTTTGTTATACTACGAATTTATGACGAGGTAAGAAGATATAGAGGAACTTTACTCCGTCTCTGATTGTCTATGGAGAACATTGCAGAGATCGA
>CAYHRT010000175.1:0-8615 GCA_964359085.1 uncultured Bdellovibrio sp. | reverse complement strand
GCCGATTTTGCCAGCGCAAGCTGCCCGAAGGGCGGAGGGCCAGGAGGCCCGACGGCAAAAAAGAATGATTCGTGGAAAAGACAAGGCCGTGGAGGTGCTAGCGCAAGGGCGTTCCTATTGGGTAACTAGTGATGCTCCACTTCAAATCGAGGTGAATAAACAACTTGTAACACTCCAACTTAAGAAAAAAACGATAGAGATTCCTTTTCGCTTATCTCTGTCGCAGGTTCATGCAGATGGGAGTTCACTCCACATCATCCATCCCATGCACCGTGGTCACTACCTGATTTCCACCAACCATCCACTGCAATTTGATGAAATGACTTTTGTTCAAAAATTACATAATTTCCAGGAAAATACCGCTATTCTCATCGTCAGTATGCCTTCTCGACATCGCCTAAAATACATCGGCCTGCTCATGGCCTTCCTTGGTTTGATAATCTGGATTAGGTACCAGCAGATTCCTTCGGAAAAGTCTGCTGGTACCTAGTTAGTTAAAAATCATACCCCTCAAAAGGATTTACATTTTGCACGGCCATGTGTCTTGCCATCACGTATTGTCCTTGGGATTCAAAATACCCCACGAGGGCGCCTTCGGTAAGCCGCTGGTTTTCATACATGGATTTTAAGTAGGCCCCCGTAAAATCTTTGATAAATCCTGGAATTGATAAAAAACTTAATCCCAATTGGCCTAATTGAAGTAGAACGCGCTGACGGATGACCAGATTGGGACTGTCATAATAATACGCTACAGCTTGACGACGAGAGAACATATCTTTGGTATCGAAGAGATTGATGATGACTTTTTTATCCTTCAATTTGGCATCTTGGAAGGAATAGTTATGACGTTTTCCAAGCTCCTGATACTGAGAGGACTGGTCGCGTAAACGGGTATTGGCCAATCGGATACTCTGGAAAAATCGGTCAGTTCCATATTTCATCCAATTCTGATTGGCAAAATCAGTTTCCCAAAATGCATACCAAGGAATGCGTGACTCATAAACGGAGGACCAAATCATATTGGCTTCATCATGGGTTAGACCCAATTCTTCTTCTTTGAAGTTCTCCAAATAGTGGAGCAGCATGTTCTGATGAAAAGTACGGCGCTGACGAATCATGCGTTCGGCCTCTTGAATAATAAACATGGCGGTATTTAAAACAGGCACCTCACCCAGTTGCGACTTGGCCAAATTGAGAAAGGCCTTCACAATTTCATACAGGACCTGTCGTTTATAGAAAAATTGCGAATCGTACGGCCGGGCCAGGGTAATGAGCCCAATATTGGCCAATTCTTGATCAATGCGAGCTTCAAATTTCCCGAGCAACTCATTAAATTTTGGGTCCGAAAAAACCTTTTCTATGTCGATATTTTGCAAAGATACTAAAGATTCATTCAGATAGTCCGGGGTTGCTTCATAGGTTACTTGAAAAGTTTTATCTATCTGCGCCTTGTAGCTCTCAGGGCCGCCTTCTGAGGATAAGGACATTAACGCCTGCTCAGATGAGATCAAGCTCTTGTAATAGGCCACGACCGGACGTATTTTAAATCCCAAGGACAGGAAGCGATCCCTTACTTCCAGTAATTTTCCATTTTCGCGAATCAGAATAAACCTCTTGTTAAAATTATTGAGTGATAAATCATGGCCGTCTCCATCACCCGCAAACGCAAAAGAAGGGCAACTTAATAACCAAAGTATGCCCACGACTATAAAAACTATAAATTTTGTACGCATTTCTCCTCCTTGAATAATTGGCCGATACAAAACAGGCAAAAAAATATTGCTCACATATTATTTTGCCCGAGAAAGACCAAATTCCCGCTTTGTAAGAAAATAATAGGATGGTCTAACGGCCATTAGGAGAAGGAATCCCACACAGATCACCATGATATATGACGGACCCACTCCGCCATCATTAACCTCCGTTATCTGACCGCAGCCGCCAACTCTTGATGGGCGAGGATAGAGATAAGTAAGGGCATCATAATCATCCTGAGTAAGTCGCTCCTGTATCTTACCTCCAATCGAATAGTACATAAGTGCAACAGGATTACCTGAATGCCCTAGCCCCATGGCATGCCCCGACTCGTGTGCTAAGACGGCGCGTAGCTCATGATCTGTAAGTGAGGCCACATGATTCTCACCTCCAATCAGGCCATCGTTAAATAAGAGCGCACCAGCTATCTGTCCATCACTATTTGTGCCAATCGTGCCCACACCCAAGATCGAAGCATCATCAAAGAGCGTAGTATTGCTACTACAACCAATCAAAATGGTACCGCTGGGGGCCTTTCCCAGAGCAGTGGTCAAGGTGTCATTACTAAGATCAAGATTGTTTTCTACACTCCCTGCAGTGATTTTCATGGCACTGGTAGGCACTGTATTCCAATATTCATCCATAGCATCCAGGGCCAAATCTAAAAGTCGTGTTGGTGAAAGATTATTATTGGTGCAAGAATTGCCTGCAATCCGAATCACCACATTATTGATTGGAAATTTTGCCCGACTTGGAACCAGAGTAAAGGCCTGACCGTCACTGCTGTAACAAAAAAATAAAAGGGCCACAACAAAAATCGGCAGGATTGCCGATTTAACCAGCGCAAGCTGCCCGAAGGGCGGAGGGCCAGGAGGCCCGACGGCAAATAAGTACAATTGCATAACCTAGTCCATGTAATAATTCACAGCAAGCAAATAACTAATCGCCCGTGCACGTGAATCAAACAGATTAAAAAGAAAAGCTTCCGATTGAATTGCGTAGTTCCGATTTACTCCGTACTCAAGGCCAAAATTTAAGGTTGTATTGTATGAGGTCACGGTACGATCAGGCTTGGCGAAGGCGGTTGTATCATTCCCGTTATTTAATAAAATGCTTCCACCATTCCCACCCACCTTAGTCAAAAAAGAACCAATCCCATAGCGCAAGATAAAAATGGGGTGCAGGATATAGGCCACATCCATCAAAATAAAGACGGTTTTCTTTTCATTTTCATCGAATTTATTGCGGTGAAGGGCCATACCTAATTGAGGCGTAAATAAATGGCCGGGAAGCACCGGATAGGCACCATTCAAGACAAACATGGGATGAAAAGAAAATGTATTTTTTTCGCCATCGGCCGTTTTTTGAGTCGTGGGACCAAACGGACTATACCCACCAGTCCCAACCATCGACCAGGAATTGAAACTCACGCTCATCATGACAAAACAAAGAATAAGGTAGAAGACACACGAACCAATCCATTGCATGAAAATCACTTAAGCCTTTCCAACCTTGTCACTGGTTTGCGGAACAGGTGCATCTTTTTTGGACTTATCATCAGTTTGCGGGGCAGTTGGAGAATCCACATCCCTAACATCGTTTCTCTCAAAACTGGCCAATTTTTTTTCAAGCGCCGTTTTGTTGAGTTCCTCAAATTGTTCTTGCTCTTTTTCTCTCTTCTCATTTAGAGGAATAAAGAACACTTCATTAATAATTTGGCGAAGTTTCTTTTTTTCATTCTCACCGATTCCATGAATAAGTGCTTGGTAGGTTCGTATCCCTTTTTGGTCGACATACAACTTACCGTTGTCCTTGTCAGGCACGAGCACTATCGACATCTCCACAGGCGCGCTCAAACGATAACTCTTTTGCACCAGGGGCGCGGTAGTTTCCAAGAGAATTTCAGATTCAGAGAGCATAACAATCTTTGCCTGATGCTTGATATACGCGTGGCTGATAGGGTTGCCCTTTTTAATAAAATATCGCTGCTCCTTAAAATCATCCACCGTGAGACGTCCATACTTGGCCATATTTTCTTTTTTCAATACTGCAATTTTATTTTGGATGAGTTGAGTGGTTTTTACATTCTGCTTCTCTTCGTACAGATCCGCCATTTCTATGACAGTCTCAAGAGTAATGGGTTCACGATTGGTTAGAATCAAGGAATATTTGTAGCTTTCCTGAAAAGATTTCGAGGTGTATTTAGTACAGTTAAAGGCCACTAAAAATGGACTATATTTATCCATGCCTTTAACCGTGTTAATTATCTGTGAAAGCACATTCAAGGATTCGTTTTCCAAATCTTTGCGCCGCTCTTTTTCTGACTCTGGCAAGGTTGGATCGGTGTCCGAAAACTCTTCTAGATGAAAAGCAATCACATTTGGCCGAACAATATCCAGCTCCGAAAGTTCCGGTGTCAAAACTGACTGGAAACGAATCGCGTAAGGATATTTGTCCAGTGGTTTCTCGGCCTTTTTTAAAATAGAGAGGGTGCGATCGACCGCTAAGATTTTTGTCTTTTTCTGAGCGGCATCGTCCATATTGGAAAGCACCCATTGCTTGAATTTCTTTTTAACCCGTATCATTTCGCTCTCATGGGAAGCTTTTAAATGCTTGGCAGAGAGATCTTGGGACTTTAAATTTGCTAAATTGGCCGTTGAACTGCCCGACCCAGTGGGAGCTTCTTCTTTTAGTTCTTTTGGTTCTTCGAGATATTTTACATCAAGATCGTAGGCGTACAGATATTCGTAATACAAATTCGACGTCGAACGATTACTCACAATAAATTTCTTGGAAGGCAGAATAGTTTTATTGATTTCATTATAGAGTTCTATCTCCTCCCCGGTCTCGACTTCGAAGTAGCCTTCAATATGCATGGATGTTGGAGTGATAAAGCCAATGCGACAATCATCCAACAATTCAACATCGATACTACATTTGGCACGCGCGAAGTCAGGTCGCCGGACTTCACGGGGAAATGACATCCTCACGGCATCATAGATTACATCGTGATACTCTCCACACTTGATTTGAATGGCCGACAACTTGGCTGAAATACAATCCCTTAACATCTCCTTAGTCTCGACAAGACCGATGATGGGAATAATTTTTGTGATATTTTCGCGGGTTAAAAATTCGGCCAGGCGCAGATGAAACTCTCTGTCTTGCGACAAATCAATATAAATAAAACGTGGTATCAATTCCATGACATGCAGGAAGGCCCTTAGGTAATCATGGGGTTTACCTTTGGCGTAGAGACTGACGTACTTAAACTCCAGGTGGCTATAGTTATAATTCAAACGACTTTGGATTGTCTGCCAATACGAATCATCATCCCCTATATAGAGAACAATTCTATCCCGCTTCGCGGCCGGTCTATTGCTCTCCGGTTTTTTTGCTTGAACACTCATTCTCTGTTTATCTTTATCTTTGTCTTTATCTATAGGTCAAAATCGGCATAAGTCTGTTTAAATATTTCATCATTTTCTTTAGTAAAACAGCGCCGAACAAAATATTGCCCGGCCCGAATAGTGGATAAAAATCCCAATTCCTCTAACTTATGAATGGCCCCAATTGTTTCAGGAACTTCGAGAACGAGGGTTTTAGCCATCTCATAATGGGATAATAACGGTGAAATACCAAACACCTTGTAAAGATTAGGACGACAATAAACCATTCGGTAGATATACATCAAAACCAAGATCTCAATTCGGCCAAGTTTAAACTCAACCAATATTTGATCAAAAAACATGTCAGGAATTTCAGACAGTGTTGGAGTTACCGACGGCCCCTCCTGCTCATGAGAAATCTCATCGCTTTTTTTCTTTTTGGCTTTGTGATCCAATAATATTGAGTGAAGATCCACCATGGGGTACCTCCTGGGCCTATTAGAAATTTCCCCCCTCTAGCTTAAAATTTGACATATGTCGGCCTAAAAGGCCAACGGGGATTTATTTAGGAAAAAAAGTTCAATATTTTACGATGGCCCGACAAAACTAATGTTGTCGGCCTTTTGTCCCATGAAAAGCAAATCACTGCCCCCTGAGGTACGCAGGTACTCCATAGTGAATCCTTGTCTCCGATAAAAACTAATATTGCGCGCTTGAGGACCTGTAACGAGATGGACTCCTCTTATGCCTTGGGACTGTAATTCCTGCAAATAGGCCTGAATGAGGGCCGCTCCCAGCCCTTTGCCTTGTTGACCAGGGGCCATGTTGATGTGCAAATGAGCGGGAAAAGCTGCATGGAGATCGGCAAAAAGTGATAATGACAGATGATCATGTTTCTCCCTAAAGAGCGCAGTATGAGAGTGGCCGGTCAAATATCCCACAACCTTCAACTCTTGCATGACAACCCATATGGAAAAAAACTCATTTGACTTATCTGGTTGTAAATATGGTGTCAACCAACGATCTTTAAAACTGGTCCTTACTTGAATTGAAGAAAAATTTTGGACCGATGAAGTTTGGAAAAATATCGCCTCAATTTGAGTACAAATTTCCAAACGATTTGATCTCTCAGGCAAAATCTTGATAATCATGGCGCTCATAATCCAGCAATCCGTGGAAACATACCCAACGACCGCATGGCCAATTTCATCTTTCTCAGCTCCCTATCGGAAACTTTATCGTCATAGTCATCAGCTAATTCAGTACTGGCCATACATTGAGATAATTGCTTTATCACCTGCAGTTCAGGCCCGGTCTTACCCAGATAGGTCCAGCGCACCTCAAAGATATCAGGATATCTTGAATATGCCTTAATCACCAAGGCCATATCTCTGACAAGTGGATGATGAAAGAACTCACTATCAGAAAAATTTCTCGATGCGGAATTATCAAGCTGTCCAAGTTGAAGAATGATTGCTTCGCTTTTTTTGGCCAGTATCAGTTTTTGAATTGTTTTACTTTTCAAACCCAAATGTTCCTCAAGTTTTCCTTCCTTTCCCAAAATCTTTTGCCGTTCAGCCTCTGAAACCTCGGCGATGACAACCGCCAACTGTAATGGGGAGTGAGGAAGCGGCAGGTTTGTTGACGGCATCAAGGCCAGAGATTTAAGTGTTTGAAGAAAGCTTGGCAGCTCTAGCTGACATTCTTCGGCATATCGGAAAAATAATTTGATAAAATTAAAAAAATTAGTTTTAAAAGCCTCTCTCAGAAAATAATGTAAAGTAATTTTGTGCAAGTTGAACTTATTCATCTTCTGTTTGAGGGATGGATGCAGAGAAAAATCTAAAGATAATTGGAAGCGAATCATTCGCAGAAACCGAACGGGGTCATAATAAAATGTTTCCCCAATCGGGCGCAAGATCTTGCCGGCCAAATCCTCTAGCCCTTGATGAGGATCTTGAACTGTAACCCTATGGTCTGAAGCTTCCAGCTTAAATTCTAACCCCACTGCATTGATCGTGAAATCACGGCGAGCGAAGGACTCTGCATAAGTCATGCATGGATCAATTTGCACTTCGAAGTCAGAATGTCCAAAGCCATGCGCTGTTTTGGTAGCACAATAAATTTCTCGTCTCGGCAATGAAAATTCCAACTGAAAGACATGCCCCATATCCATTGTCTCAACAATAAAGACATGAAAGGGCATGGGTCGAATATTGCCAAAAATAGCTTTTAAAAGATTTGAAACTTCTTCGATGAGAATTTCTAAATTTTTACTCTCTAAAGGCCGAATTTCAAAATCTAGATCAAAAGGCAAGGATTGGTTTAAAATCCATTGTCTCGAAGCCCCTCCAACCAAGCAGAGAGACATCCCTCGGTCCATGATTGCCTCTAATTTTTCACGCACCCCGGGCGTTAAGCTCTTACAAAAAAATTCCCAGGTATATGTTTTTGGACTCATTGGATTCATTCATGTGATCCATACACAATTCTAACTTAATCCAATGGCAAGGGGATTCTCGCTGGAAAGAAGAAGTTTAAGAGTGTTTTGAATGCGCAACAAGGCTTTCGACTCTTTGTGATACACAATAAAAAACTTCCCATTGCTCACCTCGAATTCCTTTCCCAGGGTGGCAACTTTGTCCTGATAATAAGACCGCCTTAACACATGATTGGGAATCACGGCGACCCCTAGGCCTTGTGAAACTGCTTGCAACATGTTCCCATGACCGTTCACAACATATTTAATATTAATTTTTTTTGGAACTTCTCCAAAACGTGCGCGACACCAATTCAAATAAAGAGGATCACCCATTTCAAACAGGACGGTTGGGTACTTGGCCAATTCAGTGACAGAGATATTTTTTGAAATGCTAAACTCTTTGGTTTTGGGAAAAACCATCGTAGATTTTTCTTCACTTAAAAAAACTTTTTCACCAACCGGCGGCAAAGACTCCTCAGGCATAACCAAAATATCTAAGCGATTATTTTTAAACTCACGAACCAGGTCTTCCTGGAGGCCCAAAGTAATACAAATGGTCAATTCGGGATATTTCTTGGCCAACCCCAACAACTCTGGTGCCAGCCAGCTTTTCCCTACTCCCGTCAACGTCCCAATACGCACTTTGCCCGACATTGTTGCTTTGTCATGACGAATCTCTTCTATGGTTTCATCCATGGATTCTAAAAACTGGGCCGCCAGGGCGTAAAGCTTTTCCCCTTCAGGCGTCAGCATGATCTTCTTGCCGGCACGTTTGAATAAGCCTACTTCAATTTTATTTTCTAAATTTTTGATGCTTTGGCTTATGGCCGACTGAGTGACATTCAAATCGTCCGCTGCCCGTGAAAAACTTTTTGCTCTCGCCACGGCCACCAATGTTTGCAACTGTGATGTTTCAATCATGGCGTTATACACGTTACTCGTCTTTCGACAATTTTTCCTTTCTTTCGGCCATCACTTTCTCAGAAATA
>CAYHRT010000174.1:0-8619 GCA_964359085.1 uncultured Bdellovibrio sp. | reverse complement strand
AATTTGTCCATTGTGGGCCAGCAGGACTTGGCGCATACGACAGATGCGGGCCTGGTCGTCGTGGTAGCGGCCTCCACAGATGAGGGCCTCTTTTTCTTGCATTTCGGTATGGAAAAAATTGGTGTGGGTGAGGAGTCCCTCGTCGAGAAAGCGGGTGGCCATTTTTTTGGGCCCCATTTCCACCGCCATGGCATTCTGTTCCTTGGCCGAAGAAACGACAAAAGTCCAGTTTGCGTAGCGATTGTGCCTGCGCACGATATCGACCGCTTCACCTAAATTTTTTGCCTGCGAGGCGATCAGGCCCCCGAGTACAAAAACCGGCATGCCTCTGATACTTACATCACGCCCAAAATGGGCATGGGCCGCTACGGTAAGACCTTCTTGATTCATGCTGGTTAGACCAGCAGTGTGAAGACCAGCACTCACAACCGAAACATGGGGGATTTCACCAGCTTCAGTGGGTTGGTGAAAAATGACGGTGCTTTCCCGCTCCCAAGGGCCTGTCACGGGATAATCCTGATTGCGCGATACCAGCATTTTTCCCGCTTGAGTCAGACAGGGATGAACGACGGCACTTGAACAACCTGGCAATTCCTGCGCGGGAAAATCTTTGAATAAATATTTCATAATTGACAGGCGAGATAAAAGCATCAAACCATCGGCCTGGAATAAGGCGCGCAAAATTGTTTTATAGGGTATTTCTGCCGCTTCTGCCAAGGCCAAGATGAGTTCACGATCTCGTGGAAGCAAAGATTTCGCCATCAGTGGTAGCAAGAGATGATGATAAAAATTGACTGCCACGTTTTGCAATGGCTTCCAGGCAAAGGCACCACCCGCACGTCGAATAATCCATTCATTTTTTTTAGCAAGAGCAGGTAAGGCACCATTTTGAATAGGACTCTTGAGAATTTGCCCGTGCATTTTGGCACGTTCTGTGTGACTCCCGTTGAGCCGTAAGAAATGGGTGCCTTTAAGCTGCCTATAATCAAAATTCATGGGTCTTTCCTCCTCTCAGGTTCCAGATTCAAAATTACTCAACGAACGAAATTTTAATTGATTTGTTCCTCACCAAAGAAGCGCAAAAGATTACCCAATGCCCTAAAGATTCATCATCTCTGCTAAGACACTTTTGAGAAAACTTTTACGCAAATTCAGATTGTGTGTTCCATTATCAACCTTATAGCGTACGACTTCACCACCTGAATCGCAGCCATGATACCTTCTGACCTCTGTCTCATTTCCAGAAGTACTTGAAACAGCATTTACCGACGAAGCTGAAAAATCTGAAGTGGAAGTACAGTTATTATGAACTAACCAATTCTCCATTAATTGGGGAACTGACCATATTTGATTGTGGCTTGATCCCGGGAGTGCGGAGTCTACATCTCCATTCCAAAATATAGAATCATCATCTGTGCCATGAATTTGCACAATTTTTGTCGGCCCTTCATCAGGGCACGGGTCCGTACCCGTAGAGATGAGGTTACCACTATCATCTTTTCTACTCATAAAACCGGCCACACTAATAATCCCCTTGACCTTGCTCCAACCGCACGCCATTTTGTAGGACATTGCCCCCCCATTGGAGTGACCGAAAAAATACACTTTGTTTAAATCTATTCTCGAATAGCTGCTGTCATCATTGAGAGTGTTAACTAAGTCTTTTAGGTAATTGAAATCGGAGTTACTTCTCCCAGTGAAATTGCAGCAAAAATTATTGGCATCCCAAAATCTCCAGCCAGCCGTGGAATCCTCCTTTCTTCCAGAAGGAGTCACCAAAATAAAGCCCAATTCATCAACAAGTTCATGCAGTCTAAAGAGGTTATACTGTACAAGTTGATCCGAATGAAAGCCGTGCAAACTAATGAGAACTGGCCAGCTTGATCTTGATGCATAATTGCTGGGGAGATGGATTTTAACCGAAGCGCGACTGCTACCATCGCTATAAGCCGGTAGAATATAGGTGTGTTGTGTGGCATTTAGATAAATAGTTCCGAGGCCGAGCAAAAGGATTGAACTTAGAATGGGCCATTTTAATTGCATTAATTTAGCTTTCATCTGCACCATTATATGGCAGATCGCCCTTTTTTTCCTTAGCAATTGTTGTTCCCCAGCGATTCTGTAGCCCCCTACTGCAATTCCTGTGTGCAAACACGGCCATATAGCTAATACTCCATTGTATCTTTTACAGTGAACTATTGCGCAGGTCTTTGGATTGGGGTTGGGTCTCCTGTTATACCGAGGTGGTAGTCTTTTTGTACGTACTGATCCCAGACCTTATGAGCGGGATCGTTTCTCGGCAGAAATTCCGGCGCTTTCATCATGATATTGCCGTTCGGTATAGTACTCAACTCTGCACCACTCCATACCCCGGCCACTTCATCGAGGGCGATTCCATCCTTATAAAACCATTCACGCTCACCCCCGCCGCCTAAATTTTTTCGGGCCCGTCCATGCACATCTCTTATGGCGATTACATACGTATCGTTTTTTATAAAATGTCCAACGGGAAGCCCAATGGATGTCCCCTTGAAAGGCGAAAATTGATCAAATCCCAGAGTGTATTGGGCATGCAGGTACGCAGCGTAATCATAGCCAAATAAATCCAGCACGGCATCGTTACGTCTGCTACCAGGGGGGAGTGAGAGAATATTGTCTTCTATATAGCGACCCAAAGCGGTCTCATTCAACACTCCGTTATGAGAGAATCTGTCAATTAATTCGTATGTGGCCGCTGGTAAACGTTCCTTGGTTCCTGGTTGTTTTATTTCTTTTGCCAGGCCATCTTTTAAATGATCTACAAAGTGATCTTTCATTTGGGCCTGAGTTAAGAACATGGGAGGAAGATCGCGCCCAAATTGTGCTCTAAAATCGGCATTGATGGAGGCAATTTGGGCAGGGGATTTGTTTCCCAAGTCAGGTCTTCCCAAATCGCGCATTCCATTTTCATAAATTTTTCTACTTTCCAGCCAGGCCTTTTCCCGGGATGTGACGAAATCCTTGCTCCAATCCGTGATACTACCATTGGCCCGTGATTGCCCAGTACCTAGGAGTTCTACCAACTCGGCCTTGCTAACGACACGATAAAAAACTGGATTGTCGCCGATCGAAAGTGGAATTCCTGCTGGATTGGCCTGCTTATATTCGCTCAGGGCCCGATCAATCATTATCTCCGGTGCTAAATTGGCGTAGGAATTTTCTCGCGGGTGAGCATTGATTTCTACCGTAGGATGAGATTTGAATGTGCCCTGGCCATAATCTGCGACATCGAGGGTGATTTTTACTCCGTCCACTTCATAAACATGGGAAGGAGGGGCAACAGGGGTGTGGGCGCGATCATTGGCATTTTCTGTGGCAAAACTGAGAATAGTAATATCGGGCAAGGCCCTAGTGGGATGGTATCCGTTAGCGGTGGCAACTTGAGTAGCAGCCTGGGTATCCAGACTTGCTCTCCTGGATAAGATCTCCATTGACTTTGGTGGAATAAAATCAATCATTGCAGAATCAAGGCCTGCGGCAATCAGGGCATCGCGTACGGCATTTTTCTTGGCATATTGGACCTGTCTTTCTAGATCGAGCAGCGTTTCGCGATATTGGGAGGAATTATTGGTAAACTCTGGCCCTGTTATCGAACAGGAGTCCCCTCCCGAGACCATGGGGGCCGCAAAGCATGCGATGATCAAGGACGTGAGAAAACTAGCACGTAAACCAGGGAGCAAGATGAGATGATTAAATCTTTCTCTCACACACATCCCTTCTTGTTGGCGGCCAATTGTTCATAATAGGCCTTACGTTGTTGAACCATGTCTTCTTTTAGAAGTTTCAATTGTTGCAAAAGATCCTTTTGTGCCTGGGTACGCTGGGACCCGGGAATCATTTCTATCCTGGCAATCTCCGTATTGAGTTCTATGGCACGTGTTCGCCCTTCCGCCTCAATTTTTTCAAGATGCAGTAATTCTGTAGCCGTTAAGCTTTCGCGCATGAGTTTGGTAAGAGGGTTTTCCATGCCAAATAATTTATCATTACCCTCTATGGCCTTGATGGTTGCTGAAAGATGAGCTTCTCTATATTTTTGACCTTCCATGTGGTTATACAAATCGATCAACTCTGAAAGTGATTTTTGCTTTAAAGCATGGGTTCGGGTTTCGTCAGCGTCGGCCAAATGTGCAATCAATTGCTGTCTTAATTCGTGTTGTTGATGCGTTGGTAATCCATCGAGATGTATTTTTTCTTCAGCGTTGAGTTTTTCATAACGGTCAAGCATGGCGCGTTCGTAATGGATGCGTGCACTATTATTGCCGGCCAACCTTCTTAAGACGGCGGCACTGCCATCTTCAAATTTGCCGACAGCATAACTTAAAAGGGCCATGCGCGCGAATTGAATTAAACCTTCCGCATGGGCCTTGCATTCTTCCCGGTCTTGGTCGGACACGAGATCGAAATGGCCATTGGCCATGCCTCGCGCGGCAATTTGATTACAGTATTCATGGCGATCAGGATTGAGAATTCCATATTGCTGATCCGCCGCCATCGCCAAACTTAAACCCATGTTAACCAAGGCAACTTTGCCAATGGTAGAGTTAATAACATTTATGGACGCAGGAATTTCTACCCGCAGGGCCGCTCTAGCTCCTCGACGAATACCTATGGCGATAGCAGTGCGAACTCCTACCCGCGCGCTACTTCTGATGGTTGTGCTGACAACCGCCCGCGCTATCTTGGCACCCATGGAAATTCCTTTTCCCACAATCAAAGCACAACCGACCACATCGGCCGCATCACCGCCCACTTGCAACGCTGTTTGCAAACCATCCCTAGTTGATTGTGTATGGCCGGAGTCCCTGAGTTTGTTGCAGATATAATTTTGGGTGTCGGCATTTTTCGCCGCCGCCTGGCAATCTTTGGCCCATTGTTCATCGTAGCTACGCCAAACATCTTTGCCGGCAAATTGATGGTGTGGCATGCCGTCCGACTGAAGGGCACAATTGCTCATGAGCGCCTTCATTTTGGGATTAGTGAGGGCAGCATTAACGAAACTTTCAGGGTCTCGACATAAGGAGTTGATTTGAGTTTTGATATCCCACATAACTGAATGGCCCTTTGATTCTAAACTAATATTGCCATCTTTCTTATTACCATAGGAGTCCGATTGCGATAGGGCGCGATCTAAAAGTTCTGCCGATTTTTCCGGATCATCTGAGCTAATCTGGGTGTAGAGTTTGTCTTCATCAGGTTTTGGTGGTGTGCTGGAGAAAAAATCGCCTAGCGAATCCCAAACACTTTTGTCTTTAACTAAGCGGCGCAAAAGGTCTGGATTATCTTGAAGAATACGGGCCTTCTGTGCCAACAAGGAATGCATGCGCTGGCATTTGCGGTGACATTGTAAAATTTTTGGCTCCATAGGCGAAACAACGGTGGGAGGGACCAGTTCTCTACCATCTTGAGAAATTCCTGGAATAACGGTAGTAAATTTCTGTTTGATATTTTCCATTTCCTGGCGTGCACCGTCCAGTTTGGTCTTGGCATTTTCTATCAACTGCTTAGTGTTTTCGATTTGCCCGGCCATCTCTATCCCTTGGGCATCTATGAGTGCCTGGTTACTTTGGTAAAATATGGCGAAGCTGGTTGCTTTGATTGCTCCTTCTGTAATTTTCCATACCGTTTTGACCGCTCCCGTTGCGGCATCGTATTCGAATACCTTATAGGAAGTGCCTTTGGGTAAAACCACATTACCTTTTGCCCTATACTCATCGGCATGTGCTTGAAGTAATCCAGACATTTGCTTAATGCTTTTCAAACCTTCCTCATATCCCTCAAGCTCACCAGTCAATTTTTCCTGTAAGGCCACCGTGCCATTGATAATTCTGCTGTACTCATGAAAATCCAGTTCTGCGCTGTCAACATTGACTCCTAACTCTAGTCTGGGATTGCCATAGGATTCAAATTTTCCGTCGGCCAACTGCTGAACTCGATTGGCAATGCCTTCGCAATCCAAACGTTCTGTTTTGTTGGGATCAATGAGGGTGGGGAAAAGGGTACAGGTCTTCTGGCGATTTTTATATTGCAACATTTCGTTCCTAACGAAATTAATAATGCCTTTAATCACCACTCCGCAGGGAATTAAATCTAGAAACATGCTTTCGAAATTAACCAAGTCCTCCGGAAAATCCGCCGCTGTTTGGGCCAATTGTGATACGAGCTCTTTTAATGGGGCGAGATCATGGGCGGCCTTCTTGATTGCGCCATCACTTTCCTCTTGGAAATATTTTGTCGATCGGACCTCATAGGCCAGAGGCAAGACCATTTTATCCGATTCGTTGCGCAGTTCACTGTTGCCAATACATGCCCCGTCCAGCCATTCCATATAATTTTCCATATTATCGCGTCGTGCATGGGCCACGGATTGATAAGTTCCTTTGCGAAATCTAATGCGCATCATCTGGTCGCGCGCCGACATCATCAAATTGCGCAGCAAGAAGCGGGAAATCTCCTTGATGGCGTTTTTCTTGGCCAAGTCTTCACTGATCTGTTCCACCGCTTTGGGTATATCAGGAAGAGGATTGGCCCCGGTACATGCCATCATTTTTAGATATTCTTCGCTACAAGGGTTTTTCATGTCGGCGGCCAAGATATCACCTCGACCCATCCCATCCCCCTTACATAGGTTTAAGATTTTCAAATGGTCAGGACAGTTTTTCTTTCCCTTGAGTTTGCCAGTACTCTCTGATCCTGTACCGCCCGGTTGCCCCTGGGGACAGCTCGCAATAGTGGGATCGCAGGTGCCATTGACCTGACCTTCCTCTCCCCCGCCTTGCTTGGCATGATCACCAGAACCAGAACCAGAACCAGAATTTGTGCCCGATCCCGAACCACTGCCAGTTTTATCTGAGCAGATTGGAGTGGCGGGATCATCTCCCGACCGAAGTGTAAAGACACAAATTTTTTCATCAGGGTTGCATAGGCGCACAGAATATTTTTTTGCGACATTGGCATCACGTGTACAAATTTTTTCTTTGCGGCATAGTGGCTTCACTTTGCCACTGTCCACCAGATATTTTTTGGCATCTTCTTCGGTAAAGGCACAGCTATTTTCACTATTGAGAGATGAATTGGAATCTACGCCCTGGCCGGCCCCACTTCCTTCACCTGCGCCTTGAGATTGGGCGGAATTGCCTCCACCTCCTTGGCCCTGTCCGACATCGCCCTGGCCCGGCCCCAAACCTCCACCACTACCGTCGGCCACCTTGTCTTTCTTTTGACCATTGGGCAATCCAGAGTCGTCTGTGTCTTTTGGCGGCCGGCCTTCATCCGCCGGACAAATGATGGGATCTTGGGGGGGAAGATCGCAAAAACCTTTTTTCCTAAGCTCGGCAAAATTCGCCTCTATTGATTGCCTTTCAAAATCTGTAAAATATTTGCAAACGCCGTCCTTCATTCCCAATACGACACAGAAATGGTAGCGATCTAAATTTTCAGATAAAAAAGTTTCATCATAGTCGCCGAGAGTAGAAAGAATCTCTTGTCTTTCCTCTCTGATGTGGATTGTCATGTCTTCTGGTGTTTCACACACCTCGTCGTTTTTTTTATCCAGATAGTTTTGTCGTGCTTGGTTACAAGTTTTGCGCACGAATTCTTCATACTTGCCTAAATTGGCCAAGGCCGAATTCATTTCTTTTTCACTGGCCTTCAGATCTTTGTCCAGCAAGTTCTTATAGTACTGCTCGAAAGTTCTATTTTGTGCATCCCCTGGAAATTTGCCCGTGCTCATGCGCTTTTTTACTTCTTCAAAAAAAATTTTAATGTCATCATTCGTCACCGGCAGAATTTTTGGTTTGGTCCCTTCCGAAGCATAACCGTGACCGCGCGCTTGCAGACGTTTGACTTCCATGACGGTTTTTATTCTGGCGCTAATCGCCGAGGTTAAATTTCCCTTGATTATCTCTAGAGCAAGACCGGCCTCTGCCTTGACTGTCTGGTGATGGGTGGCACAACAGGCCTGAAAACTTGCCATGGTGCTGGAAGGAGAATAACAACCTTGAACACTCCGACTGGAGGTGAAGACGCCCACATGAACGATGGCGCAAGTATCTTTTAAATGGGAGGTGATAGCAGCGGCATGACCATTTGCGGCCTTGGCCCCAATTGAGACATAATCACTCAAGAGCACCTGGGCGGCGGCATCTTTGACTTCGGGGGGAGGAGAGGGACGTGGTGGCGGATCACTGCCAGCAGGCCCGCTGGCAAAAAGCAACTGAGCAAAAATCAGATAGGTCAAGAGCAGGCCCAAACCTACAATCTGAATGGATTTTAAACGCCAGTTGTTCAACCACAAACCCCAAGTCTTTATCGACATTTAGCGACCTGAGCATAAGTCCAAAAAAGACACGGAGGATGGGGGATTAGTCTATCTATTTAATTATGCGTTTGCTATTAAGGGCTGCTATTACCACTTGCGTTTATTTTCTCTTTCACAGTTAAGGCCGTTTGTTTGACTTCTTCATCGGTTTCCCGCGCCAAGAGTTCGTCGATCATGCTCAATGCCTGGTTTTTAGATAAAGAATCTTAAATAAAGAGTAAGGCCGTTCTCCGTACTGCCTTCCTTTTGGATTGCAAACCAAA
>CAYHRT010000173.1:0-8640 GCA_964359085.1 uncultured Bdellovibrio sp. | reverse complement strand
GGTGCACCATTCTCGTAGATCGTGCAGGAGTCAAACTTGCCTTCAATCTGACGGGAGTTCCCATTGGGAGTAGCAGAAAGGAAATTCTGAAATCCAGAGTAACTTGAAGAATGTGCACGATAGGGACGGGCCAAACTGCCATCTCCCATGTTGTCAGTCTTTAAAAGGTTCAAAATTCTTGTTCGTTCGCCCTCGATAAAACTAGTGTGCCCGGGAATATCGGCCTGCTCCTGCGGATTTCCTCTCATTTCAATATCGTAAATTGTCCGTTCCAGCGCCTCAATTTGCTCATAGGATTTCTGCGCCTGTCCCATGTTAAGATCCATTTGTGCTTGAGAAATTTTGTAGGTATCAGTTGGTCCGCCGGCGTTTGCGGATGATAACAAGAAGTCCCAAGTAAAAAACGAGCTGATTTTCTGAAATGCATTTGCTGGAATAATTTTAAAACCACTCAAAATCTCGCTCATAATCTGATGGGAGATGCCTTCGCTTGATTGGGCCTCAACATAGGAGAGAAGATAACAATCTTTACCTATGTAGTATTGCCATTCAGAAAACAGCATCACTTGATCATACTCGGCCTGCTCATAATGACCTTCTAACTTAACTACCAAACCATTTATGTTAGGCAAGATCTCCAGAATATGCTGGGTAACTTTCCAATTTTGTACTGAACCTAGGGTTAGTGAATTCAAGGTAAAAAAATGGTTGCGTTGTTTCTCTAAGTCGACCACATAATCCCGAAAATTATCGTGCGTGATTTTAGGTATCGGCCCAACATTGAATTTTGACAACTGAATCACCCGATTGACGTAGGCGTTTTGATTGGCCCATGAGACATGATCATCGTTAATGACATTTTTTTTCCACTCCGATGAAAGATTGATGACAAAAGCGGAATCAACACCTCCATAGGCCAGCTCAACCGCCAGGCATCCAAAGGTGGTGATACACAGAACTAAGGCCCAAAAAGGTAATGATGTATGTTTCATATGTCATAATCCTCCTTAAAAAATACTATGCCGCATGGCGTTCGCAATAGACTGATATTACTTGGCACGATTATGAAAATACTATATATTTCATGTAGATATATGTTTTATAAAGTCATTAACATCCGGCCAACTTTCTCTTCTTAAGGTGCCGCAAAATATTGGCAAGAGATGAACTTAGCTCATGGTACGACAAATAAACTCACCCAGACCCTTTCAAAAATTGAGCAACTAGTGATTCAAGGCCATATGGAGCAGGCCCAAACTTTGCTTCGACCACTTTTTAAAAAACGGGTGGAGCGTAAACTGATTTTCACTTTGGCCAATCTAGCGAGACGAGCGCATCTGCCTGAAAATACTGTGGCCCTTCTCCATCATATCGTTCGCCCCTCACCCCATTCCCCCATCCATGCTATAGACGCTGAAAAGGGCGAATATGCCGCCGCTTTAAATGCCATCGGTGCCGCCCATGAGGCAGACAAACTATTGGCCCAAGTCGATAATCAAAAATTTCCCAACGCACTTCTTTTTCGTAGTTATGTTCATATCTGGCAATGGGACTGGGAAGGAGCCGTTCCATATCTGGAGAAATACATTAAACTTCTTGAGGTGGATCAGCCTATGCGTTTCTGGGGAATCGTGAATCTGGCCCAATCTCTCATGCATGGATGTGGTGATCTCACCCGGGCCCAAATCTTGCTTACAGAGGTTGTATCCAAAACCAGTTTCAACCAGTATCGACTCCTTCACAAAAGTGCCTTATTTGGCTTGGCCCAAATACATATTCTAGAAAAAGAGTGGAAACAGGCAGAGGTCGCGCTAAAACATCTCGAAGAAAGAGTAATCAAGGACAATGACCCGATCTTTGACTTGCTTCTTGCTCAGTGGAAATGCTTGTGTGATCTCTATCGCGCTTTAGAGACAGGAGAAGACCGCGATCAGGCCCTGGCCCAATTGCGAAAAGTTCGCGCGCGATTTAAGGCCACCCGACGCTGGGAAAATGTGCGAAGTTGCGATTACTATGAAGCTACTTGCTTTAAGAATGAAAAACTGCTCATTCAGCTCTATTTTGGAACAACCTACCCAACTTTTAGAAAACGTATTCTGAAGGTATTGGGAGGAGTAGAAAAACTTCCCACGCAGTATCAATGGTCTTTTTTTAGGCCAACACTTGCAAACTCGCCAATCGTGAATCTCCACAACGGGCAGAGCAATCTAGGGCCTTCCTGGCTTAAAGAAGGTCAGATCCCTCAACGCCTACTCTTGGCATTAAGCCAGGATTTCTACAAACCCATGCGAGTTTCTGAACTGCACGAACTTCTTTACCCCAAAGAATATTACCATCCGACATCATCGCCCGATCGCATACACCAGGCCCTGCGTCGACTGCGGCACTGGTTTCAGAAAAATCACATTTCCCTCGAAATTAAAGAAGACTCAGGTTTTTACAGTTTGACCAGTTCGCACGGATGTACCATCTGTCTTACAAGAGATACTCCTGCCCATGCCTTGAGCTACAAAATGCAGCAGCATCTAAGACAACTCCAAGATCATTTTAAAACACGTTTAATCGTCGCGGCAGAAGGAGCGCAAATCCTCGGTGTTTCCCATCGCTCGACAATTCGCATTCTAAACCAAATGTGCGTCCATGGGCCCCTTGAGCGCATCGGCAAAGGCCCGCGGACTTGCTATCGCATAAACTACAAAGGTCCAAACCTTATTAATGATGATGAAAATCCTTGAGTGCCTTGGCCACACACTCATCAAGTTGTGTATCCGACAATGGCAAACGCAGTACCACGCAACATCTGCTCTATTCGCGAATGGCCGATAAAATCGATATTGTACATTTTAGAATTACCTTAAATTTCCGATAAGTTGCTCAACAGGAGAATTGCATGGCCGATGATAAATCAACGAAGTCCGACAGTAACAAGGTCCACCAACGGACGCTCTATGAATACGAACTTCCACCAAAAATGGAAGGCAAAGAATATGAAAACCTGATGGAGAATCTACAAATCGAACTTCTTAAAATGCAAAACTGGGTGAAGACCACCGGTCAGCGTGTGATGATTATTTTTGAAGGTCGCGATGCTGCCGGTAAGGGCGGTACCATAAAACGCTTCATGGAGCATCTCAACCCTCGGAGTGCCACCATCGTGGCCCTGGAAAAGCCGTCGGAAAGGGAAAAAGGCCAGTGGTATTTTCAACGTTACATCACAAGATTACCCTCTGCCGGAGAAATCGTATTTTTTGACCGTTCTTGGTACAACCGGGCCGGAGTCGAACGTGTTATGGGATTTTGCACTCCAGGTGATCATCGGGAATTCTTGCGGCAGGCACCTGTGATTGAGAGAATGCTGGTTAATAGTGGGATCATACTGTTCAAATTCTGGTTTTCAGTTTCAAGAAAAGAGCAAAAACGACGCTTTGAGGAGCGTCAACATGATCCTCTAAAACAATGGAAGTTAAGCCCCATTGATATGGCATCCCTCGACAAGTGGGATGATTATACCAAGGCCAAGGAAGAAATGTTTTTTCATACAGACACCGCCGATGCGCCATGGACAGTGATCCGCTCCGATGACAAAAAACGAGCGCGCATCAACTGCATCCGTTATGTTCTTCACAATCTCGCTTATAGCGAGAAAAAGCAGGAGAACATTAAAGAAATTGATCCCAGCATTCTAGGTCTGGCCAAAGACATTTTCGAAAAAGGCGAGCGAGTTCCCGAACAGGTAAAAGAAGTCGTGAAAAAAGCAGCCTAGGACTTGTGACAAAATTTCTCTAATTCTGATTGCAGATGCGCCAACTCTTTCCCCATAGGGTGAAAGCTCGTGGGTCTACTTAACAAAGCTGTTAGGGTCTGAGGTGCGAGAAGAGTTTGTCGCCCCAAGATATCAATAATTATTTCCTGAAATTTATAGGGATGAGCGGTAGCTACGGATACCACCATACTCTCGGACGAAAAACGCTCACCGGCCGCCAGCGCCACGGCAGTATGCGGGCATACAATTTTATTTTTCTTTTGAAAATAATCCAAAATCACGCTGCGAATCTTCTCATCCGAATGCCAGCTAGCGGATAAATCACCAAGAACTGATGGCCTTCTCTTTTCTAAATCGAGCAGCCGTTCCATATTAGAAGGATTACCGACGTCCATAGCATTGGCCAGAGTTTTAAAACTATCTCGCGCAGTGAATTTTTTATTTTGAAAAAAATCAAAGATGGCGCGGTTTGCATTACAAGCGAAATGTATTTCTCCAATGGGTAGCCCCATTTCTTTGGCCCAAACGGCTGCCATCCCATTTCCCATATTTCCTGAGGGAATAACAAAGTTTATGGGGGTTTGAGACTGTGAAAATAATTTATAAGAAGAAAAGGCATAATAGGTCATTTGCGGAAGAAGTCGTCCAATATTAATGGAGTTGGCGGAGGTAAGAGCGTATTTTGCACAAAGCGCCTTATCTAAAAAGGCCTCCTTCACTAATTTCTGACAATCATCAAAATCACCATCCACCTCTAGCGATAAGATATTTTGCCCCCAACAAGTTAATTGCTGCCTCTGAAGGGGCGAAACACCATGTTTGGGAAAAAGAATAACAACTTTGATGCCTTTTTTTTCATAGAATGCGCTGGCCACGGCACCGCCGGTATCTCCTGAGGTTGCCACAAGAATTGTTTTTTGCTCGCCTAACTTATCAAAGCATACGGCCAAAAAGCGTGCGCCAATGTCTTTGAATGCGGCAGTTGGGCCGTGAAAAAGCTCTAAAAGATAATGATTACTGCTGATTTCGTTCAAAGGGACGGGGAAATTCAATGCTTGCTTTAAAATTTCGTGCAACTTTTTTTCTAAATCATCTCACTCAAAGAATGGATGAAGAAGCTTTTCACTAAAAGATAGATAGTCATCTTTGCGATCAAAGAAATTATCATTAAATTTCGGAAGAGACTCTGGAACAAAAAGTCCACCGACAGGACAAATGCCCATTTTTAGCACTTCACTCAGTAAATATTTTTTTTGGCCATTACGAGTAGAAACGTACCTCATTCTTTAACCTTCAAAGTGCTGACCTGAGGTTTGCCTACCCCAACTTGTCCGGTAAAAACTTGCCCGGGCACTTTATGCTTGCGGCTTAAACGCCAAAATAGCTCGCTTAAGTTTTTTGCCTCTCTGAGCGTTTTAGTGAGCGAGAAAAGAGACGGCCCGGCACCAGAGATGCCAAAAGCTAAAGATCGCGCTTTGATTAGCTCGGGGGCAAAGAGATGATAGAAAGGTAAAAGAGTTTCTCTTTGAGGTGTGATAATAATATCTTTGGCATGAGTACGGATAAGTTCGTAATCGCCGAGAGTCAATCCCATCAATAGCCCGGACAAATGCATCGATTGTTGAATATAATCTTTAAGTGAAACCTCATTTTTTAAAATTCCCCTGGCCTTTTTGGTCTCCAGTGAAAATGCTGGGTGGAAAATGGTACAAAAAAGTTTTGCTGGGCACTTTATAGGAATAACTTGAAAATCGCCCTCTGCCGTTTTCAAACAGGCGGTAATGCCACCATACAATGCCGGAGCGATATTATCCCCATGCATGCCGCCACTGGCGACTTCCTCACCTTTGAGGGCATAAAAAAATAATTTCGAGAGAGGCAGCTTCTTCTTGAGTAACTGGTTGCCGGCGACTACGGCGGCGACAGCAGAAGCAGCGGAACCTCCTAATCCAGAGGCCAATGGAATCCCCTTTTCAATACTGATTTCAAAACCATGAGGGAGCTTTTCTCCATTGATCATCTCTTGCAAAGCGACGCTAGCGGTGTTTTTGGTAGGATTGATCGGAATGGCAGCAGAATCAGCTTCGACCGAACTGACAATGTTTTTTATCTGGACTCTCATTTCAGGAATAATACTGGCATGTATTTTATCCCCCATTCCTGGCAGCGAAAAACCTAAAATATCAAAGCCCGCATTAACATTCGCTACCGTTGCGGGAGCGCTTGCCACAGATATTATTTTCATGAATCGGCCCTCAGATTTTCGGCCAACTTGATTAAGTCGGCAAAGACACCGGCTGCGGTAACTTGGGCCCCAGCGCCCGGGCCTTGGACCACAAGGGGATATTGCTTGTATCTCTTAGTTGTGTAAGCAATGCAATTTTCGCTTCCTTTGAGACGACAAAAAGAGTGATCGTCTGAAAAGGAATGAAGGCCAACCGTAATTTTACCTTCTTGATCAGTGTTGCAAATTTTACCCGTGAAACGCAGAGACTTCTTTTCACTCTGGCCTTTGGACCTTCTCTCTTCCATAGGGGCATCTAATTCCTGTACTCGATTCATAAACTCTTCGACTGAGCAGTCACGTAAATGAACAGGAACCAAACTCTCAACGCAGACGTCCTCAATTTTGCATGCCAAACCCATTTCGCGAGCTAAAATGATAACTTTTCTGGCCACGTCCATTCCAGAGAGATCATCACGGGGATCAGGTTCGGTGTAACCTAAATCTTTGGCCTTTTTTAAAATCGCAGAGAACTTTACATCAGCATTATACTGATTAAAAATGAAACTCAAGGTTCCTGAAAGTACCCCTTCTATTTCAACAATCTTATCTCCGGTTGCGATCAAATCCTTGAGTGTTGAAATAATGGGAAGTCCAGCTCCAACAGTCGTCTCATAATAAAAATATCGTCCCCTTCTCTTATGTGATCTGATCAATCCTGAATCTATTTCATGCGATATTTTTTTGATCCTCTCAAGATCTCCAGCAGGGCCTTTTTTATTCGGGGTGATGATATGAAAACCCTGAGACAACCAACTTTGATAATGATTAGGAATCACATCACTGGCGGTACAATCTAGGATAACCCTATGAGGGGAGCCATCTTGTTCAAGATGCGCCATCATCTTGCCAAAATCGATCGGAACGCCTTCATCCTTAAGTAACTTTCCTGGATCAGCTTGTGAAATAGCATCCTTCAAATACATGGTCTTTGAATTACAGATGGCCTGCAAAACTAAATTTATATTAAATCTTTTCCTTAGCTCCGCTCTCTGCCCTTCAATTTGTTGAATAAAAGTCGCACCTATCAAACCAGGGCCGATGAGGGCCAAGTTGAGAGTCAAAGAAGACAGGTGAAAAGAAGCATGGGCGGCCCTCAGCCCCTTTTGCAAATCCTCATTTTTTACCACCACGGAGATATTTCTCTCGCTGCTGCCCTGAGCAATCATACGAATATTGACGTTGGCGCGTGCCAAGGCCTTAAAAAATTGGCCTGAAATACCTCGAACGCGATTCATCTGGTCGCCTATTAACGCCAAAATGCCCGCCCCCTCTTCTAAGGTTATTCGCGGAATATGCCCCAATTCCATTTCTGTTTTAAAAGCGCGCACGGCTGAATTCCTGGCCTTGGCCCCGTCTTCTGCCTTGACCACAAACGAAATCGAATACTCGCTGCTGGCCTGGGAAATCATGATGACTGAAATATTATCCGCGAAGAGTGCTGCAAATAAACGCGTGGCGATACCCGGGACTCCGATCATGAAGGCCCCTTCCACATTGACGACTGAAACGTTTTTCATGCACGCCAGGGCCTTGACAGGATTTTCCTCACTTCCGGTTTGTCGTGCTTTGGAAATGGTCGTGCCTTTATTTTCCGGGTAAAAAGTATTTTTAAGAAAAATTGGAATACTTTTCTCCATTGCGGGTTGCATAGTCTTAGGGTGGAGTACCTTGGAGCCAAAGTAGGCCATCTCCATGGCCTCATGATATGAAAGTTCCTCTATTAAATGGGCCTTCGGTACCAATTTTGGATCGGCCGACAAACAGCCATCCACATCACTCCAAATAGTAATGTCTTTGGCGTCCAACAAAAGGCCCAGGAGGGCGGCGGAAAAATCGCTGCCATTTCGCTTCAGTGTGGTGGGGATACCAGCGACTGATGTGGCCACATATCCGGTTACAATACAAGGCCCGGCCGATTTTGTTGCAAGTTTTTCGTTCAGTTTTTTTTGAGAAATCTCAACTTTCAAACTGGGGCCAGTGCAAGCATGCTCCACAATAAGAAAATCACGGGCATCCAAACGAGAACAGGGAAGATGCTGCTGCTGCAAGAAATAAACCATCATCCAGGTAGACCAAAGTTCACCAAAACTCGTGACATATTCAAATTGTTCTTCAGTATAATCCTCGGCCGCCAGGATCGTTTTGAGCGCCGATTCAATTAGACCGAGATCGGAATCTAAATCTGACTGAAATTTCTTGAGATAATCGGGGGCCAGAATATGCAAAGTGTCCATGTGAAGATTTCTTAACTGCACCAGTGCATTCTTATATTCTATATTTTGATTTTTAGCATAGTTCAGCACACTCACTAATCTATCCGTAACACCGGCCATGGCCGACAAGACAAAAAAACTATCGGATCGCTTTGGCAACTGAGAAATGATGTTAAAGACTCGCTTAAAGCATTCAACATTCGCCAGACTGGAACCACCAAATTTATGGACGGAAAATGCACTCATAAGATCACCCTTCATTCATAGAGTAAGCACCATTTTGAGAATAGACATGATCGCGCCAAATTTTTTCACACCGTTCCGAATTGGGAAGAGGGCGGGAGATCATGCAACGAGCGAGAAACATTTGAAGACGC
>CAYHRT010000172.1:0-8723 GCA_964359085.1 uncultured Bdellovibrio sp. | reverse complement strand
TGACAACACTTTCTTGTCCATTTTTTACCACCACTCCCCGTTTTGCCAAAATAATTTGCTCTTCCCCTTTTTTTTGTTCTTCCTCTTGCTCGCCCTCTTGCTCTCCTCCGCGATTTGCCGCTCGATCTCCCATATGAATAAACACATTACCCAGAATCTTTCCCTCACCATCGACAGATTCTGCGTAAAGCGTAATGCCTGGAATCTCAGTGAAAAACTGCTCAGGTTTGATATTACTGAGCATCCCTGTCGAGGTCAGCTTTAACATGATGGTCTTAAATTCCTTTCTTGAGGCAGGAATAATCTGAATGTTGAGCAGCAGGGTAATTAACGCCATCACCAGACCAACAATCAGGTACGGCAAAAATAATTTTTCCCTTGAAATACCAAATGATCGCACTGCGACAATTTCTGAATCATCACTCATTCGCCCAAGAGAGAAAATCATGGAAAAGAGAATTGAGAGGGGAATCGCCATGGGAATAAAAGTAATGGCCATACTTAAGAGGAGAGATCCTACCTCGGCAACGGGGACATCCTTGGCCATAATCAGTTGAGTGACACGAAACATTTGAAAGGTCAGCAAGAAGAAAACAAAAAATACGCAACTTCCTATGAGGGGAGTGATAAAATTGGCGGCCAAATAGCGTTGAATCAATGCAATCATTTATGTTAGTGTACCCCGCTGAATAAGTTTCTGAAAGATCGTTCTTTGCTGGTTTAATGGGAGAGATTATGAATATAAAGCTGAGCTTTAATGACAAAAATTTTTCCGCACGCGAAGCTGTCGTGTTTGCCGTCTATACTAAAAATATCGAACAGAAGGGTCAGGGGAAAGAAAAGGAGAAATAGAGGGAGAAAGATAAGAACAAAAAGAAGACTGAATTACTTTTCCCCCATTGGCCAAAAGATTTGATTCAGGCCTTTCATAGAGTGAAAAGCTCGAAAAATTTTAAAGGTTCCCAAGGTGATTGGTTTGAATTCAATTTACCATCCGGTGCCGCCATTGTAGTTCTAGGACTTGGTGACAAAGAGAAATTTACCTCAGAAATACTACGGCGTGAGACTGCCAGCATTTTTAAGAATTTTAAGAAAAGAAGCGAAGAATTGGCCTTCGACCTCGACACGCTTCTGATACATACGATGGAGCAAACTGTTTCCGTTTGTGCAGAGGCAATCTGGCTCGCCAATTACAACTTTGAAACTCATGTAACAAAGAAGAGTGAGAATACTTTAAAATCAGTGATCTTTCTGAGTTCGCAAACTAAGGCAAAAGAAAGAAAAATTGAAACACTTCTCAAGAAAACCCAAGTTCTTTGTGAAAGCATCAACCTCTCCCGAGACTGGACAAATGAACCGCCAAATATTCTCCAATCGGAAGAATATGCTAGGCGAGTCGAGCAAGATGCTAAAAAAATTCCTGGAGTTAAAATCAAAATTTTAGGTAAAGAAGAACTCAAAAAAGAAAAGATGGGAATGTTTTTGGCGGTGAATGCTGGTTCGGCCTTTAAACCGCAACTTGTTCACCTCACCTATTCCCCTAAAAAGGCCGCTAAGCACGTGGCCTTGGTAGGCAAAGGCTTAACCTTCGATACGGGCGGATATTGTTTAAAACCTTCGGCCTCTATTATCAATATGAAGTTTGACATGGCCGGCTCTGCCACAGTCTATGCCGCCTTCCGCGCCCTGGCATTAGCACGTGTAAAAGTTAAAATTACTTGTATCCTTGGGATTACTGATAATGCCATCAATTCGCTCGCGATCAAACCAGATTCCATAGTCACCGCTCGCAATGGCAAGACGGTAGAAATTCTCAATACTGATGCCGAAGGCCGATTAGTACTCGGTGATTGCCTGAATTATGTTTGTGATCTGAAACCGGATGCCATCATTGATGCCGCCACTTTGACTGGGGCATGTCTTGTTGCCCTTGGAAGCGAAATTTGTGGGCTCATGGGCAACAATCAAAAGCTAATGGATAAACTTTTATCTTCTGCCAAGGCCTGTGATGAGTATATGTGGCAACTCCCCATCATCCCGGAATTCCATAAAGATTTAAAATCCCCCATTGCTGATTTAAAAAACATCGGCTCTAAGGGATATGGCGGAACCTGTAAGGCTGCGGCATTTCTTGAGGCCTTTGTAAAAAAAGATATTCCCTGGGCCCATCTTGATATAGCTGGCATTGCTGATGCCCAGTCCCATCTCCCCTATAGTTCTAAGCATGGCGCTTCAGGCCTTATAGTCAGAACTTTGGTGAATTACATCGAAAATGTTTAACAGGCCAAGCATTGTCTTAGTTGCACCCGAAATTCCCGGTAACACTGGCACTATCGGCCGTACCTGCTTGGCCTTGGATTTCGATTTGGTTTTAATTAAACCCTTAGCTTTTGATATCTCAGAGAAAGCGGTTCGCCGCGCCGGCCTCGATTATTGGAAAGACGTGCGCTGCCATCTGTTTGAATCTTTTGATGATTTTCTCTTAACGGTTGGGCCAGCTCCCGATCAGTTATTTTTTTTCAGTAAACGGGCAGAAAAAACTTATTTCCATGCACCATTCAGCGCACATTCAGTATTAATTTTTGGTTCTGAGACTAAAGGTCTGCCCTCGATTCTCCAATCCAAATACCAGGAGCGCAGCTATTCGCTTCCCATGTATTCAGATAAAATCCGCTCTCTCAATCTCGCCAACGCCGCTACCGCCGTCGGCTATGAAGTCATTCGACAGATACATCATAGAAGTGCTCCATAATACAAAGGCCCTCCGTAGAGGGCCCCGAACCTAAAAATTTGATCAAATCAATTAGAACCAATAGTGAACCGAAACACGTCCCATCAAATCATCAGTTCTAATATGCCCAACAGTATTATAATTGCTGACGGTGGCGCCATCCGTCTGTAGCATCCCGTCAACTTTCAACTTACCAAAGTTAAGTGTGGCACCAGCGGCCACGTCTGCGGTATTGGCATCCGTAGTTTTCTTGTTATTAGAAGTAGCAGCAGGCGACGAACCGGCCAAATTCGACTCGCCAGAATTTTTCAGACTCTGAGAAATAGATCCACGCAAAGTCAACCAGCTCGTGGCATCGGCTTCAAAACCCAACGTCAGAGGAATCGTGCTGATTGTGTATTCATCTGTTCCGGCAGTAATTTTGTCCTCAGATTTATTTTTATACCAGCGAAGGTCATAAAACCAACGGCCACTCGATGCAATTTCCATTACACGGGCAGCGCCCACAGTCATTTCATTAGCGGTGTTTTCTGTTTTTACACCGGATGCAGTTTCTTCGACTCCTCCCTTCTTATAATCAGCAAAGAAGGTATAGCCATGCCATTTATAATTGGCACCAACGTTAATTCCCATTGTGGCTTCCCATTTATCACCAGATGCAGCAGCACCACCATTGGCTTCATCTTTCAAGCCAACATTAGCATAAGCATCCAGGTCACCCATGAGTATGCCAAAACCAACTCCCAATCCCGATTGTTTCTTTTCATAAGCTTGAGATACACCTTCGTCTTTAAAACTCGAGACATTGACATTCACACCCCACTCAAACCCCATATCGGCCCCAACAAAGAGATCGACCTTGTTGCCGACTGAAGCATAGCCAGTCCTATTGACAACGTTGTTCTTTGAAGCGGAAGTCAAGCTGGTATAATGTGTCACCTGAGCGGACTGTGTGTTATTCAAATATACCCCATAACCGAAAGTTCCAAGTTCAGAAAACCATCCACCTTCAGCTTCTGGTGAGGTCGTGGTATCGGTTACCGTTGCAAGCCCCCATTCAGTCACGACATAATTTTTAGTTGTGTTAACCAGAGCGGCGTTACGAAACACATTTCGTGTATCGGAAAGATAGAAAGAGCCATTAGCTCCATCTTGGCCTAGTGATTCCATTCTTGCCTTCGTTGCATAAGCCGAAGTTGACAAAAGTGCCAAGCTAACGACAAATAATAAGCGTCTCTTCATGTACATCTCCTTGAAGTTTCGGATAAAAATTCATGATGAACTCTTATCTCTTACTAAAACAATCTTCTTGGTTTTAGTCTCAGATGATAAAAATCATTTGTCAATCTAAGCGAAAGCAAGCTGCTCTAGACTTAACAAGGCCCGGGCGAGATGAGTTGGTGTCTCAAAACTTTTTAGCGAATCTTCGCAGCTTTTTCCCAGATGTTGAAAATCTCTCAACGGCGCGTTTGGCCCGGCGAAAGAGAGATTCTTTAAACTTTCACTAAACTTTCCAAAGGCATGATCGTCAATTTTCAGACAGGGGGTACGCTCAGACATTATTATAAATTCTTTCATCTCTATGTTTTGAATCGAAGGAAGCACTTTCTCTAAATTTCTCTTCAAAATCTTAATAACGTGAGCAATATGTCCTTCATCAGAATTTTCCTCATCGATAGTGGTAATAAACTCCGCAATCTGCTTTCCATTCAGTATTTTAAATTCACCTACAAAATGCCCCCACTCATGGGTAAAGCTCAAGGGCAAAAACAAGGTGGCCTCTTGATCCGTCACGACACGATCAAATTCAAGCCGGATATAGAGTGAAATAGGAGTTCGGGTAGATTCCAAAAATTGAATAATATCATTGGAAAGAGATTCTTTGGCAGACAGTGCAAGAAACTCAAGAGGTCCATTGGCCCAAATGAGATGCTCACAGCTCAAGCGCACACCACTGGATAAATCGAGAACCCAGTGAGCACGGTAAATGAGATCTTGTGGTACACCTTTAGAAATTTTAGTGATTTGCCCTTCGATTAAATGTTGATTTGCCTTAGTCACAAAAAACGGATCACTCAAAAAAGGAAAAAATTGTAGCGCATCAAATTGATAGGCCCTGTGTCCATAAAATTCCTCGCCATAAAGCATAGTCTCAGGTCGGGCACGGCCACCAAATTCACGCAACTTTTGATCTTTATAAAAAATCGGGGTGTGGGATAATTCGACGAGCTGATGCCCAAGCGATTTCAGTGCCAGAGCATTGCCGATCCCGCGCAAAGAATTGGGCCCCTTCAAGATCATATCTTCATGAGTGAAAAAACGGGGAGCAATAATTTTAACATTTTCTACGTTATGATGATGAAAGCGATGTAAGCATGCCAGCGTGAAAAAATTTTGCCCTACAATGAGATATGGGTAAAATATTTCCGTTTGCATTTTAGGATTTATTTTTTTTAAATCACGCAGATTTTGAATCGACATGCTATTACTCTATTTAAAAGAGAGAAGCCTTGTCAAAGATTAGCGAACAACTAATCTATCGCCGGCCCTAATCATGCGAGTCTTTATGATGTTCATGTTGGAAAGAATGAGGGTATCAAGAGAAACATTGTTTTTCCTTGCTACATCCCAAAGGGTATCGCCTCTCTGCACAGTATAGTAGACGCTGGGGACAACAATTTTTTGACCTTTCCGCTGGGCCATGCGAATAAGTGCATTATGCCCTCGCCTTCTCAAGACTGACTTGCGAGGAAGTTCATAGAGGTCGGCATACATATCATCACGGAGTCCTTGGCCCACTCTAAAGGGAAGGGTCACGGACTGCCCTTTTTGTAATTTGATATTGATTACCATTCCATTGAGGTGTTCCAAAACATATGGGGCGACTTTAAACTTGCGGGCAACGGCAGCAAGTTGCGCACCATTTTGCTGGGCCGTATAGGTTTGAAAAGCCAAAGCCTTTACCACGCTCTTGTCAGGAAGAACATCCCAAACAGTTTTCAGACCTACCGGGATACGTAACTTGTAATTCGTGATCGAAGCAGGAACAAACCATCGCATAATCTCGGGGTTCAAACGATAAATCTCATCGGCAGGAGCGCCAATGGCTTCGGAGACCAAAAAGAGGTCCGTGCCGCCTGGCACATCAATCTCTTCAAAATCGAGCAGTTCATGAAAATCAATATCGCCAAAACCAAAACTTTTTAAATTCTTACCTAAGATTGCCAAGGCCATTATTTTTGGAACGTAATTCTTGGTTTCTGATTTCAAATAACGGCTCTTGGCCAGATTCCAAAAGCTCTCACTGTCGGCTTTGCGAATGGCACGATTCACTTTACCTTCGCCGGCATTATAGGCAGCAGCGGCCAGCTCCCATGAACCAAATTCATTATAAAGTTTAGAGAGATATTTGCAGGCAGCAATCGTGGCCTTGATGGGGTCCATCCTTTCATCAATGTACCAATCAACATTCAGACCATATTTTTGGCCGGTAAATTTCATAAATTGCCAGGGCCCCACAGCACGGGCCCAAGACTTTGCTTTATTCTGAAAACCTGACTCTGCCATGGCGAGAAAAATCAGATCTCGCGGCAACCCAAACTCTTCCAAGATTTTTCCCATTACAGGGGCATAGCGTCCGGCACGAGCACTGTACCGTTCAAAAAAAGATCGACCACGAGTTTGGAAATAATGAAGCCAGCGTTGCACAGCTTCGTTGTATACGACGGGAAAATCAAAATACATATTTTCCAGACCTAGGTGTTCGGCACCGTGCAAGTAATAACTCTTAGGATGTGCGCTTTCCTCTGGGCCTATTTTAGATGCACCCTTGATAGTGTTGGCCTCCTCCTTGACATAGGAGGGAAGTTGGACTTCTTGCGCCTCCACCATTCCACTTCCTGCCGTAGGTCCTTTTTGGGCCACTCTATCTGCATCTGCATTATTTAAGACCAAGTCGGATGTACCTTCTGTCGTAACATTGTTACTGGATTTGTTTGTGGCACAACCGGAAAAAGCAATGAGTGTCAAAATAAGAACAAGTTTTAACAGAACCTTCATGACGTTACCTAATCCTTTTAATTATAGAATAGATGAACGCGCGTACATGATTAGTACTCGCAAGCTTTTATTCTCACCTGATACCCTGTTTGAGTCAACCCATAATACGAATCTTTCCTTTCATTTCAATACGTTAATGAATATGTCCAGATACTCGTAAATAAGTGTAGTGGCAACTTTATCCCATCTTTCAACAAATTTTTGGCATTGGATTGGGTGATTTATAATGGAGCAATGATAAAGGGGCAATTCTTCATACTTATCTTCATTCTCATCGTCTTGTTGCTTGCCTCGTGCCCCATCGTTCTATGTAAAGTCGATCCCCCAAATTATAATTTCAGCCTCGACCGGCTCAATCAATTTAAACCAGGAAACTCCAAAGAAGAGATCGAGAAAGAGAATAAAAAGGGAGAAATTATCGAACGACAAGGAGAGCGGGCCGTCATTAAATATTACGTTACCCACCTCCGTTACAAATTTCCCATCTTCGTGCAATTTTATCAAGGCAAGGTTCTCGATTACTATGCTCGACTCCCTCAATATTTTCTGCACGACGTCTTTCATCAATCACTGATTAATCGCTTTGGTAAACAAAATAAGTATTTTAAAAAAGAAGAAAGTGCTCTCTACCAATGGGAAAATAAAGAAAACATGAAAATAGTCTATCACGCTGCATGTACCATTACATGTTTTCCTATCTATCTTTCAATGATAACAATGACAACGACACAAGCAACGACAGATCTGACGAGCTATCGTCCCTTAATTGAAACTTTCAAAACTATCCCCTAACCACGGCAAATTGAGTGGCCTTTTTCTTGACATAGAGGAAAACTCCAATCCCCAATAACATTTGCAAGATACAGAGTATTTGTCCCATGGTGAGTAGGCCTCCTAAATAGTAACCTAATTGAGAGTCGGCTTCGCGGAAAAATTCCACAATAAAGCGAAAAACGGCATAGCCAAAAAAGAAAACTGCTGTGGCCTGGCCATAAATCGTAAAACGCTTGCGCAGTGACCACAGAATAATAAAAAGAATAATCCCTTCCATGATGGCCTCATAGAGCTGACTAGGATGACGAGGAAAGGGTCCGGCGTTGGTGAAGACCATTCCCCATGGAACATCGGTCACACGCCCCCATAGCTCATGATTGATGAAATTCCCCATTCGTCCAAAAAATACGCCCTGAGTACCGGCGATCACTGCAGCGTCGGTCACTTGCAAAAAAGGTACTTTATTTTTACGTGCAAACAAAAAAACGCCGAAGGCCATACCCGCGATGGCCCCATGAAAGGAAAGCCCTCCCTTCCATACTGAAAACAATTCTGAAAAATTATTTTGGTAATAATCCCAATTATAAATAAAAACGTACGCCAAACGTGCGCCTACAAACATGAATAAAAGAGCGTATGTGATGAGCGCATCAACTTTTTCTTTGGCAACTCTCAGAAACCCCTCTTTCACCAATATTTTTAGCAAAAAACCGCCATTTAGAAAGCCAATAACGTACATCAGGCCATACCAACGAATTTGGATGGGACCCAAAGCAATAAGAACAGGATCAATATTCGGTGCCATCATAAAAAAAACCTCAAAGGATATATGCTGTACATCCTGTACATAATTTATAAGAGAAATTTACAGGCGTCCAATATTTGTGGGGCATCGCCAATTTCTTTTTTCGATGCCTCTCTCTCCTCAGTCGATTTTACATAATCCTGACTCCACCACCACTCAACGTCCTGGCAACCATCATCCTCAATGGGCGTCTGGGCCTTACAGTCGGGAGAATCGTCTGGACATTTAAGTCGAACATGTAAATGTTCATGATGCCCCCACCACGCGCGTATTCTGCGGGCCCACTCCTCTCCATCATTGCCTGGATATTTTTGACAAAAGAATTTTTTTATTGCCGGATTCACAAAAATGCGC
>CAYHRT010000171.1:0-8725 GCA_964359085.1 uncultured Bdellovibrio sp. | reverse complement strand
TCAATGAATGTCAAAGAGGCAAATCAAGATCAAACAATTTTGACTGTTTCCATACAATACAAAGTGCCATTTTATCTTGGCGGAAAAGTTATGGACATTCTCTTGATTAAATGGATTGTAAAAGACTACATTAAAAAATCGCTCAATGGATTGAATGGAATATTTAATGGATAAGCACCCCTTCGCCCGACTTTCTCCGCTTCGCTCCGAACCACGCTGCGCTCTCCTCACTTCGTTCGTCGGCGGATTTAACAGAGCTTAAAGGGTTCGCTCGTTGCACTTCGCTCTCCCAAATTTTTTGCTAACGCAAAAACTTCTTTTAACGGCATATGTTATATTCAATTGCGGATTTGCTCTAAACGCAAAGTTTATATTATTTCAACAGTATTTATTAGATATGGGAATAATATTTAATCATTACAGAGAATCTAATTTCGAAGACCTTGAAAAATGTATGGAAAAACTTCAAGATTTTCTTGTAGATATAGACTCGTTGAAAAGATTAAGAAAATTACCAGCGTATAGTAAAAACTATACAAAAAGTCTTGTCAAGAAAATATTTAAACAAGAGGGTCTTATTATTCTCGCTTATGATCAAGAAAAAATTGTGGGGTGTATAGCTGGGATTATTGAAAAGCAATCTAAAGATAATCTTCTTGAGTACATTCCTACAAAACCAGGAAGAATATTAGAACTTTTTGTTTTGGACAGTTATAGGGGACTTAGATTGGGTAAGCAATTGATGCAACCAATGGAAGATTATTTTAAGAAGAATGATTGTGATGTTGTTCGAGTCGAGGTTTTTGTACCCAATAAAAACGCCCACAATTTTTATCAAAATTTAGATTATTCCGATAGAGTAGTCGATATGATTAAGTTACTAAAGTAAGACCAATCCACTACTTTTCCTACTTCTGCCAGCCATCTTTTGAATGGTTCAGCATTTTTACTTAGAATTGATTGGATAAGGCGAAAAACATCTTTGGTATTTCCTGCAAGAACGTTTCTCTTTTTACCTGTTTCAGTCGGCATTTCTACGTGGGGACAATTTGTCCCTAGGTAACTTCCAAGTTCTGCATCTCTTTTTCGCAATTTTTTCAGATAATCAGTAGGATTAACACTTTCTGTTAAAGCTTAGACTATATCAACTAAAGAATAATGCCATTCATCCTTAAACCAAGTTCTTCGGATTTTCTTGCTTTGAAATACTACTAATGCTTTGTCTGAGTCAGTCATTTTTCAGAAGCACCCCAACTGAATTTTAATAAGCCTAAATTCTATATAAACATTACTATCACAAAAGACGACGAACGGAATCCCCCTTCTAACTCAAGCCAACCAATACAACTCCAAAGATAATAATACCTATAGCTACCCATCGTTGCCAAGTAATTTTCTCTTTAAAGATAAAATAAGAACCAAGAGCAACAAAGAAATATCCTGAGCTAATCATAGGGTAAGCATAACTTAACTCCAGTTTAGATAAAATGACCAACCACATGAGAAGAGAAACTGCATAAAACACACAACCCAGAAGAACAAATTTATTCCAAAACATCTTAAGAAGAAGAACAAGCATTTTCTCAGATCGAAAAGAAGCAATCTTCGTTCTATTCATGCCTTCCTTCAAAGAAAGTTGTGCAATCACTCCTAAAAACACACTCACCACCAATAAAATAATCGCAAGACTCATTGTTCTGTTCGTGATAAAAGAAACACGCCTCCAACAATAATTATCAAGCCAACAATACGTAAGAGAGAAAGACTTTCATCAAAAAAAATCCAAGAAAGAACACTCACAAGAACATATCCTAAACTCACAATAGGATAACCATAACTTAAAGGAACTTTACTTAATGCCAATAACCACCCAAAAGAACTAGAAACGAAAAGCACAACACCAATCAAAACAAAAATATTAGAAAAGATCCCAACAAAAGGTGTAACATATCCTGCACTAAAATCTAAACTTCCAACTTGATTCATCCCATATTTTAAGAAAAGCTGTCCAATATCCACAAGTAAAACGGAAACAAGAACAAGCAATAAGCCAATATATTTACTCTGCATAAGATAAGTTCTGGTAAAAACGTTTAAATACTTTTCTTCCTTAGAACAGAACGAATGAATGTTAAAGAAACCTGTAAAGCAATAAAAGAGCTAAAAATTCAAGGTGCAGAAAATGTGACTACAGCAGCATTGCTTGCAATAAAAGATATCCTACAAAAATCCAAAGCAAAGAATAAAGAATCCCTACTTTGGGAATTAGATCTAGCAAAAGTTCAATTATTTAATACAAGATCTACAGAACCAGAAATGCGCAGTTATCTAAATTCATTTTTTTCTTATGCAGAGCAAGAAGATAAAAAACAAAAGCTTCTCAAAAAAATCAAATTATTAATACAAGAAAAAAAAGAACGAAAAAACAAAATTATACATTATGGCTCATTATTAATTCAAAACAATTCAAGAGTCTACACACACTGCCATGCAAGCACTGTTACTGCAATTCTAAAAAAAGCAAATAAAAGAAAACGAATCATTGTCTATAATACAGAAACACGCCCATTATTTCAAGGAAGAATTACTGCAGAAGAATTAGCCAAAGAAGGTATTCCTGTGCATCACTTCGTAGATGCTTCTATGTGCAGTGCTATCAAAGATGCAGATCTTATTCTGATTGGTGCTGATGCAATTACCTCTGAAGGAGTTTACAACAAAATAGGCTCAGAACTCCTAGCCATTCTTGCAAATCATTATCATAAACCTTTGTTTGTTTGTGCATCCCTCATGAAATTTGATCCGCATAGAGAAATTATCGAGGAACGTTCTCCAAAAGAAGTTTGGGGAAAAGAACAAGGTAAAATAATTATACATAATCCTGCATTTGAAAAGATTCATTTGAAACACATAAAGAGAATTGTATGTGAAGAAGGCATTCTTAGTCCAAAAGAATATATAAAAAGAGCAAAGAAATCTCTTATTTCTTGAATTTCACATATAACTTATGCACTAAATGAAGAATAATTATAATAATAGAACCATAAAGAAACATACCTGCAAAGAGCCATGCTTGAGGGGGTGAATTTAGAATAATACCTATTGCAAGCAATAAAATAGCTAAACTAATCTTCTCTTCCTCTACCCATCGTAAAATCCTTTTCATAGCTTTACTCTATACATATTGATATTTATTCTTTTCTATAATATAAAAAAAAGAAAAAAATTAAAGTCTGATTTTTGTCCTTCCTGTATAGCTAAGTACATCATCTTCTAAAGTAAAGCTGAAGACATACTTATAATAAAGAGAAGTATAGGTCAAAACAATCTTTTCACCTTCAATACTAGCTGCAGTTTCTAATGTATAAACACGAAGCGTTTTACTATTGAATTGCACCTGCGCTATTTTCTCTCCATTATCATAGACAGCCATATATTTTCCATTACTAACAATTAATCTATCTCCACCTACATTTTCAATTGCCTTAGGCTTCACAATCTCTATAAAAGGAGTAAAACTATTGCTATGCCCATCAGTGTAAGATACAAAAATACTTCTATCTCTTTTCACAATAAAAGAGTCTATCAAAGCAGGATCAATAACAACTTCCTCTTCAACAGGAGCAGGCTCTACTACAACTGCACAAGAACTTGGAAAATTCCCATATTTCATCACAGATGCAGGAGTATCTAATGCAATAACAATCGTGCTTGTACTTGTTGGACAAGAACTTATTACCACAACACCTTCCTGGTCAGATCCTGGGACACTATACTCAGCAAGTACTCTTCCTTCTGTGTCCATTTGCTTGAGTTTACTATCATACAAAGCATACAGATACCCTGTTTGCACATCATAAGAAAGATCAGATAACCATGCAGAACTTCCACTGATTTTTTTCACAAAGCTTTTCTCTTCACTCACTTGAGGATTAATATCATAAACATACATGCTACCATCTTCTTGAAGACCTGCATACACACGTAAATATAATCCATTAGAAACAATTGCAATACCTTCCAATCCAAGGTTAGCTTGGGAACTTTTCATTTCATTGGTAAAAGTCCAACTCTTTCCAGTAAGTTTTCCTGTGGATGGATCAAACTCTACTAAAGAATCAGGATTTTCTATGCCAATATAGACCTTACCAGAAACTACCGCAATTCCTTCATAATCACCAGAAAGATACCAATTTTCCACATTACTTCCATCAAGATTCATTCTACTAACAATTCCTTCATCACTCACTACATACAATTTTTGACTTTCAGAATCCCATGCTACTCCGCTGGGTTCATATACACTAGGCAAACCTGTAGCTAATTCTGTTCCCTGAGAATCTGCTGGCCAAGAAGCCGCAGAAACAAGACCAACAAATAAAATACTCAATATAATAACTATAACTTTTTTCATAAAAATCCCTCCATCAAAAATTAGCTATATTTCACTCATTTTAATACTTTTCTAAATAGCTCTCTGTCGTATTAAGGGGTCCCAAATTCTAAGTTGAATGCGAGTGACAATCTGATTTTACTCAAACTTTCGTTGTTGATGAGGAGTTTTTGAGATTCTATTCTTAGGATTATCTTAATGGCTTGCTCTCTGGATTCTTCTGGAATTGTCGGATTGATTTTCTTTAAAGCAGATCGTATTTGTTTATGAGAATGATAACTTTATAGTCTGATCTTAAAGCAGAGCTTCCGCCAGGCAGATACTCCTCATTGCTTCCTCTGATTATTTCATAGTCTAAAGACTTGAGGATACTCAAGACCTTCTCTTCAACATGTTCTTCAGTTATGAGCTGTTTCATTTTTGGATTAATTCTTCTGTTTTTTGGATAAAGTCCTTGACTTTTTGTTTATAATCATGTATATTTTTATCTGTGAAATTTACTCTTGATTCGTAACTTGCTTTATGCCTGTCTTCTTTTAATTTGGTATATAATTCTGCGTCTTCTTTTTTTATAGATAGTTCGTGCACTAAAAAAATGTCTTCTTTAAGTTGTGAATAGTGTTTTATAAGAAAAACAAGGCTTGCAGTGTGATTTTTAGAAGAATATCCCTTCTTAGATATTAATGCTAAAACTGCATGATACAATGCATAATAGAGTGTTACTATAAGCCAATCATTGAATTGTGAATCGCCTATATTTTTTTCAAAGAATAACAGATTATGCTTTGCTTTTTCCAAATGGGCAACAACTAAATCTTCATTATCACCAATATTTACAATCAATCTTTTTTTCAGGAAAAAAGTATATTTTCGCTCTAATAATCTCTTATTTGAGAATAATTGGTTAATATCCATCTAAGATTACCTCATAAAAGTTTTGTTCTTTGTAAATCGGGAATCCTGTCTTTCTCGCTTGTATTATTACATGATCTTTATTTATCAGTAATTCATTTATATTGCACTGAAAAATGCTTAAAGGATAGTTTGATATAGTTTCTGCATTTTTTTTATTATCCTTAAAATCTAAAGATTCATTTGATACAATAAGAATATCTATATCACTTCTTTTTTGTTCTTCTTTTATTGAAGCTGATCCAAAAATGATTATCGTGTAAATCGATTTTGGTATTTCTTTTAAGAAATTATTGAGAGGTATCCGTACTCCTCGGTTTAAACCCTCAAATTTCTGTATTGCAAGCTCTGAGAATTTTAAAGCCATAATCTTTTTGTCATTTATTTTATAGAATGTGTTTGATTTAGTTTTTTCCTCTGTTATGATTTTTGCTCCCTTTAGCTTTTCCAAAGCATTTTGAAGCGAGCTGTGAGAGAGTTTTGTATATTCTTTTATCTGGTTATAATAGAGCCTTGGCTCTTTCATTTCAAAAAATGCCTTAAATACCTTTTCTTCTGCTTTCATGCTATTATTGTTTAAATGTTGTTATTTATAAACATTACCATTTTTTGGTAAGATTTTACCATTTTTTGGTGCTTATGCTCTAACCTCAACAGAAACTCTTATTTTTCCAGACATTAATCTTGGAAGGCATCCGAATACGACAAAAAAGGAGGTAACATTAAAATGACCCTTTAATACGACAGAGAGCGAAATAGAAACAATTAAAAGAGTCAAATACTTAAAAAATAAAATGCAACTATTATGCTTTGATCTAGATAATACATTAGTACATTCAACAAAAGCACATCTTAAGGCACTTCAAAAATCATTTAAGAAAAATAGACTCAAGATAAAAACCAATAAAGAAATAATGGAATTTTTCAGTTTAGAAAGTTCTGAATTAGTAAAAAATCTTTATCCTAACCTCAAAAAAGAAGACATACAGAAAGTAGTAATAGATCATGATCTTTTTCTCATCAAAGAAACAAAGAAATATGCAAAAATAATTCCTGGTGCAAAAGAAACACTAAAAGAACTAAAAAAAGAATATAATATTGCAATTATCTCTAATTGTAAACATAAAGAAATTATTGCAATTCTCAAAGCAAGCAAAATCACTAAAGACCATTTTGACAGGATAATAGGAAATGACCAAGTAAAACATCCAAAACCTGCACCAGATGAAATAATTAAAGCAAAACAACTTCTAAAAGTAAGCGAAGGCTACATGATTGGAGATTCTATCTATGATATTATAGCCGGAAAAAGAGCAAAATTCAAAACCATTGCAGTTCTCACAGGCAATCATACAAAATCACAACTACAAAAAGAAAAACCCTATAAAATACTCAAAAGTGTAAAAGAAATTCCATCTTTTCTCAAAGCACAGTCACATAAACCTTAAATATTATTATCAAATCAATCAAGAAGATGAAAGTAAAAAGAGGATTAATATTCATAAGTATTCTAATTATTATTTCCCTCCCAGTGTATTTTTTTAGTATAGGCTCAGAAAATAATTCAAATGAAGAAACACTTAATGAGAACAGTTCTGGGATAATTACTCCAGTATATGTTACTATTAATTCTCACAATGAAAATAATTGGAATATTAATTCAAAAAATAGATATTTTGCATACAGAAAAGATCTTCTTGAACGCTTACAATTAATACAAGAATATAATGCAAAACTAAATTGGGGATCAGATTATGTTGTTCTTCTTGCAATGAAGAAATATGAGACCGAAGAAATTTTAGAGGATACAAACAATAAGAATATTCTTCAATATATAATAGAAGATTTTGGATTTAGTGTTGACCCTCATTTACACCCTAGCGAGTATAATTATGCCGATATAGCATATCTCATTGAACAAATGGATGTTAAATCCTCTTCAGTGATTGGAGGTGTTATTGTAAAAGACTGCATCAACGGTGAACAAGTATTTACAAATTGGCATGATACTCTAGAATTACAAAATAACGGATACATATACGGAAAAATTTATCCCAATTACAAATGGAAACCAGAAATCCTATCTGGAGCTGGAAGTACAAGCCATGTCTATGATGATTTAAGTTCTGGAATTTGGTATCCAGGAAATAATGAAGATTTCTATGAAGACCAAGGAAAAGGAATTGTTCTAATCGGACAAGGCTACGATCATGATGCAACATTAGTTCTAGAATCAAATAAGAAAGAGTTATACTATGAAGATGGAGCCTATATTAAAGAGCTTGTAGAAAAAATTAAATCAGGAGAACTACCTTCAGAAAAAATGTATACAGCAAATATTCATATACAAGATAAAGAAGACATTTCAAATGAAGTTAAAACAAATGATGCTCTCAAACAAGTACTTGAAGAATTAAAGCCTTATGCAGACGCTGGGCTCATTAAATATGTCACATATCAAGAATCATTAGAAATATGGAAAGAAGAGTATAATAGTGAACCTAACAAAGTTGATATTTCTGAGTTTAGCAAATATGACCAAATTCTAGCACAACAAGAAAAATTCTGCTAATATTATTCTGCTTCAATTCCCATCCAAAGCAATTCATTAGGATTCTTCTGCTTCCACTCAACAAACTTCTTCTTAATAAATAGAATTTGTTCTTTATTCAAACCTATTCCTTTTTTACGATCAATACTATCAAAAACTTTCCCTTTAGAAGATTGTACTAAATATACCCTATGAAGAAACTCAAATTCTTCCTGCTTGAATATTAGTGGATTTCTTCGCATCTCATGTCCTATCACCCCTGAGACTACTTTTAAGGGACAAACCCACTATTTAAAGCTTTTGGTAACAGAAAAATTCACTAAAACTATAATTTAAGAGTAAAAATGTAACTAACCTTAAGAATTTTTTTTCCATTGATTTTTACTTCCAATTTTTTAGTAATTCCTCAACACCAGAAAAAGCACGTTCTGAATATCTTCCCTCAGAAGTAAAAGGAACTAAGTAAGTGCGAATGCAAGAAATATCTAAGCCTTTGTTGATTAAAAAGTTACTTTCATCAACTCTTTCAAAATTTTCAAGAGTAGGAAATCTCCCTATCAAAAGAAAAGGTTGTGCCCTATGTGCTAGTGCACAAATAATTGACTTTTCTAAAGCAGTAGCTAAAACAGTAGTAAGATTGACATCTTCACCATGAAGATATTTCTCAGGATCTTTATACATATGAGAAGTAAAAAATTCCTTAGTTGTTCCATGGTATAAAATAAACATTTATTCACCAGTTACAGCCACCAAAACTCCAGAAATAAAATCTTTAACAACAGGAACAACAAAAGTCTCCATGTCTTTATCATCAACATAACTTATTACACCAACAAGTTTTCTATCCTGAAAAAAAGGGCTTCCACTAT
>CAYHRT010000170.1:0-8780 GCA_964359085.1 uncultured Bdellovibrio sp. | reverse complement strand
TACTGGCCCGAGAGGTTCAGGAGCAAGGCAGAAGCATTGCCAGGGTCAACGGCAATATCGACAATGAGCCCTCCCTCTGGTCCCTTGGTCTGATGCCAGGTTTGAGAACTGCTGACTCGTCCTGTGACCACTAAATTATCCAACGAGAGCGTGGAACCCACTCCATCGGTTCCAAAGGAAATACCCCCAAAGGCCACCGGCCCATATTGAAGCACATCTCCTGTATAGGTCGAAGTCAAACTATCTGTGTAGGAAATAATGAGTTGATTGTTTAAAGACACTACAATCTGTGCAGCAGGACTGCCTGACACCGAGGTGGAATCAACGCTCATTGAGAGTGTATTCCATCCATTCGTGCTGGCCCGACTCTTGGATGTCAGGAATTTGCGAAACTTAGTGCCATCGCCAACAAAAGGGTGCTTGTCTTGTCGATAAAGAATTAGTTGCGTCCCCGTATCTTCAATCCAGTACCCATGTCGAAATTGAGGTTTTTCGTTATATCGAAGAGAAAAAAACGAGCTACCTGCGCCTTCCTTTTTATAATCTATCTTCACAGTGTAATTTTCCCAAGTAAGAAAATTCCAGGTGGCCCAACGAGGGACAAGCAGCGATGTACCCTCGATACGAGCAATAGTTCCGCGTCCTGTTTCCAGCGCCGTATAACCACTCCCACTGACCCCAGAACCGTAAACCTTTCCCCCAATCCAAAAAGGGGTCCCCGACGCTGGCCTGAGAAATTCAAAATACTGAGGCACTCCTTGGTCAAAGTTATCCGTGATCAGTGTAATATTTTCCTTGGGTGGCGCCAACACTAGATTGGTAGTGTTAATTAAAAGCGTACTGCTGGTGTTCAAACTCACCATCTCAAGCGACCACACTACCTGTGACCAAAGAAACCCTATAAGTAAAATTGACCATTGCGAAATACGTTCTGCTTTTTTCATATAATCCTCCATGCCCGTCTTGAGAAGCAATCGCGGTGCCAGAGTCTTGCAGGTAATTTCAATACATTCCAAGTTAGGATGTCTGGAATTGCAGACAAAAACTTATAAAAATAAGAAAGGCCACCTTATGGTGACCTTCCTTATTGTGCAGATTAGAAGGGGGGACTTCTAATCCGCTTTTCAGTATTGACCCATCGACTGATTTACGTTCGTTTTAATCATATTTCCAAGTTTGTTCCCAATAGTATTAATTGGAGGATCGACAAGCAAATTAGTCTTTACCTTCATCCGATTGTAGGCCTTTGGAAATTGAATTTCAGGCATAATGAAATTGGTGCCAGAAATTTTAAGTTCCATATCGTAAATATTTTTCTTCTTGCTCTGATCCTCGATAGAGAATGCAAAGTCATCACTAGGGAAATGAGCGTAAGGACACATGAGCGTAATGGTGCTCAATGTCTTTTCTGAACTTCCTTTGGTGTACGTTCTGTAGACCTGGTATTTACCAGCGCTGTCTTTTTTATAAATCACGACTTTGAATGGCTTCCAGGCGTCATGATAAATTTTCAAGCTCAAATAACCCGGTTCAAAATCTTCAGGCACAACATCCTTATAGAGAAGCCCCCAGATTTTGGGATTATTTAAGGCCGCTTGAACTTCAGGATCAAGTCTTGCGTCTTTTGTGGGTTGTGAAATTCCCGCCTTGCACATCTTACGAAACGGATGATCGACAGGCAGGATCACCTCGAAAAAATCAATATCATTTCCACTCGGCATGGTCAGGTCTTCATACAACTTTGAATAGCTGTCCAAAATACCTCGGAAGGGAGCAGGTGTACTGCGATTATTGGAATTTAAAACGTGCGAGTAGTCGAGCAAGGAAGCACTGGAGAGTGAATCATTTCCTCCTGAGGCTTGATCAAAACTATCGTGAGCAAGAACGGATGGCTTGATGCTGAACTTCAGGACATCGAGAAAAAGTTTTCCCCGTCCTTTATTAGTCAGGTCAAGTTGAATGGCGGGCACAGTGGTTGATGAAAGAACTCCTGGATGGAGATTTTTAATCGTCAAGGCCAGACGATCTTTGCCTGAACTTTTATCTATTTTTGCGATGTTAGAAACCAGGCCTTTTCGAGGATGGGGCGAGTCCAGCTTTAGACCAAGATCCACCAGAAACTTTGCGCCATCGGCATAATAGGGGGCCTTATCATCTTTTTGCTGAACCAACATTTCAACATCAACATAATCCATTTGATTCAGCCAGACTTTCTCTTGATTGCAACTTTGAATTGGGAAAGGTGAGTTTTCGCTCTTTGAAAAAAAATTCGCTGGCACACTATAGTCTTTGTAGGTGCCGGCCGAAATCGACGAACAAGAATTTCCATACATATGATGAATGTGTGCCTTATCGTTTTCACTTAACTTATCACTACGTGAAAAGGTCTTGCCATCCTTAGTCGTCATGACTGGGTCCATGAACAACCCAAGATCAAAACCATTGGCCACTCCATCAATCAAGATGCTGCCAATAAAAACCATGAGGCCCGCAAAACCGCCAGACAGAAATGCGGTGAGCGCAGCGCCTCCGACTTTCCAAATAAGTTTCCATTTATTAATGGCGCTGGCACTGACGTAAGAATAAGAAGAGTAATGCATAATGGAGGAAAGATCATAGGGCCCCCATTCGGCCCCGCCCTTAACGGTGTAAGTATAGGTCTCAGCATATTTTGTAAAGGCCTCCGGTTTCGAAGTTCGATCTAGATAGACATTGATATAGTTATCACGATCAGACCTGTTCTGCTCGTGATAGAGCCCAAGCGCATGGCCTATCTCATGTGCAACCAGACCTTCACCGACACAGCCATAACCAGCGGCATTGGTTCCGAGCACGATATTCACTGCCCCTCCTTCAGGCCGCATCCCTATGCTATCTGAGAAACCGGCCATTTTTCCCGCTCCACCTTGAAAAGAGATCCAGGATTTGTCTGGCGCAGTTCCTGTAGTCACCCTCTCTCTGAAATCAAAGGCCGTATTATTTTCCCACTCACTGATGCCTTTTAGGATGTTGCTGCGGCAATCTTCATTCCCAATTTCATAGGGGACAACCATGTTGTTCCATAGATATTGGGTTTTGGTGATTCCAGTCAAACACGGAGTGTAGGTGCCTATTCCCGATGATGAACTCGATGATGCACAAGATGATTTGGAATTGGCATTGACAAGATCCTTCGCTCTGAGAATCAAATCCCCATCATGCACCATCTTCCCATTGATCAACTCATATTCCAAGAGTTGGGGGCCCGAGGGTGTGTTGAAATAATCTGATTTCGCAATGCCTGCTTTACCGGGAAATGCACTAGGGTTGATAAAGTTTTAAAATTTTTTGTATAGGTTTTGATCGACGACTTTGGTCACCTTACGAGAGTCGATACTTTCGAGACTACTCAACATATTATTTCGTGCGGTTTCAATCTTCGTGGTGATAATTCTCTGTCTCAAAACGGAATCTTGCGCCATCAGAATGGAACTCGAAGTCGTGAAGTTAATTGATAAGGCCATAACCCCAGCGACAATTTTTCTCATAATTTTTCTTTTTTCATTTTTCATATTCCCCTCTCTTTTTTGTGTCGAACTTGCCTTAGATTTAGCAAGACCAGTGCCGGCCACAAAGTATTCTAACTATCTGTATTTGGTGTGAAATAAGTAGGACATGTCTTGAAAGTCAGACGGGTTCACGAAAAGATCACTAAAGATCACAAAGGCCTTAGGCCAAATAAAAAAACTGTCGATAAGCACACTGTTGATGTCAATTTCTTCCTACTCATGAGGTTTTCCATGCAAAGAATCAAAGGAATATTTACCATCTTGTTTTCTTATACCTTAGTGCTGTTAGTTTACGGCTGTGCCAGTGGTCATCATGAGACACAACAGAAACTGCGTGAATACTCCAGTAGCGGACGTTACGATGAGGCGGTGCAATTTCTGAATGCGTCCTCTCTAAATAAAGATAAGAACGCCCAGTTAATTGTTTACATGGAAAAAGGATTACTCAACCACAATGCGGGAAAATACCAGGCTTCGCTTGAGGCCTTTGAGGTTGCAAAAAAATTGGTGGGGGAACTTTTCACCACACGCATTTCAGGCAAACTCCAATCGGCGGTTTCCAATGACAACGCCGATCTTTACTATGGTGAGAAATATGAAGCCTCACTCATCTACTTCTATTTAGTACTCAACCATTATTTACTTTTCTTGAGTGACCCAGGACCCCAGAAGGCCGCCCATCTCCAGCGAGCACGCGCCGAAGTTTTGGCCTGGGACTCTTTTATTAAATCAATGAAGGATGCTCGCTTGGGACAGGCCATCTTCAAAGATGATATCATGGCCAAAATTTTCGGAGGTCTTATTCACGAGGCCATGGGAACGTCGACCGACGGACAGACTGCCTTGTTATTGTATCGTGACGCTTTAAATTTATTTTTTACCAACTATAATTCTTATCCAAGCTTTAACCTTAAGGCGGACAAATTTTTAGGCGATTTTGATAAGTTACCTACCATGGAAAAGAATTATGTTTCCCAAAACTATATTCAGGAAACATATCATCAGGGCCCTGTGCGTGATTTTTTAACTTTAAAGGTCTTGCAACTGACTAAAAAGTATCTCCCTCAAGAGTATGCCACATGGCACACTCAGCTTGCACCCTCAGCAGAAATTGTGGAAACGCTCAAGCAAAAAGGCCAAGTGGTTACCATTTTGGTACAAGATGGACTTATCGCCGAAAAGAAGGCAGCGAAATATTCTTATCCCATTAATCTTGGCGGAATGCAGAGTTTTGCTGGAAGTAATCTAGGACTTAACTTTGCAACTGGAATTGAATTTGAACTACCCGAAGTTGAGCGAAAACCTGTTATAGAGCAAGCCGTCTTATTTGTTACCACACCGTCAGGGCAAACTGTGAAGCAGGTTACAATGCCTCTGGTGGCACCACTTAGTGATATGGCCGAACAGGCCATTAAAGAGCACGCCAATGCCGTCAAGACCAAGACAGGAATTCGAGTGGCCGCCAAACACGTGGCGGCGATTGTTGCGGCCTATGGTGTCTATAAGAGCGTATCAGAGCAAGGTGGCAACGCCGCTGCCTTCGCAGGCATGGCGGCTTCAGTCAGTTATGCTGGCGCGGCCAGTGCCATTGCCGCTAGTGAAAAAGCCGATGTACGTTTCTGGAGCACACTACCCGCCGCTGTTCGGCTTGTCCAAGTCGCCCTGCCACCCGGAGAATATGATTTTACAGTCCGTTACTACACAGGAAATCCAAATCCCACTCGTATAGTTGCCCTCGGCCGTAAGCAAGTTTCGAAAGGGAAAGGGGCGAGACAGGAATTCGTAAGCAAGACCATACCACTCCAAGACCCTCTCGCGACTCAAGTCACTCCATCGCGAGGAATTGCCAGCGAGAAGCCATCAAAGAAATAATGATTTATTTAAAAATTTGAAAATTTTATGCGGAGTTGCCAAACTACTTCTTCCACTTACTATGCCGTTACAAAAGTCATCGGCTTCATTTAACGTTCGGACTTTTTCTTTGAGCACATTCAAGGTTAACTCTGGATGCTTGGACTTCAATTGCTCAAACAATTTTTCCATCGGCAGTTTATCATTGCCAGGCACTTCTAGATAACTTTGATTAATTAAAAAGAGAGCTTCACCAAGTTTATTGAGACGGGCCTTTCTAATTTTGTTGCTGATATAAAAAGGAATCCCTACGACCGACCCTAAGAGAGCAAACTCGGCCCCGATTAAAATTCCCCATGGGCCCACCAGCATAACCCCCATGAATCCCCAAAAAACGGCCATACCACCAGCAGCACTTCCGGTAATGATACGTCCCACCTTTTTGGCCTTGTCTAGCTTTTCAATCTTAGTTTTGATCTCTGCCTCATAGCGAGGGCGACAATCGGCAAAGCTTTGTCCTATTAGGGTAAGGCATAAAATGGTCAATAAAAGAATCCTACCAATAACTTTTTTCATAAATTTCTATCCATAATTAAAGTACTTACAGGCACATATCACCCTTAAGAGCAGGCGACAAGCTACTGCAAAATTTTTTCAAGCATATTGCCATAAGGCCCTATTTTTATCTATAAGAGCTTTTATGTACAAAATATTTGTGATTGTCATCATTACATGTCTGCTGAATAGTGCCTTCGCTTCAACTCAGGATCGAGCGCAAAGGCGTTTTTGGAAAAAGGTTGAAAAAGATTTAAACAAACAAAGCAAAGACATAGCTAAGAATTTGCGAAAAATGAAAATTGGTGAACTAGAAGTCGATTATCAACGCTTTTTCTTAAGAAATAAATTGGGTTTTAAATACAATGTACCCAATACTCTTGTTGAGACTAGTGGAGACCTTAAAGTCAATTTTGCCTATTTCGCCAGTCCCGAATATAAGAATAATTTTACCTTAGCGATTCAAAATAAAATCATGGAGTATCCTTCGTTTCCCGATTATCTTGAAACGACGGGTGAAGGCCATAAGGCGCGGGCATGTCGCTTTAAAAAGGTAGCACTACTCACAGGAGGAATTACACTCATGTCTTTGGCCGTGGCCGGAGGTATCATGACAGGTATTTTACTTCCCAATGTACTATCTGGTGTTGCCATCGTTATTCGCCCCGTAACTGTGGTTTTCCTTTCACTTCTGGGAGTTGGGGCACCTGCGGGAAGCGGTAGTCTCTGGTATTCATCTAAGTTACAGTGTGTATTCTAGACTACTGCGCTCTTAATGATTTCTACAAAATCTTGGGCCTTAAGCGAAGCCCCTCCCACTAAGGCACCGTCAATATTTGGGAAACTTAAGAGTTCCTTGGCATTTTTGGCATTGACACTGCCACCATATAGGATGCGAATTTTCTGGGAAACCTCGTGGCCGATCAATTTTACCAATAACTCACGAATGAAAGCATGAACTTCTTCTGCTTGCTGCCCGGTAGCTGTTTTACCGGTTCCGATCGCCCAGACCGGTTCGTAGGCAACTATCAATTTTTCAAACTGCTCTTTTGTTAGACCGGTCAATCCTTGTTCCACTTGAGTATTAATCACCTGCTGAACATGGCCTGCCTCACGTTCTGCATCGGTTTCCCCCACACATACGATGGGAATGAGGCCATGGGAAAAGGCGGCCTTCGTTTTCTTATTCACGGTCTCGTTCGTCTCGGCAAAATATTGACGTCGCTCTGAGTGCCCGATAATGACATACTCTGCCCCGGCATCTTTGGCGAAGACGGGCGAAATCTCACCAGTAAAGGCACCCGACGCCTCCCAATGAATATTCTGGGCCGCTACACTAATATAGGAATCATTGAGCGCATCTGCGATAGCACGAAGAGCGGTAAAGGGCGGGGCGACCACCACATCCACTTCACCTGGTTGGCGATGAGTGTAGTGAATGGTCTTCACTAGCTCTATCCCTGCTGCGATCGTCAGATTCATCTTCCAGTTGCCTGCGATCATTGGAGTTCTTATGGGAGTTCCCATGGAAGTTTTCATGACTGTTCTCCTACCAATATTTTTCTAATTTCTTGGGCTATTAATTTATGCAGTTGATCGGTTGGAAAATTCACTTGTGTGGTCTGCTTCAAGCGAACCTGAGGGCCTAAACCTATCGCAGCTCTCTTCTCCATCAACTTCTGTCGATCAGAAAGGGAAATCGCTCTTATCTCCCCCATGTTCTTAGCGTAGCTCTCGATTTTGCAAAGATGCTCGAGGAGTTCGATTCTGAGCCAGGCCTGTTCAAGATCATCACCAATGGCAAGGACACCATTGCCCGCGATCATGACCACATCACTGACTTGCAAGGCTTCAGAAACCACTTGCTCACTCTCCGGCGTTCCCGGCAGCGAAAAAAGAGCAACCGGAATCACATCTCCGATGGAAATGATTGCTTCAGGCAAGAATGGAGTCAAGGGAGAACCAACCATGCCACGTGCCGTGCTATAGGGGGGATGAGCATGGATGACGGCCTTAGCATCGGGACGAATCTTATAAGCCGCCAGATGGAGCGAGATTTCAGAGAAAGGTTTTCCAATCCCGGCAATTTTTTTTCCAGCGAGATCTAAAGTGATAATCATATCTGCGTTGATTTGTGCCTTACTTTCTGCGGTAGGAGTCGCTAAAAGAGAATTTTCAAAGCGCACAGACACATTGCCGTCGTGATTTGCCACAAATCCCTTTTGATCAAGCTTATGACAAACTTTAACTATTTCAGAAATGAGGTATTGCTGACGATTTCCCAAAATTACCTCGTAATTAACTCAATTGTGTGCCACTGCGTTTCTTTTTCATTTCGTTCAACTGTTCTAAAATTCTAACCGCCGCTTCTGCCGCTGAATCAATCTCAGATTCTTTACCACTCATGATCAAACGGCCAGAAGCACCGTAGGGTTGAATATTAATCAGTTTAACCTCAGCGGCCTTAAGGGCCTCATTGCAAGCGATGGAGAGATAAGCGGCAGGTGTGGCCTCCAAAATAAATACCGACTCTCCGGCCTGTACCATATTGCCGCGTGAAGTTCCGGTAAAGAAAATGGCATGGTCCTGCTGCACACCACGAATAATTTTATTGGTAAGAATGTTAACTTCAGAACGATCATTTTCATCTAGGCCGGCCTCGCGCAAAATGGCCTTGCCGGCCTCTCTCACCTCGCCTTGATCGGCACAATGGACTTCTAAGAGACCAAACTGGCGCTCAGTGACCACACTGCCCAAACGAACTCGCGTGGCCTTGAGGGCGAGATCGATCATGTGGTGAATTTCCATGGCCGGCGCAATTTCAAT
>CAYHRT010000169.1:0-8794 GCA_964359085.1 uncultured Bdellovibrio sp. | reverse complement strand
GGCCCTCATTCTTACGTGGCCAATGGTCTCAGTCTTAGATGGCCAAACACACTTTTAGAAAGAGCTTCGATGATTTCCGGTTTCTGGTTTTGTTTTTTGCCTCAGATCGCACCCGACGTCGCAGGCCATGAACAATCAGAGGAGGAATTTTCCAAGTAAGATCGGACTGAAATTTTGCGTCGGATGATGGTGACCAATTTAAATCGCGAGGCCGCAACCGCCTTAGCTGACAGCCAATAAATTTAAGTAGTTAGACATTGTCTGGACATGTCGATTGGATTACTTGACAGCATGCGTCACAATCGCAATGAGAATGGGAGTGGTTGTGAAGCGAATACTAATTTGGAGTCTATGTCTTATGTTCGGAGCGCTGCTGCTGAGCAGTTCCGGCATGGCCTCCCAGACCCTCTCTCGCGAGCAATATCTCGAGGCCAAAAAGCAGTTGGCCGCTTTAGAGAAAGAACTTAACTGGGAACTGGTAACGTTGAAAATTGCCACGCTGATGAACAGTCAGCATCCCTCCTTGGTGAAATTTATTAATAAAACCAAACAAGAAATCGTCAAGCTTGAGTCGGAAATTGGTCATTATAAAAGCATGTTACTTACATGGGAGCAGGAAAGAGAGCGTGAGGAAACTCATTACACAAAAAGCTGTGTGGTGCAAACACCCGATAGGCCCATGAGTAAAAACCTGAGAAAGTTTCTTCAATCGAGCAGGGAAATTCTTGCCAAGATGAATTTGCAAGGTACCGCCAAGGTTGAGCAAGAAAAAAAACTTTTAGAGATTCGAGAGACCACCCTTCATTATCTCAACCAAGATGCCTACCTGGTTTTGTTCAAAGGAAAAGAGTTGGTAAGAATATTTAAGTTCAAGAATGTGGGCCAAGCAGGACTTACCACCAGTCCGAGCACACTGTTCAAAAATGGTGTCCATATTACCTATCAGGAAGGTCACTGGCTGCCCGCCAGGGCCTATATTGCTCAGCTCGCCTACCTTGAAGAAATTCCCATCACACGCGACATTCTTCTCAAACTTGGGCCGGCGATTAGCTATCAAATTGGAGATGCTCAAAAAAATAAGACCAGAGCTTCCATGGCCGTGATGGGGCCCAAGGTTCAGCTGCATATCAAGAATAAATATTTCATCGGGCTGGATGCAAGTTTCGGAATTCGTTTTGGCACTTCATGGATTTTGGATCTCTTTAAAAAAAGAAGAGGAGAGGGAGTGGGGAAGGCCGGTGAAATTATGTTTCAAATTGGAATGATTTTTCCCGGATAAGGAGTAGGTATGTTAAAGATGACAATAGTGATCATGAGTTTGACAGTCAGTTATACTGAAAAGACCATGGCCTTCAATTGGGAGGCCCATAGAGAGATTACACGTCGAGGTTTGATCGGACTTGATATAACCGCCATGCGCGAGATTGTGGATGGAAACTTGTCGGTCGACCAGGGTAAGCTTGAAAAACAGCGAGCACCTCATTTTGATAGTGAGAGTCTTTCAGGTGGTGCCGCCTTTATCAGAGATCGTCTAAAAACTGCCTCTGACGCTTTAGGCGTATGTGACTTCCAGCGTGCTCGCAAAATGTTTGGGCAGGCCTTGCACACTACTCAGGATTTTTATTCTCACTCCAATTGGGTGGAAAAAAATCTCTCCAATCCAAGCGCTAGCATCGACGTGACTTTAGTCCAGGACAATGGCCCTGCCGTGCGCTCTTCCTGGATTCCAAGTCGTTGTTGCCAAGATATGGGACGACGAGATTGCCAAAACCTGCCACTGACAACAGGATTTATGGTGAGTGATAACCTGCTTTGGAGAAAGTGCACCCACAATCAAATAAACAAGGATAGCTATAAGAAAAAATATTTTTCTCAAGCGGTTGAGCGCGCGGTCGAGGCCACTCGTCAAATCTTTAAAAACTTCATCACCAATCTGGTGGAGCAAAATGGAACTGAACGCGCGCAAGAGCTAATCGTGGCCTTCGTTAAGGGTCATGACAAAACCAGTTCTCGCCTTTGCAATCAGAAAACAGTCAATGTGACCTGTCGGGAACAAAAGGCAGATGTTCTTCCTCACCATGTTTCAGACACCGTCGAGCAAATTTATGAAAGTCTGTTAGATGATGAGTTACCCGCTGATTTGTACAACTGAGGTAACAATGAAAATATTTTTGTGCATTCTTGGTTTAATTTTGCTGGCCCACAAGGTCTTGGCCACCAGCGAGGATGAATTTCTTGCCGCCATTACCAGCAGCAATTATGCCAAAGTAAAAAAGATGATTGGCGAAGGTGCCGATGTGAATAGGCCGGGCAAGAGCGGCCTTCCCCTGGAGATGGCAGTTTTTAGTAGGGATTTTGCTCTGGTTAAGTTATTAATTATCAGTGGCGCGAAGGTGGATCAAAAAGGAATGCTTGATAGTACCCCACTTCTTGAGGCCACAGGAATGTTCGGCCAATTGAACATCGTGAAACTCTTGGTTGAAAACGGCGCCGATGTCAATGCCGAGAACCGTTTTGGAGAAACCCCACTTTCTAATGCCTCAAGATTTGCAAATCCTGCAATCGTTCAATACCTTTTGACCAAGGGAGTTCGCGTTATTAGTAAGGGTTGTGTCTCAGCTCTTTCCAATGCCGCTGAGGAAGGGATGCTAGGCAATCTCAAACTACTTTATTCAAATTTTAAGCGCATAGTGAACTTCAAAAATAGAAATGGTGACACTGCTCTGCTCACGGCGGTTGATGCTGGCAGATATCAAACTTATCGGTATTTACTAGCTCAAGGGGCAGATAGGAATGTGACGGACAGGGAGGGCAATAATCTTTTAATCAAGGCGGTGAAGGGAGGAAATTACGGCATTGTACAGGATCTCTTGAACCGAGGATTTGACCCCAATTATCGCAATAAAAATGGAGAGACTGCTTTGATGAGTGCTGCTTTCTTTGGGAATGTTGCCATCGCGCAACTTTTGATCAGTCGCGGTGCCTCAGTCAATGTAACCGGCAACGCAAGCACAGAAAACGCTATCTATTGGGCGATCATCGGGAGGCGGCCAGACCTTCGTATGCTCGAACTGCTGGTAAGATATGCCAACGTTCAATATCGCCAGCAGGGAATGATTGAGGCATTAGTGCTCAATAAATTGGAGGCATCTAAGATTTTTGATTTCTATCTTAAAGGTGCCGATCGTAAGGAATATCGACAAAAAGCAATTATGATTGCCGCCGAAAGAGGTCATCTGACACTCATGAAACACTATGCGGCCTTGGTGGCCAGTCTCAATGCGCAAAATCCTGATGGAGTCACACCCTTGATGTTGGCGGCAAAGAACGGAAATGTCGAGACCGCTAAATATCTTTTGCAAAACAATGTTTCCCTTGCCTCTTGGGATAAAGAGGGCCGTACTGCTGCCACCTATGCCGCTGAAGCTTTTGAGTTAGAGCTGCTGCAGACGCTTAAGAAAATGGGAGTGGATCTCAACATTCGGGATATTAAAAAACAAACTCTTCTCATGCGAGTGGCTGGGGCCCCCCATCCATTTATTTACCTCAAACCAAAGCAGAAACGTATGCTTGATTATCTGATACGAGAGAATAATATCGATGCAGAGGATAGTGCTGGTGAAACGGCCTTAATGAAGGCGATAAGAGGATTAAGTCCTGCCATCATTCGTCAGCTCATTGAGGCCTGCGCAGAGAGGGATATTACGAGGCTAGGCTTCTTGGCCTTTAAGTATGCTCCGAGTATGGAGAGATATCTTTATCCTGCGACTAATCCCACTTGTTCAAGCAGAAACAGAATTACAGCTTTGAGATTGAATTTTGCCATCACTCCCTAAAAAAGGTCTCCAAATAATTGTGACGGAGGTGTGCAGGAGGTGCCAGGTACTCAAAGCAGAGCGTCGGGTACCTGACACGCCACTATTGATGATGCTCAAGACGATCAATGGCCTGATTAATAACAGGTGGAAGATCTGAGAAATAATCACTATTACGAAATTGCAGTGGGCCACTAGTCCTACCAGTGTGAGCGATATTATCAAAATAACTACGCATCCGAATAATTGGTCCGGCCAGACGATGCGATAATAAAAGTGTTAAAATAAGTGAGACCACCAAGGCCACCACCAGGGCCAACAAGAGATGAGATTGAAAGACCGCTGATTGCATTTCTAAGAATTGATAATAAACATGATCTTTGGGGAGACTGGCATCTTGTCCCATTTGATGAAGTTGTCCGAACATCCTAACTGTTTGAATACCAACAGCACCGAAGGCCCCTGCCATAATGACAATATTGACGATGATGAGGGTTAGCTGAAAACGTGGATAAATCAGAAAATGTCTTCTCCAAACTTTTATTATCTGATTGTCCTGCATTTTTAATTCTCCATTTTATTGTAGGGAATGTTGTTGTAAAAAATTCCAAATATCGGCATAAAATGAGGAAGATGCCGGATCGGGAATATCGTGATCGCGGTATTCGACGCTTCGAATATTCACCGTGGCAGAATGCCCGAGTGCTTGCAGACGAGTCGCCAGATCACAGCTATATACTACTGAGACTGTCCAGTCGGCGTTTCCATGAGTGATATAGGCCGGTGGCATTCTTCCTGTGGTGGGAATTTTGATGGGTTTTTCTGAACCATTGCATGCACAATAACCTTGCTCTGATTTTAATTGCGCGCAGGTTGAACCCTCACTACCCCATACACAGTTATTAGTATTTTCGCAATTCACCAGACCTGATGACATTTCTATAAAGGCCGCAACTTGATCACGCAAAGCAACAGCAGCATGGAGAGAGAAAAAACCGCCATTAGAAAATCCCACTAAATAAATCCTTTTAGGATCTACATTATAAACTTTTTTTGCCTCTTGAATGATGGCACGGGCCAGCAGCAGATCGGGATTGCGATTTACATCACAACCACGGATAGGATCTGTGGCAAATCTAGTTTCCCAGTATTTTTGGCCAGGGACATGTTGGTCCCAATCGGGGATAGGTTGTACTCTGGCCTCTGGTGCCGCAATAATCATTCCGTGATCATCGGCAATTTGTTTGAAGTTCCATGCCATTGATTCTCCCTGGCGCAAATCTGTTCCTTCAGCCGTCGAGTGAAAAGCGATAAGAAGATAGGGGTGCGCTGGCCGGTTGTTGGGTATATAGACATGAACATTGCGGGCCAAATTGGCAAGAGTCAAAGTCGCATCATAGGCCCCAGGGCCGTTTGGAAAAGTACCTGTATATGCCACTGCCCCAGTAGAATTTCCATCTCCTCCGGTTTCACAGGTACTACCACCAACTACCGCTTTAAAGGCCTCGGCGAGTTTGGGATTTTGAAGCATCTTTTTATTATTGGCCTTCTCTTCGCCAATAGGGTTTATGCAACCAACAGTTGATAAAGTTGAGATGATAATCAGAAGCAGGAGTGAGGCCCTTTTTAAGTTTAAATTTATCATACTGAACCTTTGAAAAAATACTCCAACTAAAGAATAACATGGTTTATTTAGCCACCTCTCAAGATGTTTTTTGCGCTGAAAAATCAAATGGTTATATAAGGTCAATCTTGCCTAGCTATCCCGATTTTTTGTGGCGGTGGAACAAAATAAAGATGGCCAAGGCCTCTCGTAACAATTTTTTTCTTCATGCAAAACTCGTGCTTTAAAAACGCAGCTCTGCCTTTTCATTGCATTCAATGAACTCATTGATTACCTCAAATTAAAATGAGGTCTCCGTTGTAAAATTAGATTAGAACTAGCTCTATTTTAAGTTTTGAGTGATGCCACTTGCCGTTTCCGAAGCCTTTTTCAGAAGATTCGAGAGTGTCGACATCATTTTTGACAGTCGATCCATTGCCATTTGCATGCGCATAGATTCCATTTCTCCTATTTCGCTTAAGGAATCAAGTTGATTTTTAACCTGCAATTCCTTGTCACTGAGGTCACGGACAGACATCACTTGGCAGTTGTTACGAGTGCAATATGCCTTAGCACTTTTCAAGCGAGTCAATGCTTTTCGAGCTTCATCTTTTTTCTTATGGGTATCTTTCATTTCCTCAAGGGCGATCTTGAGATCTTCTCGGGCCTCTCTAGCTGCTTCTTGCATCATCGAGAAAATTAGGGCATCAATATCACCGACTGCCACTTCCTTTCCAAGATCTTTTAATAAACTTTTGAAATGGCGTGCTTTAAAATCGTCTTTTTTCACCGCCACTTCCGCCATGAATTCTTTGAAGTGCTCCTGGGTTTTGGCAGAGAATTTGCTGATATCAAACTCAGAAGCAACATTTGGATCAACCATAAAATCCAGCGCATTCCTCAACTTTCCAGGCGCCTCATATATCCGACCGTTGAATACAAGGTTTTTATATTTCTTTTTAACCACTGGTATAACTGTAATTCGAGTTGGAAGAGGCCGGATTTGAGCGTAAGCAAAACTGCCTAAAGCGAGACACAAAATAAGCACAATTTTTTGCATAAAAACCCCAAAGTAAAATGTAAGGAGTGTCCTATTTATGATTTACAAGGGCCAACGTCAAGCAGGTATAAAAAATGTACGACCAGCTATAGCTGTTGGTGCTTTGCTTGAAAACTCTTTACAATAGTAAATATTACAATTTCGTTGCAATTCATCGTCGATAGCGTAGAAGGGCCGCATAATTAGTTTGGTTCAGGGGAATGAATTATGAAAATCCTATCGGTTGTCGTATTCTTGGCCCTATCGCTTAATATTAGTGCCAAGGAAATTAACAAGGAAGTCAGTAAAGTTAACTGCATATTGAGTTCTTATTACCTGAAATTTGAAAAGAATATCGAGATTTATTTAAAAGATCCTGATCTTTTAGGTAATGGCCCAACCGAAGATGGCAAGGAGTGGGAAATAGCTTGGTCACTGACTGAGTGTGAAGATTCAACGTCTATCTATTTTGACCGGAAAGAGTATAAGAAATTTATCGCAGGCAGTTCAAAATCAATTTATGGGCGCCTAGAACATGCCGAACCGGATATTGAAATTAAATCCACCGTATCCTGTTCGCCCAAGTGAGATATAATCGGCCACTAACACAAAAAATCTCTCCTTCATTGCATATCTTGAATGAAATGATGCAGGAGAACCCCATGGACACTCTTAAGCACCGCTGTTTTTCAGTTAGGATGATAACGGTTTTTTTTGTCTGTTGGCCCTTTCGGCCTGTGGCGACGACCCCGACCCCGCCCCCAATCCCGATCCATCCTCTTCTGGGGTGCAGCGCCCGGCATGCGCGAAGTCTGCACATAGTGAGACGGACGACTACCCTGCATCGTTACTCGTCGTCGCAGCCGCTTTTTCGGGCGAGGGTTGGGGGACCGTCACGAAAGTCTCGGCCCCCGTCAATACCTATTGCCCCGAAGATGCGATTGAGATTAATGGGGATGGCACGAAGCTTTACTTCTTGGGCATGCCTGATGTTGGGGCGAATCTCAGCAACGACCAGCAGGTCAGCTTTCCGGTCGGGACTTACGTCGCAACTCGTACGGGTAGCGACAAGGGAGTTTTCGGGACCCCAATATATTTTGATCTGAGGCAAGGTGTGGACAAATCGGCCGATGGCGAGCTGAGTTTTTCTCCGGATGGAACCAAGGTTTACTTTCATTCCAACCGGGCAGCTAACCTGGGTGACACAACCGACTACCTCGATATTTACTCTGCTGATCTTGTCAACGGAGTACCAGGCGTAGGCACAAATCTCGGAACTCCGGTTAACTCGACTTCACCCGACGGCGAGATGGCGATACATCCGAATGGCACCACGTTATACTTTGCATCACACCGGCCCGGTGGATTAGGGCAGGCGGATCTTTATAGATCGGCCTGGAATGGCTCAACGTGGAGCGCGCCCATTGCTCTACCCTTTGTTAATACGACCGAGGATGAGAAGATGCCGTGTTTCACGGCCGACGGAAACACCATGTATTATGTCACTGGGATTGGAGCTGGCGGGTTGCCGCAGATCTACCGCGTGTCCCTCGACGGAAACGGCGACCCGACGGGGGCCGGAACGCGTTTCATGGAGGGTGTGTCAGGAGAGCCGTCCCTGACTGCCGACGGCAAGACCCTTTATTTCGTGCATCCCTCGATTTCCGGTTCGACGGTTTTCGACGTCGACGTCTATTACATTACTCGGCCGTAAATGCCAGTGTGTCATAGATGGCACGTCATGATGTCATTAGGGAGTTATCGGTTCCAAGCAATGACCTTGTAGTTACCACTTTTTCTTACCATCAATTTGTTCATAATGAATTCTCGGCGCAGAGTACAGACGTCGGGGTGAAACGCCACTAGAAACTTGTTGAGGTCATTTTCGGAATACACTTTATGTTGATCGAGTTTCGACACTAAGTATTTTAGAACCACTACTCGTTTATTCCTCACAGTCGGAATGGATTTGAGACAACCATTTTTAAAGAATGTTTGGATTATTTTTGAATCTTGGTCTGAAGCAAGTTTTTGATTTGAGTGCCGTTCCAAAAAGGCAAACAACTGAGCCTCTGATACACGCCAGTCTTTTCCAATCTTATAACCTTCGAGATCACCCGCCAGAAGTTTGCGAGCAATAACCTGCGGGTTCATTTTTAGAATGCCTGCGACTTCCGATGAAGTAAAAAATCGAAGACTGGATTCATATTTTTTGCTCTTATCTTTTTCCATGAAAAGTATTCTATGGTACTTTAACGGATATTTCAATATTAATTGATACTTTACGGTCCGATAGCGGACGGATTATGCTAACAATAGGACAAACACCAGAGCGAA
>CAYHRT010000168.1:0-8843 GCA_964359085.1 uncultured Bdellovibrio sp. | reverse complement strand
ATTACCGAACTATCACGTCAAAAGACTCTCCTATTGCAAATACCGAAAAAGATCTGTCTCACACCTATCAACAAGAGGTGCAGACGATTGAAAACAATCAAAAAGATATCAAAAAAATAGAAAAAAGTGAGGAAGAAACTCTGGCACAGATGATGGTGGCGCAGCAAACCATGTCGACGGAAGTGCTTGAAACATCATATAAGGGAAAGATCGCAAACAATACGCCACAAGTAGGAAATCAAGCAGGAGATGATGAGACAAATCCAGGTGAAAAGCGAGAAAATACGGAGGTCTTAGAGAAATATTACAAGGGTGAAATTACAGAAACCACAGAAGCCGAAGCTGGCAATATGATTGGGGAAAGCTCTACCGTCGATAATATTACTGAAAATGAAATTAAAAAATTAAAAAGAGATTTCTCTCTCGAAGTGGAAGACGCACCCATCAGCAACGACGCTTCGGTAGATGTGATCGATGAAACGCTCAAAACGAAGACTCATCGGTCTACTCTCATCATGGATGATGACCAAGCTACGGCAGAAAAAGAAGAAAGAAAGAGAGAAGTCATTGATAGTTATTTAAAATCTAAACAAAAGAAATTAAATAGCATCGAGGTGGAAGACGACACTCCTCAAGTCGACGGCAAAACGCAGGCACTCGACACTACGCCTCTGATAACCAAGAAGAAACGCACTTCTTTGGAAGTTGAAGATTCGAATGAAAATTATCTGGCCCAAAGAAAGAATGAACTCAAGGCAAAAAAACTTGCCAATGAAAAACTTCAAAGATTAGAAGTAGAAGATGATACCTCTAATGCTTCTGAGGACGGCGACGAAATCCAGTCACCTATCGAGAAATATCTCAAGCATAAAAATGCCAAAAAAGGCCTCTCGGTTGAAGAAAGTCACGAGCAAAAGGCCAAAGAAAAAAAATCCTGTGACGAATCAAAACCTGCCGAGGGGAAGAAAAAATTACTCCGAGTTGAGCAAGACACTGATCATGGGGTCACACAAGAAGGTCCTGACTCCTTGTTGGATGATGGACAAGAGGACTCGGGGGCCAAAGAAAAAAAGAAATTGCAGGAAGAGAGTAATACAGTCATGCTCAAGCGGCTGAAAAAGGAAATTGAGCAAGAAGCAGTGCCAAATGACATAACGCAATTGCAGTTACAGGTCTCCGATGATGAGGCCGGCGAGAAATCCGACGAAGAAGACGCTCTCTCAGCTAAAGCGAAGCAAGACAAGAAGAAAATGTCAAAACTCGCCGTCGAAGATGATGACGGATATAACTCAAAGGAGAATGAGGTAAATCAAAAAAACGAGTCGAAGAAAAGAAAACTCGAAGCGCCCAAAATTCTTGAGCGGCCCAAGGAGGAGATGCACGGGCACAGCCAACCGGCAGACTATATCGAAAAGTATTACAATCAAAAAAAACGAATACGCCCAGAAGTGAAACAAAACTGGAATGGTCTGGCGAATCGCGAAAAAACTCAAACAGCTACTCCACAACTCAAACCATTAGGAGAACAATCCCTCAATATTGAAAAAGAAAATTTAGGTGAACAAACTATCGACTATAAAAAAATCAAGGAAGAGTTTGCGGCCTTGGATGGCGCCTTTACCCATCAAGTAAAAACTCGCGATCAAATTAGCGAGCAGAGCGAACATCCCTCTAATCTTTCTCCGGGCGGTACTGCTTACGGCGCCCAAAACGTAACCGATCAAGATGGTAATATCCAAACCATCTATTACCCGAACTCGAAGGGCATTGAGTATGCTGTTCGTGCCCTTTATCTATATGCAGACAAAGATGCAAAGGATATCGATATTCTGACCTATCTAGGCAAAACCATGCATTCTAAATTGAAAGGTCGAATTAGCTTTCTGCGCAAAGACATAAACAATAATCTCTACATTGAGCTTTTCAATGGTCATTTATATTTTCGCTCACTCATTAGTGAGATTGACAACAGTACGGACAGCACATCGACTCCTCTAACCGCTCCCCAAATTATTTCCGCCGAACTGTGGGAAACATATAAATTACAAAATCTCAATTCATGGTCGCAAACACGACTGCCATCTTGGTCAGATGAAACATTTCAAAAAGAGAATCTGACTTACGTCTATCCATACTACGAAGGCACCGATTGCATGGGTTTTGCTGTTATTGATTTTGCAGGGAAGGTTGACCAATCGCAAGCTCCCCTCATTGAAATTCTGTGCGAGTCAGCACGCAGTATCTATCTCTATAATTATCACTTGACTGGCAAGCACGGACTATATCAGGCCAGAACTAATGTCCCCAAAGACGATCAGCAATCAGGGATCTTTGGTCGTATAAAAGGCCTTTTTGGCAAGAAGGCAGGATAACGATATGGGCACGAATGACAATCTCAGAACTTCCACTCAATCTAAAGATTTTTTCCATATTGAAATGGAACTATTCAAAGATCGTCGAATTTTTCCCTTTCAACTCTACATCTTTAATCCTGCCTCCAATCAATACACCCTTTTTTTAGATGGAAATAATCCTCTTATTAAGGACAAATGGCAGCTTCTCAATTTTGTAATCGAACGTGGTGGTGGCATTGCCGTCCGCAAAGAGCAAAAGAAAACATTTTTGACCAACATGATTTTAAAAGAAGATGATGTCCCTTCCCTTTCTCATGAAAAAAACATCTCAAATGAGCTTGTGGAATTACTCAAAGTGCAGAAACTGGCAAAGGAAACTGTTCAGGGAAAAGCCAAGTTTCTGCTGAAAGAGGAGTTACAGAACAGCATCCTAGAAGACGACTTTAGCAAGATAATTAGCGCGGCCCAAAATGAGATTGCTGCATTTCCTTGCACAATTTCTCCAACCGTAAGTTTAGCGCGATATTTGGCCATCGATTTGCTCCGCGAAGATAATTTTTATAATCGAGTGGTAGCCTTATCTTATCACCTTGCCATCGGGATGGGCACTATCGACCATCCATCGTTAGGGAATCTCGTCTGTGCTTCTTTTCTTTATCATCTCGGTAATACACAAGTTGATTTTGGCGCATTAAAAAAACCAAGCGCAGCACTCTATGATGATGACCGGAAAAAATACAGACAACATCCTGGTCTAACCCAACATCTGCTCAGCAAAATTGATCTTAATCTTGATATTCGTTGTTATCAAATTATGCTCGAGCATCATGAAAGAACTGATGGAAGTGGCTTTCCAAATTTTAAACGTGAAGGCCAGATAGAACCGCTGGCCCAGGTCTTAGGCGCGGTTTCTCATATCTTTGAGTATCACTACGGATTGGTAACTGGGCAAAAAACCCCACTCCAAAGTATTTTTACTAATTTAAAAAATAAGACTCTGACGGCAGGTTTGGAAATTGAATTTGGTGACAAAGTTGAACAAAATCTCATTCATCTGGTGAATACCGAATTGCTTAAGTCAAATCAAGCCAAAGTAGCATAAGAGGCATAGGGAGAATTCGATACTCCACCATGCCAATGATATAAGCCTAGTTCTACAACACTCTGATCAGAGTTATGATCGCTCACGACAATGAGCGCAAAGGGCATGGCTTGGGAAGATACAGGCCTATCAAAATCCAAATTATGCATTTGCATCCAGGTTCCGGTATTAATAAACAAGGGGCCGGACCAAAACTGTTTATAGAGAAGTCCATGTGAATGACCTACCAACAATACTTTGACATCTTCATTATTATCAAAATATTCCTCAATAATCTGGTGGTCGTTGCGAAACATCACTAACTCTTCTCTCACATAGCGAATCATATCCTTAAATTTCCTTCTCGATTTGAAAAGATAGATGAATCTGACCATAAAAAAATAGGCAACATTGGCAAGAATAAAGCGCATAGTGTTGACAGTGTCATAGATCATTCCATGAATAATGAACTTTTTTATGGGACGCACAGATTGAATATGACGACTATAGGCCTTAAATTTGTTAATCACTCGCACCACATAATAAGACCCCCAGGGCGGGTTATAATGTAATTCTCCGTCAGCTCCTTGCAGGATTGCTTCATCGGAATTGCGATAATTTGCCATTTCGTATTCATGGCCATGCTTAAACACAATTTCTGGGATGGGGCGATACTCCGCATTTGAATGAGAGAGAATAGATATTCTTGGTCTAATTTCTTGAGGAAAAAAATTGTAAAATTCTTCTAACACCGCTGGCAATATCAATTCACCATCGTGGTTACCCAAGATATACACCAAATTTTTATCTGGTTTTTTGAGAAAGTTAATAAGAGCATCGAACACTAGTTTATGCCCACGACTGATCAACGCTAAACGCTTAAGCGACGCATGTTGCCCCCAATATTGATCCTCAAACACCTCCACATAGGGGACTGCTAAAAAATCGAGAAAATCACCATTGATCACAAGTTCCACTGGTTGCACATTGTAGGCGCCCGTAGAAAAATGCTCGAGCAGCAAGGAAAATTCATGATCACGATGAAATTCCTCTAAAGGATTGTCGCGCTCTCCAACGAATGGACCGGCACCCAGGTGAAGGTCTGAAACGGCCAGAATAACTTTTGCTTTAGTTTTCTGACGGTGGAATTTCATAGACGGGTTGTCCTATTTTAAGTTCGATATCCTGCCCAGGTGGATTGAGAGGAATTATAAAGACTCGTTTCTTCAAATGTGCACCCACATTAATATTTCGGAAGTTCTTAGACTCAAGGGTAAAATAAGTTATGACCTCATCCGCGCCTGTCACCAGCTTGCCAGAAAGCTGGCCGAGAGAAGAATTTTGGAGAGATAGTGCTAAATCATTTGTCATCTTAGTCGGAGTTATGACCTTCACTTTCTTATCATAAAAAGTTACGACAAACCCTTCTCTCTCTTCATCTGCATGAAGCGTATTAATTCCATAGAGTAGGATTGTCCATAGCAGAACATATGCATAAGTCCGCATAATAACATTATAAGGCCACAGCATTCAACTCTGGTGGAAGGCAATAACTGGCAATATTTACCACCAGACCAAAGCTCCAATACGATCTTTCAATTCAAGTTGACTGAATCCCGATGAACTAGAGGATGGCAACAGAATTATTGTCGAAATTAGTCAGATTCTCTTTCAAGTCGAAACGTTCGACCGTAGAAGTAGCGCGTGGACCTAGGGATTTCTTAAGAATTTTGGGTTCGGCCCCGCTCAACCACTGGTGCATTGAAAATAAAATTCTATGGCGCTCTATTGAAGAATTAGTAGAAACCTTTACACCTGAGGCATGCCAATTTTTTGGATGGGGTACTAATCTGGTGTTTCTGAAGTCAAATGGCCATTTCGGCTGCGCTATTGGGGCAACTCAGGCAGATTATCTCATTATTATTTTTCCTAACCTCTTAAACTATCTGCAGTCGGCTGCCCCACGAGTCGGGCAAGCTATCTTGGCACATGAACTCGGTCATCTCTATTATCGGCATGCGGAAAAAACTATTTCGCCCTTAGAGGCCCAAATTGAAGCCGATGAGTTCGCCTATCAGCTAGGATATGGCAGGGAATTAGAACAAATACTAATCGAACAATCCGGCATGGAAATTAAAGTACGTCTCGCCTACCTTACTTCGCTTTGGGCCACCGATCGGGCATCAGGTCGGGTGTAGGCACCTACAGAAATAATTTCACTTCCGTTAAAGCTTTGATCTCATCTCGAAATTTGGCGGCATCTTCAAACCGTAGTTCCTGACTGGCCCTTTGCATGAGCCGCTTTAGTTCGCCAATTCTGTGATCGAGTTCATGTTCATTATGCAGAGGCTTGTTAGAGTATGCTCCTTTCCCCTTTTTGCTATTCTGATCGCCCTGTTTCCCACGAAGTGTCTCAATAATTCCGTCTTTTATTTCTTTCACAATCGTCTTCGGTGTTATGCCGTATTGCTGGTTGTAATCCATTTGAATATTTCGCCGTCTCTCTGTTTCGGCCATGGCCTGAACAATGTTGGGAGTTTGCCTATGGCCGTAAAGGATGACACGCCCTTCAGAATTTCGTGCGGCCCGACCAATGGTCTGAATCAGACTTCTAGTCGATCGCAAAAAACCTTCTTTATCGGCATCTAGGATTCCCACCAATCCGACCTCTGGGATATCTAATCCTTCTCTAATAAGATTGATTCCGATAAGCACATCATAGATGCCCAAGCGCAAATCGCGTATTATTTCCACCCGTTCCAAAGTATCAATATCAGAATGCAAATATCTGACTTTGACTCCGGCGCTCTCAAAGTATTTGCTCAAATCTTCGGCCAATTTTTTTGTTAAAGTCGTGATCAAAACACGCATCCCGCGTTTAATAACTTTTTTTGATTCGCCCAAGACATCTTCGACTTGGGTTTGGGCCGATCTGAATTCAATCATGGGATCGAGTAATCCCGTTGGTCGAATGAGCTGCTCCACCACCTCACCATCACTGCGGCGAAGTTCATAATCCGCAGGAGTGGCACTTACAAATAAAACCTGGGAATATTTTTTCTCAAATTCTTCAAAAGTGAGGGGGCGATTATCAAGAGCAGAGGGAAGGCGAAAACCATAATTCACCAGATTGCTCTTCCTGGCACGGTCTCCGCGAAACATCCCTCCAACTTGTGGGATCGACATGTGTGATTCATCAATAATGAGCAGAAAATCCTTTTTGAAAAAATCAATCAGGGTGTAGGGGGGTTCCCCAGGACGTCCTCCCATCAAATGTCGTGAGTAATTTTCAATGCCAGGACAGTGCCCCATCTCTTCCATCATTTCGAGATCAAGCATGGTTCTTTGTTCCAAACGCTGTTTTTCCACCAATTTCCCGGCCGTTTCAAATGCTATCAACTGCTCACGCAATTCTATTTTAATGGCCTCCAATGCCTTTTTAAGATTTTGCTCATTTACCACATAATGGGATTTGGGATAGATCGTAACCTGGTTAACAGAAAAAAAATCTTTTCCCGTTAAAGGGTCAAAGATACTCATTTGCTCAATATCATCACCAAAAAATTCAATTCTAATCGCTTTCTCGGCCTCATGAGCAGGAAAAACTTCCACTACATCTCCCCGCACCCGAAAGACCCCACGATGAAAGTCCAGATCATTACGTGTGAACTGAATATCTACCAATTCCCGCAATAAAGCGTCGCGTCCCTCACTATGACCTTTAAAAACAGTGCACTTTTGGGCCTCATACTCAGCGGGGCTCCCGAGACCATAGATACAGGAAACAGAAGAAACCACAATGACATCATCTCTCTCTATTAAAGATTGAGTAGCGCTGTGTCTCAACTTATCAATTTCCTCATTAATGGCAGAATCTTTTTCTATATAAGTATCAGACCCTGGAACATAGGCTTCGGGCTGATAATAATCGTAATAGGAAACAAAATATTCCACGCAATTATCAGGAAAGAATTGCTTAAACTCGGAATAAAGTTGGGCCGCTAAGGTTTTATTATGGGCCATAACCAAAACCCGTTTATTCAAAGACTGAATAACATTGGCCATGGTAAATGTTTTGCCCGAGCCTGTGACACCTAATAAAGTCTGAAACTGTTTGCCTGCCTGATAACCTTCTATTAAAGTTTTAATGGCCACCGGCTGATCACCTGATGGAACAAACTGCGATTTTAATTTGAAATGAAATTTCTCTCTGTCCATGGGACTACAGGATAATTTGATATGGTTGCAAAATGCAAAACAAAATTTCAATCTTCTTCCCTTTACTCCTATAAAAAAAATAAACTCTTTTACAATGGCATCAATCTTGTCGATCTCATCCCCACTCTTCCAACCCCCTTCTACCTCTATACTCTCGACGCCGTGACAAATAATGTGATGGCATTTCAACAGGCCTTCTCGCAGGTAGGCCTGAATGACCTCTTGCTTTGTTACGCTTTGAAGGCCAATCCCAATCCCCACATTCTGTCTCATGTCAGACAACTCGGCACAGGTGCTGATATCGTCTCAAAAGGAGAACTTGCAGCGGCGATAAAAGCTGAAATATCTCCTGAAAAAATTGTCTTTTCTGGAGTTGGCAAAACAAAAGATGAAATCATGCAGGCACTCTGTATTGGCCTTCATGGCATTCGTGCTTTTAACGTCGAATCAATTGAAGAATTAGATCTCATCCTTTCCTGTGCCAAGGAAACCAATAAAATTGCTCATGTGGCATTTCGACTTAATCCCTCAATCAAGGCCCCTACTCATCACCTTATTTCTACCGGAAATAAGTCACACAAATTTGGCCTGTTAGCTAAAGACATTTTGGAAACCCTACCTCTTTTCAAATCAAGACAGTTGTATCGTAAGCATCTCAAATTAGTCGGTGTATCAGTCCATATTGGCAGTCAATTACTCACTTTTCGCGCTTCGAAAAATGCCTTTCGCTTATTAGCATCACTCGCCCTGGAAATAAGCGACTTCCTTAAAAGGCCCCTCGAATTTCTCGATGTTGGAGGAGGTCTTGGTATTGCTTATCATCACCACAGCATGACTCAAGCACCCTTCCATGCTTACGCTCAAGCAGTAAAATCAGGAATTGCACCCTATCTGGATCGCTATCCGTGCCAAATTGTTTGCGAGCCAGGTCGCTCCATTGTTGGAAATGCCGGTGTCTTTATCACGCGTGTTATTCGGGTCAAAAAGTCTGGCCCTTATACTTTTTTGGTGGTTGATGGCGGCATGAACGATTTCGCTCGCCCAGCCCTCTATCAGGCCCATCATGAAATCTATCCTTTCATAAAGAGATCGGGCCCCGCTTTGCGGGCCAATGTGGTAGGGCCCGTATGTGAAACCTCTGATTGCTTTGCAGAAGGACGAACTTTTAGTCCCATCGTCGTGGGAGATTA
>CAYHRT010000167.1:0-8849 GCA_964359085.1 uncultured Bdellovibrio sp. | reverse complement strand
TATACCACTTCAATTCATGATTATCCCCAACCTCCACTGGTATTGTATGAAAAACCTTGGTACTCGAATGCCACTTCATATCCGCAATACAAGGCGGCTGCCCTGGGGATTGTTGTTGATCAGGTACACATTTGGTTGTCACCCCTGAACCACTTCCACATTGGGCCTGATCATCATCGGTGAGAATGACTTCGGTCTCCCGTCCTGGACATAGGATTCTCCCATCTTCAGTTTCCTCCACGCATTTCAAATTGCCAACACAGGCATCGCTCGTGCTGTTCGGATTTGTATGATTACCGGCCATGGGATTGCACTGATCAAATTCATTCCTACCTATGATGGCCGGATTAATTTCTCCAAGGTCTGTCTTAAAGGGATTGTGAGGCGTAATCGCGCTTTTGAACGGTCTTACCCTAGGGTAGTACCCCTCTGGGCCATCAATTGATCTCCCCCCTCCTGCTCCCCAAGAGTAAGTGTAATCCTCCACTGGATATGCGGGCGGATTCCACTTCACCGCGGGAATATAGGTTGTATCTGGGTGCTCGTGTGGGCCTGGTGGAATATTTAATGAAGCTTCATGTGCCACACTCACGCCAGTTGCAATGAGACCACAGCTTAGAAGAAATAAACCTATGAATAATTTTTGCATACAATATTCCCCATGAAACAAACTCTAACTATCTATAACTCCATTATAAAGCCAGTCGGCACATTCCCATAGGGCCCAGTGAATTATGCCACCCCCAATTAGGTTATTTTATGCATTTTCAAGATACTTGAGTCCAATCTACAGTTATTCTCCATGCCCACTATTTTTGGCATCGTTGTGGAAAAAGTATTGTCGGCCTATGATTTTCGGCATGCGGGGTTTCTATGTCCGAACAGCTACTTGCTCAAGGCCATCTCAAAATAAAATGCAAAAAAAATGTTCAAAGCTACCGACTGGTGCGCAAAGCTGAGCAGTTTCCCCAAGATTTTTGTCTGACAATTACCGCACAGGAAGAATTCACGGTGCTGGAAATTCTTGGTGAAAGCAATGCCCCCCTCCCCTCCACTATCTCTAAACTAGAATGGATTGGCACTTTTCCTCATATCAAGAAAATCTTTCTGGCAGATATCCGGCTACCGTCCCTGACTCTCGACATAACAATTTTTAGGGCGCTGGAAAATGTCTTTTTAAAAAATGTCTGCTTTCAAAATATGACGTTGGAAAGATTCCTTTGCACCCTTCCTCACAACCTCAAGAACTTAAGCCTCATTCACAGTGCTCCGTTTGCAGGAGAAGGTGCCCTCTTCGGCGCTCATCTGGAGCAACTAGATTTATCCAACAACCAGCTCCACCACGTACCTCCATGGGTTGAGACCTTGACTTGCCTTAAAAGGCTGACCCTCGATGGCAATCAACTAAAATCACTTCCACTCTATTTGAAAAATCTTCCCCGACTCAATCATCTTTCTTTAGATGACAACCCGTTTTCAGAGGAAACCAAAGGTCAAATTCAAAGAGATTTCAACATTTGGTTCTAAGCACCTGTCTTAATAAAGAACGAAATTGAAGAAATTGCCCTTCGACCAGGTACCAAATTGGTGGGCGTTCATGACCGTATTGGCGGGACGAAGCATCACACCGAGTTCCATGGTCACTGGACTGCCACGCAGTGGCCCATAATAGGGGCCGAGAAGTTGCGCCAGAGAAATTTCAAGATAGGCACTGCCTTGTGCTTTTACAAAACGGTACTCACTCGGAGTAAGCTGTCGATCAATCGCCATACCGCGAACGGTATTCAAACGGAGATAAAAACCAATCTCATTCATATCGGGAATGATTTCATAGGGGAAATCAATGCGGGCCAAGCCTAATGCTTGGGGAGCAAGAATGGCTTCACGCTCAATAATGGCGCGGTACTCTGAAGCCACATAGAGAGCGACGTCCACCTGACCTGTGATAAACAGGGTATCACCATTCATCTGTCTCTGACCATTTACCTGGGCCAAAGCTATGCACGCGGGAATGGCACTTCGAGCACCATGATCCTGAGCGCGAAGAGTGAGCTGTTCACCTCTCAAATCCCCTTGGAATTCCATTTCCATAGACGTCAGGTTGGTATGGTTAGAGACTGAATAATTGAGATGTGCATTGACTCTTTTGTCCAACACTTGAAAAGGACGTGTCTCATAACGATAGCGAGTCACATCACGGCACACCACTTCATCATAGGGAACATTCTGACAGACATTTCGTGGTGGCAAGTTCTGGCAAATTTGCACGGGGACATTCTGGCAAACTCTCTCAACCCGACAGATGGGTTGGCCTTGAGGCCCCGGCCGACAAACCCGTCGATCCTGGCAAGTGGTGCGCATTTCGGTGTGACACACTCTCTCCCCCGGAATAGTCCGACACTCCTGACGGTAGCGTCTTTCAGTAGTGCACACCCTTTCCGTGTAAGGCACCTGAACATTGCGATACTCTGTACGAAAAATTTCCGTATTCATACCCATCTCAAAAGAGGGAGAGGATCGACCACCAAAATAAGTCACACGTGCAGAATCGTTTTCTCCCGCCACTGAAGTTGTACCCACAAAAAAACACGACATCAAAACTAAAACTAAAACTAAAATTATTTTCCGCATACACACTCCTTAATAAATAAAGCTTAGCGACACCATCACTATCTGGCAAATTTAAGAAATCTATTTTTTCCCGGTGATGACCTGGATCATGGTGTGGGCCATCGCTTTAAGGAAGAAGGAGTGATAGGGACCAATCCCGGGAGGAAGAACCGTCGCATCCATAACATAAAGATTTTCAAAGCCCTGGGGGCGTCCGAGCTGATCAACTGGGGCCAACAGACTATCTTGATGATGCTGGTGACTATTCTGACCACGTATCGCTCCGCCATTGGGAGCAAAAATGAGCATCGGCGTCCCATAGGGAGCTTGCTTAAGTTCTGCTAGATAGGCCTCAAACTTTTCAAGAGATTCGAAGTGAAATGATGTACTGGCCTCGACGCCACGAGAAAGCTGGGGCAACATCACCGCCTGGGCACCAAGATCAAAGTGCATCTTTGCCGCCATCAAAAGCCCTTGTTTTAATTTTTCAAAACTTGTCTCAAGATTATTATATTTAAAACTACCGTTACTAGAATCAAAAGAATTGCCCCCAACCTCCTCATTCATTAGGGCCACTAACATTGTTCGTACCTGGGCTGCATGTCTAAAAAGAGGATAGGACCATTCTTGGTAAGGGCCGGCAATCTGCGCTAAATGAGGCCCATCAAAAGGAATTTCATGAATCAAATATTCATAAGGGGCCATGTCATTGGACCTGGAAGGCCCGAGTGCAACTCTGGTAAATGGAACGGTCATACTCTGCAAATCACGCGGATAGAGGCCCAAAAGGATTTGGGCAAAATTGAAAGCAATACTTTTTCCCAATTCAGGGTGCGTGATTCCAGAGTTATGCATTATTTGTAATGTTCCCAAAACACCGGCACTCAAAATAACCAATTTGGGTAATACCTTGAAAACCAGATTATCGGGAAGCTTCAGACGCACAAGAGGATAAATTTCATGATCTGTAACGGGATCACTTTCTCTTGGCCAAGGTAAAACCTTCATGACAGGACCCTTTGTCACCAATTTGGTTCCTATTCTTTGCACAATGACTTTTTGCACTTGAACTCGCGGGAGGAAACACAAAGGATTTTTGTAATCACTCAAAGGACCTCGCAAATACGAATCTAGGGGTAGGTTAGGCTTGATGTAAGGAGATCGGATCAGTCTCCCATCACTGGAGGCATCGCCAAAACCGCTTCGAAGCGCCCTTACGTCAAGGCCATAATTTAGGGCCGTTTCGCGAAAAAGTTTTTCACGAGAACTCAATTCCTCATCTGGCATGACTCTAATACCAGAGGATACTGCGACACTCGTTTGCATTTCGCTCAGCTTTTCCTCATCATAAAATAAGGGAGGAAAAGAACCGGCTTCGCGTTTCGATTGAATAAAATGGATCATTTCTGCATCTGTTATGGGCCAGGACACCTGCGTGCCAAGAGTATCCCCTCCTCCAACCAATTCTGGTCTCATGAGAAGAAGTTTGCCTTCTTCAAGAAAATTCTTACTATTCACAAAATCTAGATTCCAAAGAGCGTAACGTTTACCCATGGGAGAAAAATGGGTTGGCAAGGGACCCTTGTCGACCAGTAAAACCTTATAACCGGCACGCCACAATAAGTAGGCCATATAGCTACCTGTGCTGCCGGCCCCCACAATCACGACATCAATCTGCCCATCCAATGTATTGCTTTTCTCATTGAAGGTGAGATGACATTTCGAACGAAGTTTTTGAGAGGATTGAAGTATCGCGGAGTTCTGAGGAGTCGAGTCTGCCGCCGGTGTTGCCACCCCGCCCACAGGTTGTTCATAGCCTTGATTGGGATCTTCCTCTTCGTGTTCAAGAAAAAAATCCTGGTCTGAGTCGGAAATTCGGTTGCTCAGAAGTGGACCAAAATGTTCTTCATAGAGGGCACGATTAATTCTTGCACGGGCCTTTAAGCACATCTGGGAGAGAAAAGAAACAGGCGCCAACTGTAAGGTATCTAAAAATTGCCGACGTGCACTTGGGTACATGTTAAAAAGAGCTGGAAGTATTTTTCGTTCATGAATTCCTTTTAAATAAGGGGCCATTTGCTTCTCTAAATCCTCCCAAATCTTATTATCTTCGCCTTCATCACTCCCCTTACGACGTCTTAAATACTCAAAGATTAAAGGGCGCGCCATTTTATCTTCAAAAAGTTTTAAATTAGAGAGTAAGGTGAGATAAGTTGACCACTCTCTATTCTCTCGCACCTCTCGCCACATTTTCTCCATGATAAGAAGGCTTAAAGATCTTATTCGCGCCCTTGCTTCTGTAAGATACTGGGCGGGAAAATAGACTGAAAAAAGCGCCTTAAAGGTCTCATGGCGGGAATCTATGGTGCCAAACTGAATTTTCCGCTTGGCCTGAGAATCGGTCACCCACACATCAAGCTTGCCCGCAGAAGAGGGAGGTTGAGGTAATTCCTCTAGCGCAACTGGTGGGAAAAGCACGGTGAAATTGCCTTGCCTTAATGCTGTCTCAGTTTTTTCTCTTTGGCCGGCACACCCGCTGAAAAACAACGTCGTGACTAAGAAATAGATTCCACTATTTTTCAAATTCTGACTTATAAATGTCGACAATCTTTTCAATATCAAGCTGGCCCAACTCCTGGCGATTTACAGTGTACAGATCACCATTCAACTTGGCCATGGTGGCGAATCGAGTGTCGCGCGCAAAGGCTTCGGGCGGATAGAGCATAAGCGAGTTAAAATCAAATTCACTATCTGTTAAATTCTGAAATTCTGCTGGAATTTTTTTAAATTGCTCCCAATATTTCTGTTCAATATTTTCCCAAAAAATCAGCATATGTTCGTCACGATCAGGGCGAGATTGCTCGTGGAAAAAACCAAGCGTATGCATCAACTCATGCAGGATTTCTCCCTTCTTGCAATTAGGGCCAAGCCATACTTCCTGCTCGCCACCGATACGTCCCACATGAGAAAAACAATGCTCTGGGTGAGAACGGAAGGCCACAAAATCTTTTTCCTTATAGGCCGAGACAAATTCAATCCCAGTTTGCTCCCGCAGCTCGGCCATGGCGGCCTTTAATTCTTCCTTAACTTTGAGACTGGCCTCGATCATATGTGGGATCCGCCCTCCTGGCCAAAGTTTCGGCCGAGGGAGAGGAACCCGTTGTCCTGGATGCAACCGACCAATGCCTCCCGGCCCAGGTGAGATAATGACATCACCGAGCGCTACGTAAAATTCACCCACCTTGGTGATTTCCACCATGGCCCCCTCAAGAGTTGGTTCGAGGGTATCCATTCCATGCCAATAGAGTTCATCTTGGCCCGCTCTTACCTGTGTCTGTGAGAGGGTGGTGGCCACCGGAATAATCCTCGGAACACTGAGGATGGTGAATGTGGAAGCTGAAGTTGAAGTCGAATACGGGCCGGCTTCCCCCTTCTTGCTCAAGAACTTGGTGACGGCATTCTTTTTTTCCGGAGTAACAATCATTTTTGCTGTGAAAAAGGCCGCACCACTCGCTAGAACGATAAGCAAGACATAGAGTTTGTAAGAAGGCGGTAAGTTCCTCATAGCAGCCTTGATTGTACTAGAAACAATCCGGCCAGAGCAAATCAATCAGGAGTTTTTAAATTTTTAAGGAATAATACTCTTTACATCAGTCTTTTTCTCGCGAATCAGTTTCTCCATATGCCATTCACGATGGGTTTCGATTTCGCTACCCTCGTAATACAGGGAATGCAAAACCAAGGCCTTTCCTGGAAGAGTTTCTAGCCCAAGATCGGACGGAGTGCTGCTCCATTTCCCAAGTAACTTTGACTGCTTGAATTTGATTTCAGGAAAAGCAATCATGACCACTTCGGAACAGATCACATCACTTTCGGAGTTGGTATTGAAATTAAAATCATATTTCTTGCCGATTTGAGCAAAAACCAGTAGCAGTTTTTGGACAATCTCAGTATCGCTCATATTTTCTTTGCGTGCGATCGCCAAATCATCCACATTCATAAAATGAGATAGGGTATTCAACACTGTTCCCATTCCCAGGGCCTCGACGATGCATCGTCCTTGGCGAATCTTTTGCTGATGCGGTTTAACCAACGGATGGTCCCAAATCCCTAAGGTTTTGAGTTCGGCCTCGGTTCCAACCCATACGGCATTGTGATTCCAAAAACCAGGAATAATTCTTCCAGTGACTTTGTAACGCGATTTATCGAAAAATACGTCCATCGGTTTTAATTCAGCCAGCATCTTACTTTCAAAATCCTTGCGATCGAACAATTTGCCTTGTCGCCACTGGATCTGACCAATACTGCGTCCAAAAGCATAGACGACTTTGAAAACAAATTTATCAGCGACAAAACGAAAGAAATCACGAAGACCTTTTTGGCCGGAGAAATATTTGGCCCAAATATGTTTAGTGTTAAGAGAAAAACGTTTCCCGTATGAATGTTGATATTTGTATTGATATTGATAGGATGCTAAAACCAGATCACGCTCTTCTAAATCTATCCCACCCACATTGATGGCAACCTCGACTCTTTTGAGCAGATTTTGCAAGCTGTTATTGAGCTTAGATTTTCGCGCCATCATTTTAAAACTAAAATAGTGCTCCACTTCTTCATGCAGCCCATTGGACACCACTGAATAAGATTGATTATCCTCATTTAAAATGCGCCGCAAATCCTTTTGTTTTTGAAACAACATATCTGCCAATAACACATTGTCATCAATGAGCAGATAATAGAGAAAAGACTCTAAGCCGACGATAAATGTTTTGGCACCATGAGAATCGCGTTTCTTTTCCTGCTTGAACTTTAAGTAAGAGAGATCTCCGGCCTTCTTTAATTTTTTGAATAGTTCCTGGCGCGCATAGTTTAACTTATAGAGATCGGCCATCTGAGTTCCGCTCAATGGTTTATCAGTCTTCAAATTTTCCGAGGCCTCCATAAAAAAGGCCAGGGCCATTTCACGATAACGAAGCGAATCTGCCACATCTTCCTGCCACTGTTGCAGCGATATACCATCGGCCCATAGGTTGAGCGAGAAAGTGAGCACCGTGACAACGGTGACAAGCCTAACTACTAAGAAGCCCGATAAATTAAAGCATTTCATTGCATACACCTTGGAAATAATATGATGATGGATTTTAGCGCGAAAAGCCGCTCAAGCGGGTTGACCTTGTAAACTTTACAGGTTTTAGGCGTGGTCTAAGCCGAATCCTCTTCGGGCACCACAATATTGCTTTCCTGTTGCTTAAAGCGTGCACCATTGGGGATTCTGGTTTTGGGCAGTAAAACAGTATGAGCCGGCACGATGACTTTTTCACCCACCACCACATCTCCCATGATGGAGGCCTTGAGTCCGATGGTTGCCCCACGCTTAATCACCACAGGAGATAAAATGAGAATACCCTTCTGACCATAGTGTCCGAAGAGAGTAACACTCCCTCCAATAGTGACATAATCCTCCAGCGTGATCATGCACGGATCGGAAATAAATGAGGTATTGATCATGACCCCTTTGCCTATTTTCATTCCCATCATTTTAAAGAAAAGAATATTGAGCGGACTGGGCGTGATGAAATCCAAAAAGGTAAAACGCACAATATAGGTCAAAGCATTGTGATAAAACCATGGGATTGATTGCAGAGAAAACCAGTTCCCGCGCCAGGCCTTCAATTTAAAGGGCATAAGCTTATTGGCGGTAGGGGCAATGAAGATGAGCGAGACTCCGTAGAGAAAAAAGCCCAAAGCAAAACCTAGTCCCTTGGCAATGGCCTGGGCCCACAAAGGGAAGGAGACAACGGAGCGACAAATCCAGTCGAAAACAAAAAGCGCCGGACTCATGGCCAGGCCCATGCACGCTAAGGCCACAACCACTACGGGGAGAAAGACGATGATGAACCCGAAGCTTTGAAAACTGCGCACAAAACTCTCAAAAGCACCCGCTAAACCCCGCTTGTGAGATTTAGTCGACAGGACATCAATAAACTGTGGCCTTTTTGCGCCTTGTTTTTCAATTTTTATAGCGTTCTCACATTCTTCAGCGACATTATGTAAGTCTCCAATACTTGAATGCCACCTGTATTCATCATACCATAGAACTCCAAAAATCATGCTTGCTCAGGGAATGGTACAACATTGCCCAGGGTTAAGTGAAGATACAGAAAGGATACAGAGGGGATACTAAGATGTCGGCCAAACAAAATTTCGAGGAATTGACCAAGACCCTGCCAAATGTGGGC
>CAYHRT010000166.1:0-8862 GCA_964359085.1 uncultured Bdellovibrio sp. | reverse complement strand
AAGTAAATGATTTAAGGTAAGCGTATGCCCGAAAAACCAGAATATTGTCGAGTGCCCATTGAGACCATTCAACGTCACAGTGGTAATTTTCCATTCGACGTCTATCTAAGGCTTTCCGATGACAAGCTTGTGCGGGTTGCGCATGCCAATGATGACGTGAAGGCCACGGTCGCTCACTACGCGGCGAAGGGTATTAAAGAAATTTATGCGGTTAAAGAGGACTACGCTAAATTCGTACAAATGATAAACAAAGAACTCTCGGCAAAATTTTTTGATGTGCAAACCTCATCCCAAGAAAAGATAGAGATTTTGCAAAGTTCTTATAGTGTGCTGAAAGAATCATTTGTAAAAGTCGGTTTGTCTCAAGCTTCCATTAACTTGGCGCGCGACTTGGCCAAGAATTCGGGTGATCTCATTTCCAAACAAGCAATTGCCAAGGATATTTTCGCTCAATTTAAGGGCAAGTGCAGTAGTGAATACGTTAGGTCGTTATTTGTAGGTACCGTAGTTTTAAATATGTTGGATAATTTGGATTGGAAGACTGACAGCATACGACAACATGTGATGGAGTCCCTTTTATTGCGTGATGTTCTGCTGTCGCCTGAACATTTTATTAATATAAGAGATTGTCGTGAGGCACCCAAGAAATTGCTGTCCGAAGTCTACAATCATCCCAAAGCTACGGTCGAGTTGCTAACGAAAGATGGCTGTCGCGCTTTCAGTGCCGATATGCTCGCCATGATAGAGCATCACCACGAACGCCCTGATGACAAGGGATTTCCAGGGCATGTTACGGAATCCACTATTCCCATTATCCCCGCCATGATTATTATTGCTGATGAGTTTATTGATCGTGTGATTGCGTTGTCGTTTGAGCCGGATAGTCGCGTCTTGGCCTTAAATGAGCTTGCCGGTATTTTCAAAAGAGGTAATTATCGCAAGGCCTTCAGTGCCTTAAACATGGATAGTTAGGGAGACAGGTTTAACCCGTCTCCCTAAAGACTTACACTAAAGACTTAGAGTTGGCGGCAGAATGTTTGACCGTAGCGATATTGGCCACATTGACGGAGAGCTTCGTCACAGGCGTTGCGTCGGGCAGTTTCAGCATCATAGGCTTGACCAGTTCCCTCAAAAGTTTGTAGCAATTGAGTGTAGTCATAGAGTCCGGCGCGGCACAATTGTGTGAACAGACGGCCAGGGCCGGGACCAGGATAAGGGGTTGGCCCAGGATAGGGAGTCGGTCCTGGATAAGGATTATACCCACCATCACTGGAACGTGTGATTTCACAAAGGGCATATCGACCGTGTTGTTGATAACGGATCAACTCTTGCTGACACTGGTAACGCGCCTGATGACAGGCCTCACGACGATCAACACCTTCGCCATAAAAGTTTTGGATGATGCCGCCATGTTGAGTTTTGAGTGCAGCTTCACAGGTGGCACGGCCTGGATAGGGGTAAGGATTAGGGATTGGCCCAGGAATCGGTGTCGGCCCAACTTGGGGAAGATTGCAGCGGTAAGAGCCATAATCACCGCGGTACTGGCGCCACTGAAGTTCAGACTGGCACTGCTTGAGGGCATCGTCGCAGGCCTCACGTAAATCATACCCGTTGCCCGTGAAAGTTTGCTGAGGGCGACCGAGTTGATTTTCTAAGAGGGCGTTACACTGAGCATATTGGGCATTGGCCGTGGCAATATGCAGACCTCCCAAACACAAAACAAAACCAATGAGTGCAGTTTTTAAACTACCCATGACATTACTCCTTTTAACACCGATGGATTCGATTTAATCGACCATCCCCTAGTGCAGTAATTTCTTCAAGATAGTGTATAAAAAAAGCACTCCACATGGTGCGGTTGTAAGAAAATAGTGGGATTGAGTTTTTGTGACGCAATGTAATAACGAGCAGTTGGGGGCCTTTTGGCCCTATTTTAAGCGCGGGCGTACGCCACGAGGTTCACCAGACGATCGAGATCCTCGTCGGATAGAGAATTGTGGAGAGGTAAGACCAATCCAGTTTGCGATAAATGTTGGGAATTTGGGCATGGAGAGAATCCATGAGTTTGATAAAGAGGCATATGATGAAAGGGTTTGAAAAAGGGGCGAGTTTCAATATCCGCGTTGAAAATTGAATAAGAAAATGCAAGATCCACATGGTGCAGTTCCTTTTTCAAAATTGAAGAGAGCTGACCAATCGAGAGAAATTCACTACCGATGGCAACAAATGTGACTCTCATACTACTTTCTCGCTGGAGGACTTGTCTTAGGAATTACACTGATCGGATCATAGAATTTTTGATATTTATGAGAGATGAGATCATGGCCTCACGCAAGTCTCAATAAGGCAAGCACTCGTTCTTTCCCAATGGCCAAAATAAAACTGGCCAGTTTGGGGCCTTTCTCGCGCGAGATGAGAATTTGATAAAGGGTGGTAAAGCCCATCATGGGTTCAAGCCCTGGGACAGAATGGATAACCTCATAGAGCTTTTCATGCAATTCTTTGTCGGACTTTAGGTTCTCCCATTCTTTTTCTAGATAGGTGTAAAGTTTGTGGATGAAATCACTTTGTACCTGATTTAGGTCAAGAGAGGGACGAGTCTGGTTGAGAGTAAATTTAAATTCATCAGGAGCTTCATTCTTGAGCCAATTGAGGGCACAGGCCGAGCGTTCTTGAAAACGTCTTTCATCACGAGCATTTTTAATGTTCTTGGCATAGCAGATATGAGTTTTTCTGAGATCACCGTCATTAATTTGCAAAACATTGCACAGATGTCGGAAACCCGGTTGGAAGGGACACTCGCTGGGCATCGGTCCTATTTGTGACAGTTCTATGACCCTTTTTGCCATCGCTACTTTTTTGTCATTACCTTCTTCAAGTCCGTATGCCAGCCGTTCTTGGCGATCAAAATCTTCATAGGTTTTAATGACATCTAAGTCAAAACTGATGGCAAAGTCCACATTGGATTTATAACTGGCAAAAATCCACCGCACCATTTCAGGTTCATAAATATTTAAGACGTCATTGACCGTGACCAGGTCGCCCTTCGAGGAACTCATTTTTCCGCCGCGCCCTTTGATGCTGACGAAGTCGTATTGCAAATAAATTGGCGGTGTCCCACCAAACACCTCTTTGACGATTTCCTGAGCGGTGGAATAAGAACCGCCTTCGCTGGAGTGGTCTTTTCCTCCAGGTTCAAAGTCTACTCCCTCATAAACCCAACGCATCGGCCAGTCCACACGCCAGGGTAGTTTCGCCCGTGAAGTCGTCTGTAAATTTTCGCTGCCATGGTGGCCACACAGTTCACAGGTGTAGGAGATTTCCCATTGTCCATCCCATTTGATCTGTTCGGTTTTATCGCGATTACATTGGCTGCAATAGATGTTGACGGGCATCCAAGAGTCTTCTAGCGGTTCAGAGCGATATTTATTGAGAATGGTAATAATTTTTTGGCGTTCAACCAGGGCCAGCTTAATTTGATCTTTATAAGCACCTTTTTTATATTTTTCCGCCTGATAGATGGCCTCGACTTCTATTCCGACTTTAGCTAATTGTGCTTCATAATTTTTTTCATGGTGGGCGGCATAGCTCTCATTGCGGCCGAAGGGGTCGGGAGTATCGACGATAGGTTGAAACATGTATTTTTTCAATTCTTCCTGCTTAGGCATGTTGGCGGGAATTTTGCGGAAAGTATCGTAATCATCCCAGGAGAAAATAAAGCGAACTTTTTTTCCTCGCGCTCTGAGTGCCCGAGCAACAAAATCAACAGTAATAGTCTCGCGAAAGTTGCCAAAATGAACCACGCCGGAGGGAGTAATACCCGAAGCCAAGACATACTGGCCTTTATCTCCCTTTTGTTTAATAATGCGGTCGGCAGTCATATCGGCCCAGTGTACGGTTTGGGTGTTCTCATTTATGTTGTTGGTGTTACTGACCATGATCACTCCTTAACGGGGAATGTTTATTATGGGAAATTTGATATGATTTAGCTAGTGCTTTTCCTTAGGGAGATGTTTTTTATGATGGCGCTTTTTCTCCGTATTGCCTTATTTTTCTTTCTCTACCAACTGTTTCGTTCCTTTTTGCGAAAACCCAAGAGGCTTCAATCCCATCAGTCGGCACGAGCGTCGAAACCGATACAAGGTGAGGGGAGGGACGAGAGCATTGTTGAAGCTGAATACAGAGTGATCAAAGAGTGAATACCGACATAAGCGTCTTTGATATTTTCAAAATAGGTATAGGTCCCTCGTCTTCTCATACCGTGGGACCGATGCGCGCGGCTTTGCGTTTTATGAACTCCTTTGTAAAACAAGGCCTTGATCTAGAGAGTTTGGGGGCGGTGGACATTGATCTCTTTTCCAGTTTGGCCTGGACGGGAGAGGGGCATGGAATTGAACGGGCCTTGATTTTAGGGTTATCCGGTGAAGTCCCTGAGTCTGTGGAAAAGATTAAATCCCAAAATATTTTCACCCTGGCCTGTGAGCAGGGAAGTGTCCTGTTGCTTGGCAAGAGAAAGATTGCCTTTGATTTGCAAAAACATATTCATTTTTTACGCCAGCAGTCTCTTCCTCTTCATCCAAATGGAATGAGTTTTCGTGCCTATGGGCCGGGAAATTTGCTCATTTTTCAGCAGAACTATTATTCGATTGGTGGTGGTTTTGTTGTTGATGACACTGGCGGGGATGCAATTGGAGAGCGGGTTGTGTCTCCTTTCAGTTTTTCCTCTGGGCAGGCCTTACTTGAGCTATGTCTGCGCGAGAAAATGAAAATATCGCAATTGATGGCCAAGAGGGAGGAGTCTTGGTTGGGGCAGAATGAAATCCAGATGGGATTAAATAATATTTGGAAGGCCATGCAGGAGTGTGTGAAGAACGGGTTGACTGAAACGGGTGTTCTTCCAGGCAGCGCTCAAGTTCCCAGGCGTACGGCGGAAACCTATCAAAGATTACTGGCCATAAGGGAGAAGCGTGGGGCCTATTTTGTTCCAGACCCTCTGGAAGTGCTGGATTGGGTCAACCTCTATGCTCTTGCCGTCAACGAAGAAAATGCCGCTGGTGGACGGGTGGTCACCGCTCCTACCAATGGTGCAGCAGGTATTATTCCAGCGGTACTTCTCTATTATCGCCGTTTTTGTCCTGGTGCCACTGATCAGGGAATCCTAGATTTTCTCTTAACCGCCGGGGCGATTGGAATTCTCTATAAGAAAAATGCTTCTATCTCAGGTGCTGAAGTGGGCTGCCAGGGTGAAGTAGGGGTGGCCTGCTCCATGGCGGCCGCCGGTCTGACGGATGCGCTAGGGGGCACCATTTGGCAAGTTGAGAATGCGGCAGAAATCGCTATGGAACACAATTTAGGCCTTACCTGCGATCCGGTAGGAGGGTTGGTGCAGATTCCTTGCATTGAGCGCAATGCCATGGGTGCCATCAAGGCAATCAATGCCGGCCGTTTGGCGATGATGGGTGATGGCCACCATCAGGTGAGCTTGGATAAAGTGATTAAGACTATGCGACAGACAGGGCTCGATATGCAGACCAAATACAAAGAGACTTCGACTGGCGGGTTAGCGGTGAATGTGACAGAATGTTAGCCATCTTTGAAAAGAGAGGATTCCAATGAACGTTGAAGCTTTCCGTTTAAGCAGTGAAAAATGTCAGCAGTTGCTTGGATTGTTGGAAGTGTATAAGGCCAGCAAGCCAGTACAATTGCATTCTCGTTTTGTGGAAATCATTGAGTCTTTGAAAAAAGAAAGTGCCATTTCTGGCGTCGATGCCTATCAGGCGCGGTACATTCGCGATTGTTTGGCTTTTCATAAAGAGAAGGCCGCAGCTCTGGCCGATGTTGGCGAATTTATCGAGAAGAGATTTTTTCCTCCTGAAGTCAAGGTCGCGCCTAATCCTGCCCCCACTGCTTCATAGAAATCTTCATAGAAGTCAAGGAGTCATTTTATGTTCCATCTGTTTATCAGCATCTTGCTAGTATTGTTGGTGGCGAGCTGTGGCTCAAGTAAGCTCGATGTGGATTTTCATTCACCCACAGTACGTTTTCAGACGCCAGAAACCACCGGGAAGACATTTGGCCTTCGAGGACAAACAGGTTTTGGTTCCTCTCAAAAAGTGAGCATGGCACGCACCCGTCAAACCAAAGATTTGATCAATAACACTCCCAGTGCCATCGTGTTTGAGCGCAATGTTGAGTATTCTGCCAGCAATGACCTTGGCTATGGTTTGGATGTAGGTCTACTTTCTCGCTTGGATTTTATCTTTTCCAAACGGTCCGAATCCCATTACCGCTTTGGTGGAAAAATTCAATTCCTGGGAAAACCGGGGAGCAAAGAGAAAGGTCTTAAAATGGCGGCCATGGGTTCATATGGTTATAAAAAAGAGCGAGATGTCTCGAAGGCGGAGATTTTTGATGACTCAGACGATTATTCCACTGTCACTGGCAATACTAAAATCAAATCTTCAGATTTCGGTGCCATGATCGGATACCGATTCGTTCCGCAATTTTTATTCTATGCGGTGGGATATTCTGATGAAAACAAGGCAGAGTCGGTTATTAGTGTGCAAGAGCAGAGCGATCTCCACTTGGATAATGTTTTTAAAACCCGAGGCCTCAACCTTGGTGCTGAGTTATCGCGCGGTGAAGAGAAGGATGTCTTTATTAATGTGGAAGGTGGTCTGTCCGAGATCGAAAATAGGGAAGGGCTTAAGGCCCGCCATCGCACGTACGGCGTAGCGGGCGGAGCGCGTTTCTAATTTCGATCTGGTGGGATAAACAGATGTTCGATCTGATCCCCGCTGGCGGGAGCACGTCCCGGTACTTTTCCAAAGTTATCTTCGAGATAACTTTCTTTGACAACTGGATACAACTTCAAACGATTTTCCAGCGATTGCCACATGGATACTTTGGTGTTGTTAGGACGCTTGAGGAGCAGACGCACCCATGGTGAGATGGCATACCCACCTCGCACAATGGCCTCGCACATGCCCACTTTGTAGTCTTTGGTCAATTTCAATTTCTTTCCATGAGTGCGAAGGTTGGAGATGGAATATTTATCGTCCCAGGTGCCACTGCCTTTCTTTTTATAATCAAACTCAAGACCACTCAAATAGAGTGGGAGGCCAAAGCGCATAACAACCTTGGCAACCAGGGCGACCCATACACCGCGCACTTCTGCCGTATGGATGTCATAGCCATACTTATTTTCAAATTCAAAAGTTCTGGGGTTGGAGTTGTACAGATCACGTCGGGTAATGCCACCTTCTTCAGGGAAGTTGGAACCCGAGAGAGCGCTTACATTGATGGCAAAATCGGCTTGAGCAGTTTCTCTCATGGCATCATTGATAAAAAAGTGCCAGATTTTGGGATTGCCTCCCCTGTAAATTGGACGAAGTTCGGATTGGCCGACTATGCTATTTAACCATTCCTCACCAAACAAATCATAAAGAGGGAGATTGGCATCTTCAATTTTCTCGGCCAGCTGCTGATCAATCTCTGTGTTGTTGACTGGTAGGAGTTGGAATTGAGCAATCTTTAGACTTTTCTTGCTCTTGTCGTAGTCAAAGATTAATTGTCCCAACCACTCGGCATGTTGGCCGGCCTGCACGATGGCGACTTTTTTACCTCCCTTACTCTTTTGCCAAACTATTTGGAAGGTTTCATCATGGGTGTGGCCACCGACGATGATATCAATCTCGGGAACTTTTTTGGCAATTTTTTTATCTTTGGACATGCCGGCGTGTGAGAGTGCAATGACGACTTCATTGCCACGCTCGCGCAAAATTCGGGCGTAGTTTTTGGCGGCATCAACTTCATCGGTGATCCCGCCATCTTGAATTCGCCACTTATAAAGAACGTCATCGAGAGTAACGCCCAAAATACCAACTTTGACTCCATTGATTACCATCTCGGTATAGGGTTTGATGACCTTGTTAATATTTTTGTATTTGGCATCAACATAAAAATTGGCGCCTAAAAGCGTAAACGATGGGTGAACAGCAGCAAAAAGTTTATCGAGGTCAACGCTACCCATGAGATAATCGTGATTACCTATGGTGGAGACATCATAGCCAACGGAACCATAAATTTCGTAGGTTCGCTTGCCTTTCTCGGCCAGATAATAAATATTTCCTTCTAAGTAATCGCCTGCATCCATGACCAAGTTTCCCATACCATTGGATGTACCCCACGCCTTCTTTTCATCGATGAGAGCTTTGAGTCGGGCGTAGCCTCCCAACCAAGGTCGATGAATGGCATGATCCAGATGTGAGTGGGTGTCATTGGTATGCAGAATTTGCACCAGATTTGCCAACACTCCCTGAAAGGGAGCTAGGAATAAGAAACAGGCCATCCAAGTTACATAACGAGAGGATTTTCTCATAATAGTTTTCCTTGTGCAGAGGTAAGCAGTCATTTGTATGCTGGCTTCTCGGCGCAAAGGAATAGAGGCCCAAGGGAGCTTGAGTGGAGTGTCAATGAAGAGCAGAAATTGCCCAGATTTATTTAGGGCAGTTGAAACCAGGCCATCTTATAGCTGCTGGCCCACGGGCCATGACGGAACAATCTGCCGATCAGGGATTGGCCGAGCAGTTCTGTAACGATGGATTTATCTGCCTTGAGCGTGAGTTGGTATTGCTGAGCAAATTCCTGGATGCTGGATGGGGCAAAATGAAATTGTGAATGGGTCTTGCTGATTGCGGGCAGGAGATAGGCCCGAGATACAAAGATACGACTGATGTAATCAAAGGCAAACTGCGCACCCGCGAAATGACGTTTGAGAAGATGCATGAGTGAGGTGATTTGCACAGGAGTAAGATACATGCCGACACCTTCAAGAGTCATAAAAAATAGGGGGTGAGAAAA
>CAYHRT010000165.1:0-8966 GCA_964359085.1 uncultured Bdellovibrio sp. | reverse complement strand
CAGCTACATTACATAGCAGTCTTGAGCCCCTTTATCGCGAGGCCGTTGAATCAAAAATGAAGGCCACACTGATACATTTAATGGCCGAAAATGTACAAAAATCTGAACCAAGCTATGAACTCGGTAAGGAAGTTATAGATTTTATCGAAAGTTTCCAGCATGCCATTAGTAAACTTGATGATGAAGAAGACGATGAAATCAAGCTAATTAAGGGCTATGAAGCCAATCGCCAAACCTTTCTCAAGGAATCAGGAGAGAACCTTGGTAAAAATATTATTATCACCCATCAAGATTATGAAATTAAGGCGCGCACCCATTTGTGTATCGAATATCAAATCGAATGTGGTGATCTCGTTCCAAGCCAAGAGCGCTTTCAAAAGCTTCTCGCCTCTAAAAAACCTGAGAAGAGAGAAAATGCGTTGGAGCTTTTAATAAAAATGCCCAAGATGGCGGCAAAACTCGAGAGTGAAATTTTTCAATGCATTCAAGATGCTTTGTCAGGTAAAATTGAAGACTCCAATGCGCTTATTAAGAGCGCAGCAGAGGCTTTGGCCGTGATCCCAACAAAAAATAAAGAGGCCTTAAAAACTCTGGTCGAGTTGAGTCTTAGCTCCAGATTGAGTATGCAGTATGTGCGTGAACAACTGGGCCGCAATCTGGAACCTTTTTGGATCGCAGAATTAAAAAATTCAAATACACGCCATCATCTTGTGGTCATTCACGAGTTGCTAGAATTCAAAAAGCTCACCAAAGAAACCTGCACATTCTTAAACAGTATGCAGAAGAAAGAATCGCCCTATTACATCAAGGATGGGCTTGAAAGGGCGCTGGCCAAATGTCGCTGAGTGCCTAATTTTGCGTGCATCGAAGGAGAATTTCCTCCGTGATCGTCATCGTAACTCTTTGAATTAAGGTTGAGACATTTTTGCTCTCAATGCCAAGTTAAAATATGACGAAAGGAGTCTGCTACTGATTTTACAAAGAATTGATTCCTATGGGGAAGATATTTTTATTAATTTTTGTATCAGTTTTTTTTTCGGCCTGTGTAAATTCTGGCAATATTGTGGTGTCTCTTGCAGAGACAGCCAGTAGCGGCACCGAGAGCACGACAACTTCCGACTCCCTCCCTGTCGCGGTTGCCGATGCGCAAACCATCCAGTATGAGACTGAGACGGGACTCAATCTGCTCGGTAACGATACGGGTGTGACTCTGTCTATCAGCTCGATCACTGCCGGGCCCTCACATGGCACGGCCACTCTTGTCGCTGGAACGATCCGATATACGCCCGAGGCGGGATTTCTTGGAGGCGATTCTCTCACTTACATGATCAGCGACGCTGCGGGGGCCTTGAGTAATGCAGCTGTTGTCACGATAACCGTGGCCATGTGTGCGGGAACGGCCTTAACCAATTCTCCCTTTGCCATCGGGGTCGGAACTCCTGGGGCTCCCTATGGGATCTGCACGGCAACCCAGCTCAACAATATCAGTGATACCGCAGCCTATATGGATAAGGCGTTTAAGCTCTATGCCAACATCGATTTAAGTGGTGTCACCTTCAACATGATCGGAAGTCCTGGCAATCCCTTCACTGGTGTTTTCAAGGGAAATTACCAAACCATTTCGAATTTAGATATTGCGAGCACTGTTACCCCAACTGGACTGTTCAGATATATTTCTGGAGGTACGGTTGAGCATCTGTTTCTCACGATCGGTAATGTTGCTGCTTGCGGCACTTGTAGTGCTGTCGGTGCGGTGGCAGGAACGATCACGAATTGGGCCGTGATCGATGACGTTCATGTGGATGGAACTGGAACATCAACGGTTGTCGGGCAGCATAGTGTCGGAGGAATTATAGGAAATGCTACAGCTCCGGGTGCAATCATTGCCAATTCCTCAGTTGATGATCTGATTGTCTCAGGCGCAGGAAGCTATGTCGGGGGGATTGCAGGATATGGGCCGATCAGGATATCTAGGAGCAATGTAGCGTCTACGGTCGCAGTCAGTGGTTCGATTCTTTACACAGGCGGAGTCATTGGGCGGAGTTTGGAAGATATCAGCGAAACTTATTCACTCGCGGAGGTCAGTGGCCCCAATTATGTCGGCGGATTTGTAGGATATCTTGAGAGCGGAACAGTCTCGAACTGCTATGCTAAAGGAAGTGTAACATCAAATGGAGGGTCAGAAGTCGGAGGATTTGGCGGACATCTGGACGCAGGCACCACGGTAGAGTTTTCTTACGCCATTGGTAAGGTTGCTGGAACCTCGGGCACGATGGGTTGCTTTGCCGGTTGGTCAGGCGCAACAGATACTGCCAACTTTTGGATCAACAATGGTGACGGCGTGACTACTTGCAATCTCGGAGCAAGCGCTCTGGGTAACGGTGCAACTTCTCTTGCCATGAGGACGACCGATGCAGGGGGTACGGCCGGACTGATTGATCTCTATGAATCAGTTTGGAGTACCACCGACTGGTATTATAATGTTGGAGGATATCCTTATCTTATGAATAATCAAGAGGACTAGTTTTACAGGGCCAAATCTACATCTAAGGCGTATCCCAAACCCAACTCTTGCCATCGCGAGCAATGTTTAACTGGCCGGCCTTCTTGGCGCGTTTTACACCACGTTCAATCCCAACCGCTCGTAGATTCATATAATTGGCGGCCGCTAGCATGCTACCTTCGCCACAGAAGGGATGAACGATTGTTCGAGTACTAGTTTGCTCAGCAATAAATTGAGCGATAAAGAGACAGGCCTGCAATCCCATGCCACGCTGCCAGGTTTTTTCGCCGATTTCGGGAATAACATCTGCGGTTGATTTCGCAACATTGGCACGAAGGTCTTTTGAAAAACACAGCAGATGAGTGTAAGACGGTTTGCCAAAGGTGATCACTCCGGGTGGTACACGGCAAACTACTTTATGCCACAGCAGCGCATGCCCTAAGGCTTCTGCTGCCTTTTGGCATAAATAACCTTTATCCACCCAAGTTCCCTCGACTTTAATATCGGACTGGTAAAACAAAGTGACACCTTCATCCGGGCAACGAGACATGACAAGACTGGCGGTTTGAATGAACCAATCCTTCCACTGGTCAAGACTGAATTTTGGAAACTCGGAGACATCGGGCATGGAGGCCACGATGGAGCATCCTGACAGGATTGGGGTGGCCTTGAGCCATTCAATTGCATCTTCACAATAAATTGTTCGCATTCCATTAGACATATGATCAAGAATAATCAAATAATATTATGCATGCAATTAACTTCCAAAGAACAAAGCTCGATTAACAGACTGCTTATTTTTCTTATTGCTCTCGATGTGGTGCTTGCTACCGCTGCCCTATTTTTGCCCGATTTCTGGTGCGAAATTTTTCACGGGACGGATTATCTTGAAACTTACGGTCTCCTGAGGAGGACAGGCGCGATTTGGGCGGCCTTCGCACTTTTTCAAACCATTACATTGTTTAAGTGGAAAACAAATTATCTATGGTTGGTGGTGGTTGCTGGCCTGCGCTTGTCTGAGGTGTTCAGTGATTGGGCCTATCTGGCCTTTAGTGACAGTGCCACCTGGTTTGCGTGGGGAACACTTTTAATCTCGCCCCCTTCTAATATCGTTATTGGTTGGTACTTTTTTAGCAAGGCAACAATCCTAAAGAAAGAATAAAAAGGGCAAGAAATTTTCTTGCCCTTTTTTATTAGCTTGAATTTGCGAACGCTTACTTACCTTTGAGTTTATTTTTCTCTTTCTTTCGATCTTGTTTTTCCTTGGTAGTCAGTTTGGGTTTGCCTTTTGCCTTTCCCTTGTCCTGTCCTTTGTCTTGTCCTTTGGCCATGTGAAGCTCCTAGTTATGTTGATAAAGTTTCATAAGTATATCACCAAAAAAGCTCTTGAAAAGTCAGTTTATTATTATTTCCCAGTTTGATATAACCTTGTCTAAGGAGGCTTGCTATGAATGATAATACAGAAATGGTGGCGTTTCGAAAAGCGCGGATCGAGGATCTGTCCGAGATTATTGTTTTACTGGCGGAAGATGTGGTGGCCCACTCAGGAGAAATCGTAGCAAAAATTCCTGCACCAGAATATATTCGTGCCTTTCAGGAGATTGAGCTGGATTCAAATAACGAAATCATTGTCGGGACGTTGCCCAATCATAAAGTTATTGCCGTTCTTCAACTCACCTATATCCCTGTTCTTGTTATGCGTGGTGTGAAGCGCGCCCAAGTCGAAGGGGTGCGGGTATCGTCATCCCTGCGAAGTAAGGGCATTGGGAAGAAGCTCTTAACTTATGCGTTTGAGCGTGCCAAAGAGAGAGGCTGCGGCGTCGTTCAACTTACCAGTAACAAAGTTCGCACCAATGCCATCCGTTTTTATAAAACACTCGGATTTGAGGCCACTCACGAGGGAATGAAAAAAACCTTATAAAGAAAAGGGGATGATTTCGTCTTTGTAAAAGGCGTAAGGTTTAAGCGCATAGCTATTGGCCTGTTCATCAATTTCCAAATGCACAAACATTTGTTTGTATATTTGCTTTCTGTCGCTTGGGCGAGTTAAAAATTGAGTATGGTCAGGTTCCATCTCACAAATTTTAAGCCCATCAGAATTTAGTTTTTTACAAAAACGTTCGTAGTTACGAAGATGCGGGGCATAGTTGTAGGTACCGGAACTTGTCCCTACGATAGTTTGACGGAATTTTGTCTCGCCAATAAACTCATCCCAGAAATAGTGTTCGTGGCCGTTCATATAGTGCTGAATATTACCGGCACGTAAAAGACCGGAAACTTTATTACCGAAGGCGATGAACGGTTTTTCGATCAGTCTGGTGTAAAGCGCAACATGCCCGAAGGCCATTTTTACATGCTGGTTATCTCTTGACGCTTGAGCCACATTTTGTAACCAGGTTTCTTGCTCCTTACTCATGCTGTAATCAACGGCGTGGAGAAAAAACAAATCCAGATTTTTATAAGACAAAGTGTAATATTCGGGTTTGGGGGCCGAGAGGGTGAAATCAGCATCCTGGGGGAGAGTACTATCGCCACAATGAACTGGGTCCCCTACAAATAAGCACCAGGCATATTTGTAACCCTCTTGGTGATTGTGAGTGTAATAATCGTGATTACCGGCCACGGGAAAAACTTTCACACCTTTCTGCATCAGAGGCGTGAGAGATTCTTTCAATTCATCCCACCAGGCCTTTACAGTGGCCAATGAGTATTTATCGCCTCCATTACCGCTGGTGCAATCCCCAAGAAGAACCACAAATTTTATATTATTTTCTTCTATGAATGTCTCAAGCTTCTCTAGCAGGGCATGAAATTTTGGGGGAATGATGCTTGGCCTTTTTGAATTGGTGGCGGTAAAAACGTGAATGTCTGACAAAATTAATGCGCCATATTTTTCTTCTGAGGCAATTTTTCGTTTTCCAACTGGTTGAGCGGGATTGTGAGCAACTGTGCCACAAGAAGCGAGCAGCAAAAATAAAATAATACGTATCATGAAACTCCCTCTTATGTAGATTTTATCAAGCCTGAGCGGAAATACTACGGGGGAAATTTTTAAACACTTTGGCCGGCGGCCCATCCTGAAGACCAGGCCCATTGGAAATTATAACCGCCAAGTTGGCCTGTAACATCAACAACTTCACCAATAAAATACAGGCCAGGTTGTTTTTTCGCTTCCATGGTTTTGGAAGAAAGCTCATGTGTATCAACTCCCCCGCGAGTGACTTCGGCCTTGCTATTACCGACGGTTCCGCTGGGCATGATTTGCCAATTCTGCAGCATGTGACAAAATACCGCCAATTCCTTTTCAGAAACTTGTGGGAGAGGTAAGGGTGTTGGAAAAAAGTGCTGGCATAATTGTTCAGCCAATCTCTTCGGAATGAGTTCGCCCAGCACCGTCTTAACCATGGCACAGTTGCCTTTTTTCTTCTGGCCTAAAAACCATTCGAATAAGTTGACCCCTGGGATGAAATTAATGCTGAGATATTGGCCAGGCCTCCAATAGAGTGAGGCCTGGAGGGCCACCGGACCACTTAACCCTTTATGAGTAAAGAGAAGGCCTTCTCGAAACGTTATGGGATGTGAGGAATAGGGACAGGAACAGGAACAGGTGAGCTCGCATTCAAGTGAAAGACCCGAGAGATTGCTAAACAACTTAACTTCCGGTTGAACAAACACAAAACCATCGAGAGCTGGAGCGGTTTCAATCATATTGAGTCCAAATTGGCGTGCGATTCTGAAACCAAAGTCACTAGCACCGACTCCGGGGAGTGATGGCCCGCCTGTAGCAATGACGAGCGATCGACAGGTGAAATCGCCTTTATTTGTTTGAATTAAAAATAGGGAAGCAGCTTCCGGCGGTGGAGTTATGTCATGCACCTTACAGTCGAGTTGAAAGGCCACCTGTGAGAGATCGCACTCGGCCTTGAGCATGTTAACAATATCTTTTGCCGAGCGATCACAAAAAAGTTGCCCGAGTTTCTTTTCATGAAAAGGAATCTGATGGCCTTGCAGCATTTCGATAAAACTTTGAGGAGGAAAACGAGATAAGGCCGATTTGCAGAAATGAGGGTTGGCAGAGAGATACTGGGTAGCACTCGCACCAAGATTGGTAAAATTACAGCGACCTCCGCCGGAAATTAGAATTTTTTTTCCCAAGGAATTGGCATGGTCAATTGCCAAGACATGACGCCCTCTTCGTCCCGCATAAATGGCACACATCAGGCCCGCCGCACCTACGCCGATAATAATAACGTCATAAGATGTGATATTTCGTGTTTTCATTTTTGATTTATTAGAGGTAGCCAATATCAGGCGTGAGGGGAGTTTTGCCTCGGATGAATACACCGCTCGCACGTCCAATTTCACGATCTTCAGAATCGTAGAGAATCGATTCTGCAATAAACTGAGTCTTGCCTTTGTGCACGACTTTTCCCACGGATCTTAAGGCCCCCTCCGAAACGGGGCGGGTCAGGTAAGTCGTAAATGTCACGGTGAGAACGAAGACATCATCAACGAGGGACTGAACAGCAAAGAAGGCGGCGTTATCAAGCGCCAAGAAGTAAAGGGCCCCATGCATGGCCTTAGCGGCATGGAAAAAATCGTGGCGAACCTGGAATTTGATTTCAGCAGTAGCATCCCCGACAGTGACTCGTGCACCGGCCCATTGAACAAAGGGGGCAGAATGCATCATATTTTCAATCTTACGGAAATGCTCATGTTGTACCATGAAAGAACTCCCAAGAAAAAAGATCTCAGATGAATTCGTTGATTTACTTTAGCGATTAAGAATTTCTGAGAAATCGCCAAACAAGTTTGGTAATTTTGAACCATGAGTAGTTTGGCGAAGGCCTCCAGTTTTAATAATAAAGGGGTTAATAGACTGTCGGAGGACATCTTTGCTCAAGCTGAATGCTTGGTCATTGCCTTCCAAATGCGCCAATAAGCTCCCTTCATGTTCGATTTGGTCTTTGTAACGAATATTGAGCATGGGGTCTACCACTGTACCTACGAATCCCCAGGGTAAAAAACGCACGGCCAATTTGACCACTTCATAAATTGATCGTTCCAAGATATTGGCCCATCTTTTATCGAGATACACGCCAACACTGGGGAAACGAGTGAAAAAATAAACAGGGTCCATGAAGTTAAGCACCACGCGATGGCCCTTCTTGGTGGTGGCAAGATAGTAATAATCACCCCAACGCTCGTCGAGGGAACGAAATTTTCCGCTGTACTTCTTAATACCTTTTTCGACCTTTTTCATGGCCTTCCCATGCCTTGTCTCGCCATAGCTTGGCCAGTCCCGAATGGCATCCCATAAATCCCACACAGCATAGAGCGGCATCTCATCATCAAAAAGCGAGGACAAGATTTTTTTTCTTTCCAATTCGGAGAGTCCTAAATCCTCGGCGTTAAAATTGCGGACATAATAGAGAAGGATATTTTTGTGAAATTTCTGGTTTTCATGAATGGTATCGATAAATTTTTTAGAAAGGAAATTGACAACATCTAACCACGCACCAAAGGGAAGTAAGCTTTTTATCAACGAAGTAATGTTTTTTGAGATCCCGGAGAATAAATTTCTTTTATAAAAGTAGAGACGAGAATCGGGGCGGGCCAAGGTCGCGTAATCGTCTCCGAGAAGCTTGACCTCAAAATCGAGGGCAGCATAAACCTTTTCCCATTCTGGATGATTCATAAGCTCGCGGATTTTTTTGGAATCTAAGGATGCCAAAAGTGTCAAAGCAGTTTCTTGGTTATTCTCGGCCGACAATTGGGAAAGGTTTCTGTTCAGAAAATCTTGAATCACAAGGGATAAATCGCCTCCATGTCCTTGCGCATGAAGGTCTTCAGAGAGTTTAATCAATTCTGCTAGAGATCCCTGGATTAAATCTCGCGCTTTTAAGTTTTGAGTCATGTCGAGGAGACTGCGGTCAATAACGGCAACAAGGATGCCTTGAGCATTTCGTTTAAAAGAAAAACGCTTTATGAAGTGCTCAAGATCGGCACTATAGGCAAATTGAAGTTGAGCGAACACTAAGACCATCATCCATAAGATAATTTTCATGCATACTCCTTCATTTGAATTTGTCTAATTATAAGGTTTTCAAAGGAGAGTGGTTAGGCGGACAAATTTGCCAACATGATTATTAGTTTACTCACGGAGCCTTTCCGAAAGTTAGGGTGAGTGAATAGGTCGACATTTTTAAACCATTGAATAATTTGTCGGAGTATATTGAGTAAAAGGGCCCTAAGGCATTAAAGCTTAGTCCCCAGGGTGTGTAGCCGATACTCAGCCCAGGAGTAGCAAATGGTATGGCATCTAATTCTGCCGCTTCCTTGCGTCCGTTAACAAAACCTGAGTTGCCCATATCATCAGTAATCGTGGCCTCAAGATTGGGACCATTAAAAGGCACGCCCGCAAAAATATAGGGAGTAAGAAAAAAGTTTTCAAAAATTCTTC
>CAYHRT010000164.1:0-9044 GCA_964359085.1 uncultured Bdellovibrio sp. | reverse complement strand
TATCACAATTCAAAGTTTGGAGCAAAAATTGGGAGTAACCTATTTAAAACAGGTTACTCCCAATAAATGATGGAGACTATTCCGAAAGTAAGGCCCTCGGCATGAGGGGAAGTTTCTGGCTGTACATTTCAACTTGTGCTTCAAGTTTACCCGAAGCAAATTCTTCAAGAATGTTTATATCGAGAGCATAAAGCTTCTTCTCGTCTGAAGTAGCATCAGCGGGGGCCTTGCCCAAGGAATTTTTTATCGTGATGATTTTTTGCAGACCTTCTGCCCCTAATGAGTTGGCGAGAAAAATATTATGTCCGGCAACAGGTCCAAAACGTGCAATCATGTCTTCTTCTTTGAGCACCACACCTCTTGCAGTAATCGTAAGAATTTGAGCCAGTAGATCGGCTTCCATCCCTAAAACGGTTTTTTCATCATTGCTCAGTCCATCAGGAATGGGGGGATCAATTCTATTTTGCAGCACTTTTAAAATGACTTCTTCATCCAGTAATTTTAAGAACGGCAGGGCCTTGATTGAGGTGATCATAGTATTGGCCAAGGTCAGCCCTTCGGTCGCGGCATAAGTAGTATTGCCGATGATTGTGGAGACGATACTCTCTGATGATATGACATCTGAAGAAGGCCGTTTAATAACACTTATGGAATCGCCGAAGCGATCTGCATCTTCACGATATTTTGGATCGGAAGTTAAATTTGCACGCCGGGCCACTTTTAGCATTACCTGATTTAAATAAACTGAATCATTTATGGGTAGGCCAAAGTAACGGATGGCATACCAATGCGGTTGCTCGGGAATAATGTATTGATCGGCATCCAGATTGTAGGATATTTTGACACTTGATCCATCTTCGGTAACAAAGGGGGTTGGTTTTTGCAAGGAACTGCCGAGCAAAATGTGTTCAAGGAAGTTCTCGAGCGGTCCCGATGTAGCGCTTAATTCTACATAACTTCGCTGTTCGTCTTCCGTATTGCCAACGTCTGATTGCCGAGTGGTAAGTGCCCGCATGGCTAACAATTTATCAGGCCATACTCCGCGAACATCGATATCAGTTTTGTACTTGTAGCGTGGGTCAGTTCCTTTAAAGCTCAATAATGATTTTCCGCCTTCGGCAATAACAATGAATTCATCTTTCGCCAAAGAATCTTTAATATCGGGATCAAAACAAGATGTGATGAGCTTTTTTTCTGTATTGTATTTCATTTTGTTATAGATGGTCAGAAAGGGACGAAGCTCGGCAATTTTAGTCGGTTGATCGGCCTTGGCCAAAGCGCAAGTTAAATCAGGAGTTTTGATAACTTCTAAGAAAAATTCCCCAATCAACTTGGTGGCATCGCGACGGTCATTGATCTCTTTACAAATAGGGTATTTGGCCAATTCATCGGGTGAACACCCAACCGACATAGTTTCGTGATCAAAGATAGTTCCAAATAATTCAGACTCTTCAAAGATCTGGCGCATTCTTTTAAACTCTTGGGCCTTCCACATAAGATAGTTGGCGATTCCATAGGTAGAAAAATCATCACGGCCATCTCTAAAATTTGAATACTTATATGCACCCTTGTAGGACTCTATGTAATGACGAGCAATGTCTGTAATCGTGGAGCCTTCATCGAATCGATTACACTTTACAGAAAGTCCGGCATTCTCATCGGTACAGAATTCAAAATCCCGTAATTTTACACCGGGTTCCTTTTTTAAATCGGTCAATGTTTTTCCTGGTGCAATGTCAAGCAGATTGCCTTCAGCATCTTCTACTTTTCGAGCATAGCCAAAGCGAAAGGCGGCAATATCGTATTTGCCAAAAACAGGTAATTCGTTTAGCTCACTATATCCATAATCCATGATGGAAGAATACTGAGGCACGTATTCAAGTCCCATGGTCTTGGATTCTTCTTCCGTATAGAAATTTTTCTGATCGGCCGAGCCAATAAAATTATGGCGTAATCCGAGATTGTGACCAAGTTCATGAGTCAGTGTAGTTCTATAGACATGTCCTACAATTAACTCAGTGGCCTTAAGCTGTTGTGAAGGCGATAATTCGTCCCAAATTTTTAGGGTTCCATCATCATTCAAAATTCCTTCAATGTCTTTAATGCCCTTGATGTAGGCCTTTTCAAAGACCGACATATTCACGAAATCTTTATGATAGGCGCAATGCTTGGAGTAGCGCTCCAGCATATTCTCATAAGGGGTTTTTTTGGACATAAGGGAATTTAAATCTTGCTCCGTCATGTTTTCCGGAGGTAAACGTAGATCGCGATCTGAGTGCCCATAGAGATGCATCATCTCGCCACGCGAGAGTGTGGCTGCTGAGGTGTCGGTTTTTGTCAGGAGTCGCTCTTGGAGAATGTTTTGAACTCTGGTTTCAATTCGATTTGAAGTAAAGAGGTTCGTTCTATTGACAAGATCTTTTAGAGTTGCAGCAGCCATCTTCTCTGGAAATGCACGATCAGTTTGTGGAGCTGCCCTTTCTGTTGGAGCAGGTGTTACAATAGCATCGCTTGGCGTGGCGTTTTTATTTTTAATAGAGAGCTCAACCATACTTCGATATACATGACGAGTCATGGTCCGAAGCACGCCACCGTACATATTGACGTGTGCTTGAACAATTTCACCTGTGCGTGGGTTGGATACACTAGGGCCATATCCCAAGAGACCGCTATCCAGCGGATCATCAATGAGGACAATAGAATTGGCCCGTAAATCACCAGGGAAGATTTCAGAAGGGGAAACCAATTCTAATTGTAAGTTAGCATTGGCAACTGCCAAAGATTTGTTGATATTCTCAATTACTTTATAAGTGCTCTCTTTTAGAAATAGGTTTTCGGGACGATCAAAAGTTTTGCTTAAGTAATATTTAATGGATGCTTTTTTAGGATTGAAGCGGTTCAGATAAAAATTCTGAATCAAACGGCGAGTATCATAGACGTCATTAAGTCTAAAATCTTCGTCTTTAAAAAAACCGAAATCGTCATGCTCTGTAACTGGGTAAGATACAGTCTCGTAATTTGGAGAAATTAATGAATCCAAGCGGACAATGGAGTAAAAATATTTCACGTTGAAAGATGCGCTTTTAAGAATGTCTGAAAAATAGAGATCGATAATACACGAGAAATCACTACTAACCTCATAAGTCCGTTCCAATTCAATATTGAACACACCGGGTTTGATTTCATGATGAGTTTTTCTCGATGCAGTGTTATGTACGCAGCTATCATTGGCGGTGAAAATATTTAGACTGTTCACTTCTTGAACCTGAATATTGTCTAAATTTGGAATGAAAAATTGACGTTGTCGCCATGGCATTTGCGAGTTTTCAGAAAGCCCACCAACACACACACCCTGTCGATCTTTTGCACATTGCCATTCGACATGTCTGCCTGGGATCGTCAGCACGGGAGAATTGTTTAAGTCGTTAGCACTAAAACGGCCATCTTTCTCCATCTCGTAGATGCGTAAGCCATCTTCGAACCATCTGAATTTAACAATTTTTTCTCCTCCTTGGAAGAAGGGATCGGCCACCACAACTTCTCTTGGAGTATCATGAGTGGAAGGGACGTATAAAAACTCAGAGTTTAAATCAACATCCTTAGATTTATTCAAAATGAGTTCTGTGCCAAACGGCAAAACGCTGGCAATTTCAAGCCCTGCTTCTTGAAAGGAATTACTGTCAAGCCGAATAAGATGAGTCTGATTATGATCAACAGACGATGAGAGAGAAGCAGTTGCTAGGAGAGCGCCATCATCATCTTCATCTCTTTTTAAGACAATGGCAGAGACATTAACTTTAAATTCTGTTCGTAAAAAACATTGGTCTTGAACAATTTTTGCAGCACGGGCCGTGCGTTCATCGCACTTAAGGAGAGCGCGAATCGGCAGTCCCAAACGCTCAGCTTGTCGCTCAACTTCACTTAGCTGAGAGACTTCAACCGGTCGATAAATATAGACGATATCTCCAAAAACTTTGAGACGGACAACGTCATCTTCCTGATAGGTCTTCCCGTTCGAGGGCGAGGTGGTCAAAATAGATTGATTACCAATTAAACGACGTACCTGACTGACTCGCCAGACGCGGTTTTCAACTTTATCTTTTTGTAAGATTTTAGATTGTTCCTCTGGAGTTTTGGCAAAGAGGCCGGCGAGTTTTCTGGATGACAAGAGAGTCGAAACTCTAATGTATTTAGCAGCGTCCTTATTGGTACTAACAAATTCGACAGTGCTAGTATCCTCACCTAAAGAATTTTTTGCCCAACGTTTGGTTCCATAGGTATCAATAGGAAATTGGAAGATGGGAAGGAGATGTGTATTATTGCTTAGCTCGCTGGAATGCCCTGAAAGCGTTTCATCGCCCATATTGATCGATGCAACGAGATAATTTTTAGAAAGCTGAAATGTGACTTTATATCGTTTCCCGATACTATCACTTTCAATGCGTAGATCCCTAAACAGTGGCGCCAATTCTTGCGGTCCCTTGATGTAGTTTACAGACGTTAATCTTTTCTCGTTAACGGCAACGACTTGTCCAAGCTCTAAGTCGTTGTATGCCATAATCTGAGTTCCAGAGGTTTCGATTTCCATCTCATCTTGGAAAAGAGAAAGTGCTTTAACATTCTCTTTCATGTCATCTGATTCTTGCAGGGGAAGTTCATTTTGGAAGGAGTTACTATAGAGGTATATCAGGCGTGTCTGATGAAAGTCACCGGAGACCGAGGGTGAAGCAGTAGCTAGAAGGGCCCCGTCATCATCTTCATCTCTCTTGAGGACCACCGCCGAAACATTAACTTTGAATTCGGCACGCAGAAAACATTCTTTTTCTTCTATGTTGGCGGCCTTGGCAGTTCTTTCATCACACTTTAAAAGGTTGCGGATTGCTGGCCCAAATCGCTCGGCCTGTTGTTCTAGGACAGTGAGTTCTTGAGATGAGATAGGGCGATAAATGTAAATGACATTTTCAATGACTTTAAGTCTTACCACGTCATCATCTTGGTAGGGTTTACCATCAGCAGGCGAGGTGGCTAATATTGATGGATTTCCAATTAAACGTCGTACTTGGAAAGTTCGCCAAACACGTTTTTCGATTTTATCTTTGAGTAAGACTTTAGATTGCTCATCCGGGGTCCTGGCAAAGAGACCGGCGAGTTTTCTGGATGACAAGAGAGTTGGTACTTTGACGTGAGTAGCAGAATCTTTATTTGTACTGACAAATTCGATAGTCCGGGTTTCCTCTCCTAATGCATTTTTTGTACGTCGCTTGATTCCATAGGCGTCAATAGGAAATTGGAAGATAGGGATAAGTTTTGAGTTATTACTCAATTCGGTCGAATGTCCCGAAAGCGTCTCGCTACCAGTATCTATTGAGGCAACGAGGTAATTCTTAGAAATCTGAAAGGTAACTTTAAATCGTGTTCCCACATTGTCACTTTCAATTCTAAGATCTTTAAAGAGCGGTGCCAATTCTTGCGGGCCCTTCGTATAAGTGACGTTAGCTAGTTTTTTTTCATTCACAGCGACAACCTGGCCAAGGTCAAGGTCATTATAGGCCATCATCTGATTGCCTGAAGTTTCTATTTCCACTTCCTCGGTGAAGACAGACAATGGCATAACATTATCTTTTATGTCGTCTGATTCTTGGATTGGCAATTCCTTGGCACAGCCAACGAAGATCACAACACTCAAGGCAAGCAGCATTTTGATGGTGTTTTTTTGTGACATAACGATCTCTCCAAAATTAGTCATTAAAATGTAAAATCAGCAGATGCATAATACATACTTGTTCTTATATTCGAAAATTCTATGTTACTTGTTCGTCCATCAGCGGCCAGGACACTGCCATCGTTTGAGTGTCCCAGACTACAGGAAAATGCTGGCGTAAAACTATAGCTTATTGATTCGTCTAAAGCATAACTGTCTGTTGCCGTTCCTTGGTAGGTATAGTTTCGTTGGTATGAACCATCAAAATCAAGTGATAAATTATCCGTAATGGAGAACCCAAGCGCCAGGCGCTGACGGATGCTGCGTTCTGTATTTGACTTTCCTTCTGCCGAGACGGTGTATTGGTGGAAATTTTGTCGTACAAAGGGACGATAGGCCAAGGTTACGCCTGAGAATCCTAATTCTTCCAATTTGAAGCTAAGAGTAGGCGAGAGAGTAAGTTGAGAGACCAAGGTTTCATTTTTACGCTTATCCTCATTTAAAGGTGCCGTGAGTGAGGTTTTCAATTTTAAATCAAGTACTTTACTCAAGGATTTGGTGGGAGTCGTATGCCCTGTGCTGACATTCACCCATTCATATTTTCGCTCACCTTTTAAGTCTTTAGATGAGGTTATACTAAAATCTAATGCGTGATTGCCGATCGGGCGTTTGAGTCCAAACAGATAGTCATTACTGAAAGAATGATTTTCATTGTTCCACTTTTCTGCATTGCTATTTAAGCTGACAGATAAATTGCCGGTCCAGGGGTTGGGCGTGAGATTGGTTTCAAGCGTTTGGGCAGCGATCTGCTCACAGATCACGTTACAAGCAAAGAGCAAAACAAAAATGTTTGCAATTTGACGAAAAGACAAAAATTGAGGCATACCCATGACCCGATCCTCACTTGACCTCATGACCCAATAATCCAGGTACTCCATTACCTTTACGAAGCGATGAATTTTGCCATGAAAGGACGTAGCTTTGGGTAAAGTTGTAAATCTTACAAGTAATGTTATTTTAGATGCTTTTATTTTTTTTTAGGGCCTAGCTATTTCATGAGGTTAGGGTTCCTGCTGGGATGTGATCCCCCAAGAAGAGCAGTCATAAGGTGTGGTTTTTTTAGGCTTAGGTTCAATGAACATGGGTGAGATGAACCAGCTATCAGTGTTACTCGATAGTGCTTGGCACATCAGTTCTGTCTTGTTTCGGTTGATAACAAGTCTGATTTGACTGTCTCTCAAGAATTCCAGGTCAGTATCTGAATCACCTGCACCAAAGAAAATGGGGGCCGGACGATTGAGCTGCGCCGGTCCTGCTTCTACCTTAAAAATAATTTTGTTTGCCCAGCATCGTTTCCCTTGTCTGTAAGTAATGATCTGCTGGTTATTTTCGGGAATATCGCCACAGGATTCAAACTTGCTCGTCAGCACTCCCTGGTGGATAACGGGCCTAATGCCAATAACATGATTGGCGGAGATACCAACTTTGTCGGCAAAAACCTCAACTAAGTGTTGTTCAGAGGCAGAGATAATCCAAACAGTGACGTGATTTTTTTGCAAGTAATCCATCAGCGTTTGCATGGGAGCATAGATGCGTATAAAACCTGCGTATTCCTTTTCGTGAATTTTCCTTTTTGCACCAATCGGTTGCATGAGAAAAAATTCGATCGCCATTTTGGCAATTTCTTTAATGTCTTCGGGTTCATGTCCTTGGAGAAGAGAAGCGGCCCAGGCGTAGCTCGGTTCTATATACATTTTGTTATAGAGCTTGGCCTTTTTATCCCAGGCCGGATCGCCATTAGCAAGAACCCCATCAGCGTAGATTGAGAGCAGGGTTTTTCCGCATGGCCCGGTAGCCGTTTGAAGGTGGAGACGTTTCGATTTATGCTCCACGGGACAATCACGATTGAGATGTTGGAGGGCCTTTTCATTTAAAAAGGGTGAAGTACTGGCCCAAGTTTTTGGAGCGATAAAGAGATTGTGCTCAATCATCCAAAAAAAAGTGGCATCGCCAACATCATTTTTAATCATCGTATTATCCCAATCAAAAACGGCGACACGCTTCTCCTGTACGACATTGTTGTGTAGCTCGGCCCTTCCGCCTGCACGACGGAAGTAGGATTTCAGTTGAGTTTCAAAATTCATGGGAAGGGGAGCAAGCTCTTGTTTGATATCTGTGGCACAAGATAGCAAAATAACCAGCAAGGCAAGTATTTTCATTTTGACCTCAAAAATAATACTATAAATTATACATACTTTCCGGTGTTTGTCTTGTCGAGGAACTGGCGAGGCCGTACATCAATCACAAAATATAATTTGAGGTTCCGTATGAATGTTCCTCTGACCCTTTTTTTAACTTTGATGACAATGTCCTCCGTCGTTCATGCTCAGATTGTCGATCTCAGTTCTGTCATGACACCAGTGAAACATCAAGGTGAACGGGGAACTTGTAATGTCTTCGCCGCTACGGCACTGATGGAATATTTGATTAAGCGCGAGATCGGCAAAGAAATGGATTTGTCGGAAGCCTACGCTTATTGGTTGGGAAAAACTAAGGCCGCTGAGTCTGAGTATGTCCGCAATCTTTATGCAAAAGGCGATGGCCTGGCCGGATACCTTGCTGTGCAGGCATTTCGTCACGGTGCCATCTTGGAAGAAGATTGGCCTTATACTGCACAAAATTGGCAACAGAGTGGTGACAGGCGTTGCCAGCAAGATGTTCATGGGGAATGGCCACTTGAGTGCTTCACCGGCCGTCCACCGCGTGATCCTGCCCATCTTGGATATCGTATGGAAACAGTCTTTGTGGCCAGAGAAAAAATTGCAGCGTATTTAGTGGAAAAACAAACTCCGGTCGCTATGAATCTCATGTATTATTTTAAACTTTTTAATCAAAAAGGTGATGCAACCAGAGCACCTAAGGCGAGTGAAGTCCAGGCGTGCTTGAAGCAAGATAAGGATTGCGGTGGGCATGTGGTTCTCTTGGTAGGTTACAATGCGGAGACCAAACGGTTTATTTTTAGAAATTCCTGGGGACCAGAGTGGGGAACAGCTGGATATGGAACTTTACCCGAAGAGTATGTGTTGAAACATTGCGAGTCGTGTTATCACTTGAACAATCTTTCCAGTATGAGCGCAGAATCTCGTCAGTTTGTACAAAAAACGGCGATGGGTGTCTCCGGAAAATTGTCTCAGGAATAAGAGATAAGAAATTATCAAGGTAACTGCACATACCTCTTCAACTGCTCGCAATTTAGGCCAGATTTGGCCGCGAGAAGGAGGAGCGACCGAGGCGTGGTTTATCCACGCCGCAGGGAGGGACGACGCAGGAGCGGTCAAAGATG
>CAYHRT010000163.1:0-9092 GCA_964359085.1 uncultured Bdellovibrio sp. | reverse complement strand
ACTCACCCCAAAAACACTATTAATTTTTTTTTTTTTAAAAAAAAAAGGACCTGGCACCGCTTAGAGATCGTAATCCATGAATACCAGGATATGGCCGTTGGCATCGGGTTCGGCGTAGGTAATACGCATGGGAAATCCGAAGAGATCGGTGGGAACTGGAATCTCGTCACTCAGAACCATACCAGATAAATCCATTCCTGAGAGAGTATCCCTGGCAGCTTCTTGAACTTTCGGCCACAAAATTTCATAACGGGCGAAACGTGCGGCCACATAGATGGAATCACGATCAACACCATCAACCACAATTTGTACCTTGCCATTTCTGATGGGGTAGCGGAGCTTGAGATCAAACTCGACTTCAATTGGGTTGTTGACGGCGTATTGTTTGATGCCTGTGACGTTATATTGTATTTTCAGCTTTATCACCGGTGGAAGACCATTGCTCAGACCGGTGCGTCCGCTCAGGGCAAATTGCGGCCGATGGACATTTCTATAGCGTGTGCCATCGGAAGTCGTGATGTAGTTGTAGTAACCACGTCGATCGGAGAGCTGCAATAGTTGATTGATAAATCCCTCGTTTAAGGAAACGGCGACATCAAAGGGATGGCGATTGAGAGTGCGAGATTGAACACCGATGAGTGCTGTCTGGCGATCGTCCAGACCCGGGATGGTGGAATAGATCGAATCTTGGATAAAAGCATCGAGAAAGAAGTGGAGATGATCATCCTTAAAATCAAGTCCGGCAGGAGTCAGCTTGTATTCTAGAGGTGCCACGGAAGTGCTTGGGGCCCCCAGGGGTTGCATTCTCTCCCAGGCCGCAAATTTTAAATTGCTCTTTTCTATCAGAGTTTTTTGGATGGGCAGTGCAAAATCTTCGTTTAAGTAAGTGCTGACGGATTTGGTGAGACCGGCCATCAGGTCAGTGCGCTTGTCACGCAAGAGTCTTTCAATTTCATCCAGACGCGTGCGTGCCCGCGTCCCATTGACAATAATTTCTACCACAGGGAGGCGCATGGGTTTTTTGAAATCCAGCGCCAGGCGGATTTGATCGAGATTGGTTTCGGGAGGATAAACTTTAAAGTTAAACTTTCCGCCTCGAACCACAAGGTCAACGGGGACTTTAAAAGTTAGCGGGACACTGTCCGATGCGCTACCGAAAATAATCTTATCCACTCCTATAGTTTCGAGGAAAGAATGGAGTGTATCCTTCACATCAACCTTGTCTACCGTGATCCGGAAATTGTTGAGAACTAAATTTAAATAGAGTCGGGTAGGCGCGGCCGGTCCGAGAGTGTGCTTGATAAAATCGATTCCAACATGGTTCCATTTGGCCGTGACATCAATATTTTTTACATCAATCACGATGTGATGTTTATTTTTAAAAGTGATTTCGCGACTTCTAAAAAATTTGGCAAAGTAGTATTTGGCCTGTTTGATAAGCGAGGTTAATTGAGGATTATCAGGGAGCATTTGATCGAGTGTTTTTTCACCCATATCGTGATGTTTATTGCCCAAATTTTGGTGGGTTAAGTTGACGCCATGGCGACGGGCAAGATCATCGGCGGAATTTTGAAAGTAATCACGACCGGTGGGGCTAACGTAGATCCCTATTCCATGGGGAATAGTAAAGACATGACCTGCCATCAGTGTGGTTGAAAGGGATAGTCCAAGAATGAGCACGGGGGCCATTCTAAAAATGCGACGTAGATGGATATTCATGATTCCGCTCCCTTTAGACAAGATGCGCTATTTTGGCATGTTCCTGAGAAAATACCTCAAAAACCCGGGGAGCGTGAAAAAAGTACAGAGAGTGCCAGTTTTTTGGGCCGCAAAGAAGCCATGTTTGCCTAAGTGTACATTTGAATTGTGAGGTAACTCCTTAAAAACAAATGTGTACCATGAGTTTTGCTCAACTTTTATGGAAATTTAGTCGACACGCCTACAATGGATTCTAGCGGTTATGGAGGCCGTGCCATTTATGCAGTGGTTTTGGATCTTGTTAGGGGTACATTTTCGGACTGAGAGGGTGCAGGCATTTGCCGCTCTGCCGGTCTTGGTCTCGCTATCCATCTTGCTCTCGGCTTGCGTCGGTACGATCGAATCTACCAAAGTTCCGAAATCCGTGACTGTTCCTGTCGCTGTACCATCGATTGCCTTTAAGGGGATCGAAGACGTCGAACCAATCGCTCATGATAAGGTCGAAGTCACGTTCTTTCCCGCCACGGGCGACGCCGAGGAACTGGTGTACTTAATCAATTACGATGGGTTGTCGACTCCCATTACGGTTCCAGCGCTTTATTTGAAGCCAAACTATTTGGGTTTATTGGTGTACACCGTGGTCGGTTTGGATACCAATGCCACTTACAATTTTGAAGTTCAGGTAAAAAATTTGAAAACTGCTGGGTATTCTCAGGCCACCGCTCAGAAATCCGCCACCACCTTTGCCAATGTCACGGCCAATTTCTTAGGCATCCAGAACGTAAAAACCATGCCGGGTCTGGCCGGAATTACCTCGGTCAAAGTTGAGTGGGTTGAGGCAGAGAAGCAAGGATCGGCTTATGTCCCCAAGGACATCGATCCTAAAAAATACGTTGTTGAGTTGGTGGATGCGAGTTTCCTGTCTCCAGGCGATTTACATAATGCCGGTTATTCGGAGCCGCAACGTAAAATAGTCTATGTCAATTCGGGTGAGATTAATACCGTGGTTGGAGGATTGCAAGGCGATACACTTTACTATGTTTCCGTAAGATGTATTCATGTCGGTTATACCAAGTACGGAAGCGACATCAACTACAAAAAAGAGGTCAACTCCAAGTATATGGAGGTGAGAACCCTGAAAGGCGGAATAAACAATATTGACTTTAATACGGAAGGAGTCACGGTGGCCCTGATGCCCGGAACTCAAGGTTTGACCTCCGTTTCGGCCCAGTGGGAAGAGGCCGCAGGGGCCTTTGACAGTTACCGCGTTTTCTATTCAACCAGTGCCGCCATAGAGTCCTATTTAGCTGGCACCGTCGACGGCGTGTGTGATGGCCAGGAGACGGCAAATCCTAGCTATTATTGCAAGCAAGTCGACTATTTAACGACCAGCGCGATCTTAATCGATATGCTTCCGAACACCAACTACAAGGTGGTGGTTGTCGTCTGCCAGAGTGCCACTTGCGCCGTGGGCACACGTGTTTTGTCGTCCGTGAAAACCATTGTAACCACTCCGCCGGTGGCCACGTATGCAGGGGTGACATCTATTCTCAAGGCCCGGGAATTTAACAAGTTGGATGAGCTCTACCTCCAGGTGACTCCACCTGATTTATCATCCGGGATCATGGATGGGGTTATTGTCGAATATACAAACTATTTAGGAAGTGTGATCGTTCCGCTGAACCATCCACAGCCACTTTCGTATCCCAATATTTCTCCCTTAAGCATTTTGAGTTTTAACTTCCAAAGTGCGACGGAGCTGGTTGTGACCGGCGTTTATCCGTTTAGTAGCGATGCTTATTGCTTCAGGGCCTTCCCCTATACTTGGGAAAGCGGGAACGTGGTGAAGCATGATGAAACGGCGATTGCATTTTGTGTCACCCCCGAGGTTAAGGCCCCGACGGTGGAGCAGTTTGCGGGAGTCACCGATCCGTGTTTACCGGGTACGGCACCTGGAGGACTCTTGATTTCTTGGGAAAAGCCGAGTTCGGGTGTTTACTCTCACTTTGAGATTCTGATACGCCCTGAAGGATCTTTTGACTTTGGCACGGCAACCAGCAGTGATCCTCCACCTGCTCCCTATATTCGTCGTCTCGTCAGTGAGAACCTGACGTCATACACGGTAGAGGGTCTGATCTCCGGGCAGCAATACAGGGTGGGCGTACTCACTTACGTGAACGTCAATGGCACCATCAAGCGCAGTGACTTTAATAACGTGACGTCAGTATGCACACCTGATTAACCTGAGTTTGGTACTGCCTTAAAAATGCGTCAGTTTTTGGCCCACGGGTGGCTTCGTTCACCTCAAAAAAGCATTATCATGAAAAGGGAACATTTGGAGAAAACCTTGTACTTTTAATGTATTGCAGTATTTTTTAGGATTAAAGAGAGAGTATTCAAGGGAGGATGTTACTTTACAAGTATAATCAATTAAATAGGCCATAAGGCCCGAGGTGAAAGGACACGATAAGACGTATGGTCATGATTACAATGATTATGGGTATAAGTTCAAATTTAAAGCGGGGCCGTGGGTCTTTATTGGCGCCACTTTTAATCATATTGTCAGGTATTCTTATCGGTTGCGTAGGGACGATTGAGGATACCAAACTTAAAAAAACCAAAACGGTAGAAAATAAGATCGCAAGCTATCCGTTTTCCGGATTGGCTTCCGTGGAGCCCATTTCCAATGACAAGGTCGAAGTGTATTTCTATCCCGCCAAGGGAAAAGTGGAAGATTTGACCTATGAAATTTATGTCAACGGATCTGAGGCCCCCATTTTTATTACCGGAAGTTCCTTAACCCCGAACCCATCGGGTAAGTTGATGTACACTGTTTCCGGTTTGCAGGTTAATACCACCTATTCCTTTGCTGTCTCGGTTACCAATAATGCCACCAAGGCCAAAAGTGATGAGGGGGATATCTTGTCCGCCACCACCTTTGCTAATCTCACGGCCGATTTTGATGGCATTGCCTCCGTTCGAAGTCCTGCCGGTTCGGCCGGGCGCAATTCTGTCATCGTTGAATGGGTGGGAGCGAAGGCCACTGGCGGTGCCACCAGTCCCAAAAATGGTGACCCTGTGGCCTATGAAATTGTCTACATCAGTGAAGTCGGTGGGCCTACTAATATCAATAACGTCGCCGACCCGGACCGTAAGGTGAACACATTTCCAAGTCCTCCACCTGAAACCACCTTGTCGTCCGAGCGCTCTAGAACCGTCTCCGGTCTTAACTCGGGAACCAAGTACTATTTTCAAGTCAGGGCCATCCATAAGGGCTACGTGATGTTTGGGGGGATCGGAGGAGATAGCAACTATAAGCGCGAGCAAAATCATAAATTTCTGGCGATCACCACCACGATGTTGACGGGCTCGATGGCCTTTAATGGTTCGGATGTTCATGTCTATTCCCCCGATGGGGCCCTGGCCAAAAATAATTTGGATGTCACCTGGCCGCAGGCCGAGGGGGATTTAGACCACTATCGAATTTATGTGAAGGAAGTGGGAACTCCACTCTTGGCGGCAGACCCGGCCGAGGTTCCAAGCACCATGGACCCGCTCAATCAGCCAAATTCGTTTAATGGGATGGATGCCTATATTAATGCAGTCAACACCGAGAACAAGCATATTGCGATCACTGACCCCAACGCCGTATCTTACAGGATCACCAATCTCACGCCTTACCGCTATTACCGAATTGCCGTGGCGGCCTGTAAAGAGGCCAGTTGTGACCAGTTTAACCGCGCGGTGAGCGTTGAGCTGGCGGTTACCGGTAACGATAAGGCCAGAACCTGGCCCAAGATTGCGCCTTTTGATGGACTTGATCATCTCGACCATCCACGCTCGGAGACTACAACAAGGAGAATCCACGCGGTGTTCAATTCTCCTGTGGTGGCCTCCGGATATTTGGATGATCTTGTGCTCTACTGCTACTCCTCTCCTACGGACGTGGCCCCTAAACCCTTAGTCTACGCAAAATCCGTGGTGGGGCCTGGGTTTGGTGCCGGTTCAGGTTCAGGCGGCACTTTTATTGAGATTGAGGATGGCGACTACAATATGTTCCCGGATTCGGGTGCGGTGGCCATTGGCGTACCAGGGGATGCCAATTACGAGGTTTTTAAATACACCTCAAAGGGAACTGTTCCCTCACGCTTAATCAGTACCACAGACACGCTCAATCAAGACCGCGCGACCGGTGAAGAGGTGCACTTCACGATCAGTAGCGCCGACACCTGCAATGGGGTTTATAGAAACACCCAGTCGCCAACTACTCAGGAACTTTTTGAAACCTTCGAGGAGATCGACATTGACGGAATCGAGCCCTCAGTTGGAAACCAGTACTGTTTCTCGGTGGTGCCCAAAATCGATGGAGATAATACCTATTATGGCGCTGGTAACTTTACCGATATTGAGGATGTCTCCAATGCCGTGGTTAAGTGTATTGTGCCCGAGATCAAGACACCCACCTTGGCCCAGTTTCCTGGCAAAGATGTTGGCTGCAACGTCGCTGGGCGAACCATTAATGTGACCTGGTCCACACCGACAGGCGGGATGTACAACGCTTTTCAAGTCTTCTGGAAGCGCAATAATACAGGTACGCCTTTCCAATTTGCCCAGGCCAAGCCAGTGGCCCCTCCTGGGGGGCCTGAATATTGGTCCAAAGATGGTTTTCTCTTGACTGCTACGGCATATACGGTCGATCCCACCCTCCTTATACCGGCCAAGCCGCCCTTGATCCCTGGTGAGCGTTATTTTACCGGGGTTTTGGCCTACCTCCAGGTTGGGCCAGATAGGTATTATTCCGAGACCAACTTAAATACCAATGACTGCTTAATCCCCCTGCCCACCGCCGAATTTGTGGAGTGGACAGAGATTTTTGCCGTAGGCCCCAAGGTGGACGGACTTGTTCCTCCCGATATAACCACCGGCCAACGCACGATGATCTTGGAGACTTTGGATGATTCCACAGTACCGGTCGAGGTGGCGCTGGTAGGAAGTGGTAGTGGGTTAGGAATCGATATCGACGAGGACACCAATTCGGGCTTTTATCTTCCGCGCGGGGCCACAACCTTTAATGGTGTCTATGGGAAAAAAGACGGGGTTGCGGGCAACCCGAAATACCAGTATTCGAATTCGGGGATGGTGCGCATCGCTTGGAAAGACATGAAAATGTATAGTACTCCAGGTGCCCTCTATATGAACGACATGATCACGTCCTATGAGTCGCCAGGTTCGGGCCAGGATGCCAACTTTCCATTTCCCTTCCCGCAGCAGAAAACGGCCAGGGCCTTTGGTTATAAGGTCTACCGTTCGGACAATAACAAGGTTACGTGGACGGAACTTACTCACAGTGATTATACCTATCAGTCGGCGACAAACGCTGGACTTGTCAGGGCGGAAGATCGGGTGACCCGAGTTCGAAACAATGTGGATACTGACGGTGACGTTTTGACCACTCCCGATACCGATAGCGTGGTGGTTTTCACCGATTATTCCGTCCAGTTTTTAGACAACAACGCTGAAGTCGAGAGGGGGCGAATCTACTGGTATAAAGTTGTGCCGGTCTTCAACAATATCCCTCTTCCTCTCACAAATTCGAACAATATTATCAAGGTGACCCTGCCTCCCCCGAATATGGCCTTGGTCCATCGCATGATGGCCAATCGGACAATCTGTCGGGAGCTGGGAAAAGAGGCCGATATCGACAAGAGTCCTGGCAAGCACTACTCGTGCAAGTATAATGGTCTCGGGGCCAGCGGTCTTGCCTTCCCCTGGCCTGTATACTCGACCACGCCGGAAGATGCGTATCCAGTATTCGACCTTGGGGGAGATCTCTTGGTCGATCGCTTCGAGCTTGGGTGTAACTGGACCCGAGGAGATCCGAGACCTGCCAATCTCTCCGTGAGTGATTATGATGGGGATAATTTGGATGATTTTCATGGGCTGACCGAGAATTGGTTGGGAGATGCCGCCGCAGATCAGCCTTTCCGTGGTTGTGCCGGGAATGGTGACTGGGGGGGGGGGAATGAACCCATCATAAACCATGCCGGTTCGGGAAGTTCCAACACCGATCAAAGTTATACCCGAGTCCATCAAGGCGATTGTTTTGGCGATTCTAGAGTCACGATGACTTCGGGCAAATGCGCAGACTATACCAAGACCTGGACCGCCCCTTACGTTTTCCCGGGGGCCGTCAATGGAATCACTAATCTTGCCGGGGATGACTGCGAGACGGAGTGGATGGAGTGGACCTACTATGGTGATACCTCGGCCACCAACTATCCAAACTACTGGGGCGGGTTTGCGCCGTACAATGTTTCAAATGATGGGTACCGGTTTCAGAATACTCTGGTGCAGTCCGAACCGGCCGCAGTGTTCTATATGCGAAATAGCACTGTGGCCTATGGTCAAATTCAGCATCCCTCCTCGGCCGGGCCCGGCTCTTTTATCACGACAGGCAACTATAGCTCTTATGCCTCCCAGTGTTTTATCAATCTCCCGTTTATCAATGTGACTCATGACAACGGAGCCAGGATTGGAGACTGGACGGCGCGCTGGTTTGGGCTAAATAAGCTGTTCAGAAATAACATAACCCTTCCTGGCAGTGTGCCTGTGACAATTTATAACAAAACCATCGATGAGATTTTGGCGATGACCGGTTTTTATGCCTCTGCAGGAACGAGACCCAATGTTTGGCCTACCACCAGGCGTTTTAATACCAGTACAACGCCGCTTGGAAAAATCATCTCAAGCAACAATGCCAAGATCCCGCCCCTTGGGAATTTGGCCCAGATTGACGTCTACGACATGTGCCAGCTCTATCAGGTGGAACTTGGCGCCTTTGATTCAGGCACCTTTTTTCAAGCAGCGGCTCCGGCCAAAAAGCGGATCATGACCAAAAAAGAGTTCAATGTTGTGGCGGCATGGCCGGATATTGACTCAAGCGGTACGGGAAGCGGGCAGTCGGGCTTTACCGATGTTAGTGTCTACGACGAGGCCACAGTGACGGGAATCGAACAAGGAACCGCTGGGGCCTTCCCCATGTACGATCATGTGCAAAACAGGTTGCAAGGTGGTGGTCTGGTGAAGGGAGATCTGGGGGGATGCAATACTCAAGGTAAACTGGCAAACGGCCAGTGGATTCAATGGGATGATCAGTTATCCCCCTTATTCCCGTCAAATAATGCGGAGACAAATCCTTACTTTTGGGGAGGTTCAAGCCCCAATGATAATAATGGACTCAGTTTAAATTCCGCCCGCTGCACCTCCAAGTGGGGGGTGCAAGATTTGGTTGGAAATATCATGGAGGTCGTGGCCGAGCAGGTCTTCTGTGATTTCTCCGGCGAGACGATGTATTTGGGGCCCGGTTCTGGCAACCAGGCGACTTCGATCCGGAT
>CAYHRT010000162.1:0-9148 GCA_964359085.1 uncultured Bdellovibrio sp. | reverse complement strand
AGTGCCACCTTGGCGGCGGGATTATATGCCATGTCCCTTGGCCCTGAATTTCCTCTCTGGCTAGCAAATTTAGTGGGACGGGAAGTGTACAAGCTCCCCTTCGCGACCATCGCTCCCGTGGCAGGCTGGATCGGGCTTGGCATCGGAGCAGCAACCTTTATCGGTTATGAGGGAATCATCTTGGCCAAAATCATTACTATGGCCCAAGCACTTGACGTCCTTCGTGAGGCCCAAAAAGGACACGTCAAAAAGTCTTTTGCTTCAAAGCTTGGGGGAGTTGCCAAGGTGACAGTTCGCGGCTGGGACCCCAAAAAGAAAGAATCTATTCTCGCGCAGACTATAGCCACAATCGATGGACAGGCCATGCAGGGAATTAAGCGTGGCGTGCTAGAAGCCGGCCCTTTCGAAGAAGGTGTTCAGGTTTGCGGAGCTGAGCTACCCCACAAGAAAGATCTTATTAATTTTATCAACGAGAATCCTGAATACTTGATTGCACAGTTACTACCTTCATCGGTCAAAGACCTTCTCGCCCATGGTGCGACAAAAAGCGAGGTTAAAATTGAAGGTTGTAAAGTAAGCGGTGGAGTCGTTCCAGGCGCCAATATTCTCAGTATGAGATACAGCTCAGTCGGCATTAAAGAAGAAGGAGTTAAAAGGACAAGCGATTACGAAGTTTGGAATCAACCCATTGTCTTAAGCGTAAAGGGAGGGTCGCTTCCTGATGATCTGGTTAAAGAATTTCAGGACTGCCTTATTCCCTCTCGGGGTGTTAACATTCGTAAAAATATTTCCATGAAAATCATGCCTAATCTTGCTTCAAATTCAGGAAGTCGTTCAGTCATTTTAGAAGATGTCACCATGACGAAAAAAGATAAAAGGAAAGAGGACGGACTATTTTTGCATGTCGCAGGAATACAGGTGAGTGAACAAGCAAGAGAGAGCTATCCTGAAGAAGAAAAGAATATTGCTCTAGGAGCAAAGATTAACATCCTGAAAAAAGGAAGCGAACCCGACAATGCATGGGAAACTTGCGTGCCTGGCGCTTACCGCATCCTTCCTGAAGTGGGCGATGAAGTGGTGGTGGCCCATCGCCGCGCCGTCCGCGAACAAAGTGAAGCCAACATGGCCAGGCGTACCTTTGCTGGAAAGAAACTCTTTTGGATGACCCACTTCGTGCGCCCCGATTTAAAAAAATGGAAAAGAATCGTGACCGTTGTTGACATCGATAAAAATGGTCAAGAAGATAAATCGGTCAGTTACGAGCAATGTTTCCCAGAAGAATTTCAATTTCCCGCATTCCTTTCCGCGCCTACCGGAAATGTCATGGAAGAAGTTGTGATCAAACCCATGCGCAACGAGATTCCCTAGCTTGATTATTCCACTCTTTTTACTCGGCGCTGCCGCAAGCATGGCCGGGAATATGATTGGTTTTGGTGGAGGCATTTTTGTCATTCCCATTTTAGTCATTGCCTTTAAAGTTCCGATGTCCATGGCGGTTGGATCAATCACTCTATGCGTGCTTCTTGCCTCAACCATTTCAACTTTTTTTAATTTTAGAAGTCGTAGCATTGATATAAGAATTGCCATCGCTATGGAAATTCCCACAATCATTGGCGCCATTATTGGAGCAGAAATAACGGCTTTTCTCCCTCTTAAAACATTGGAGATCTTGTTCTCCTTTTTTGTCGTCATTATCGGTATTAAAATGCTGTCTCCCTCACGGCAAACAGCGGCTGAAGGTCCAAGCTTGAGTGATAGATTGAATACTTTTTCTCCCTTGATTCACTCCTCTCGGGGACATTTTATCAGCATCTGGGTCGCTGCTATTTTTGGTGGAATTGCCGGTCTTGTGGCCGGGCTCTTTGGGATTGGTGGCGGCTTTCTTAAAACGCCTGTCATGATCAGAGTGGTCAAATTGCCTGTGCAAGTTGCCGTCAGTACATCCCTTTTTATGATCGTTTTTACTTCACTCACATCGAGCGTTTCTCATTTCTATTTGGGCCATATTGATTTTAATATTACAACACCCCTTGCAAGTGGCTTTTGTATCGGAGCACTCGTGGCACAAAGATTTAGGAAATTGTCTGATTCAACTATCGAGAAGTTTGTCGGCATCGGACTGCTCGTGGCTTCCCTTTCTGTATTGGTTGACGCCCTAGTCATAAAATCATGATGAGGATCTTAATATGCAAATAATTCATGCTAAACTTCAAAAAATTGCTTATTTCTCTGCCCCTTTTAGAACCATGTTTTTTCTTTGTGCCCTGGCCGGATTATTTCTGCCTAAGTTTTTTGTCAGTTTTATTCTCAATGATTTTTACTATCCTGGTGTCTTCAGAAATATTTTGACCTGGCACTCTCACGAAATGATTTTCGGCTTTACCATGGCGCTCTTGAGTGGTTTTTTACTCACTGCGAGCGTCAACTGGTCTGGAAATCGTGTACGAAATGGTCTTTGGCTTTTTGCTCTGGCCTTGTTTTGGATACTGGAACGTATTGCTCTGGTGACTCCCATACCTTCGACGCTGGCCATTTTCCTTAACTTTCCCTTTATGATCCTTTTTCTCATCATGGCGGGATTACAACTCAAGGGTAATCGCAATTTTAAAATTTTAATGCCGGCCCTCCTGGCCTTCTTTCTCGCCAAAGAAATGCTTGTCCTTGGTGATCTGTTTGAAAATAAGCCAGTCGCTTTAGCCGGGCGCGATTTGTCCTTAGGCTTGATTCGTTATCTCCTTGCCCTCATCGCCTGTCGACTTATCCCTTTTTTTTCAAGCAAACGTTTCGTCAATATTGGTGCCATTAATCTTCCCCTCACCTTGCGCGGAACATTTTTAATCTCACTCTTGCTTTCTGATATCCTCAAGGCCATCTTCCATCTCTTGTCTTTGCCTCTCGTGGTTCATAATCTTCTCTTGGATTTGACTCTGGCGGTGGCCCTCATTAGCGGCATATGGGCCTGGAAATTGATGCGACCTCAGCAAACCATCAAAGAACCTATGCTTCTGATTTTAAATATTGGTTTTCTCTGGCTGCTGTTGTCATGTATCGGCGAGATCGTGTCCCATCACCTTCAGTGGTTTGCCATCACTAACGTTCATATTCACATCTTGACGGCAGGCGCGCTTGGCTCATTTTCTATCGGCATGATGACGCGAGTGAGTTTGGCCCATTCTGGTCGTATGATGAAAGCAAGCAAGACCATTATGGCCATGTTTATTCTCGTCAACCTCGGTGCCCTCACACGCATCCTTGTTCCGATTGTGGCGAATCAATATTTTTCATCTCTCCTCCACACGATTGCCGGTTTTTGGGTCGGTGCATATTTTCTTTATCTAATCCCTTTCACTAAAATTCTGTGGACCTCTCAACCAGGATTATCAAAATGAAGAAAGTTGGAGTCATTCTCGCTGGATGTGGCAACCGTGATGGTGCTGAAATTCGTGAAGCCGTTTTCACTTTGCTTGCTCTCGATAAACTGGGAGCAGAAGCCGTCATTATGGCCCCCAATATCAATCAGCATCACGTTGTTAGTCACATTTCAGGTAACGAATTGCGGGAAACGCGAAATATTTTAGAAGAATCGGCCCGAATCGCGCGCGGTAATATTCATGATATTACGAAAGTACTTTCTGAAACATTGGATGCCCTCATACTGCCCGGCGGTTACGGGGTGGCAAAAAACCTATGCGGGTTTGCCTTCGACGGTTCCAAGGCCATGGTAATACCCGAAGTAAAAGCGATGGTGAACCAAATCCACAACCAAAAGAAGCCCATTGGTGCCATTTGCATTGCTCCTGCCTTGATCGCCCTCTTGCTAGGTCATGAACATATCAAGATAACAATAGGTAATGACAAAGAGAGTGCGCAGGAAATAGAGAAAACTGGTGCCATTCACATCACTTGCCCTGTTGATCAAATCTGCACTGACCAATCTGCTAAGATCGTGACTACACCTGCCTATATGTATAGCGACGCCAAACTGAATGAGCTGTACCTAGGAATTGAGAAATGTGTAGCGCAAGTGCTGGCTTGGGCCTAGAATGCATCTATCCATATTATAGATTAGTACATTCTAATCAATCTAATTCATAATAATCCCGTAATGGTGTAGAACCTGGCTACTTTGGCAGCGGAGGTTCTATGAAATTGCACATCGTTCTAAGTATCCTATTCACCCTTATTTCAAACTCAAATGTATGGGCCCAACAAAACTCCCTCAAATCCAGTATCAAAGAACTTGATATTAGAAACGCTCACTACGTTGGAAAAACCTCACAGGTAATCCGCGGACAGGCACCTCAAACTAATATCCATCAACTGGCAGATCTAGAAGTTACTGATGTATTGATCTTTAAGAATGAAACAAAAAATGAAGTCCAAGTCGAACTCGAACAGTTAAAAGAACTTAATATCAAGGGACACCATATTCCGTTTTTGTGGAAAGATATAAAAAATCACAAATTAGCTTGCCGTCAAATGGTACAAGCTATCCGCTTAATTGAGAGCGTTATCGCTGATGAAAATGGAAAAATATTTTTCCATTGCACGGTTGGTGAAGATCGCACAGGCATCCTGGCTGGAGTATGGCGTCTCCTCAACGAAAAAAGCTTAAAAGCTGAAAGCACATTTCAGCGTGAAATGTGCCAGCGTGGGTTTGCTGAAGGTAATCCAGGAAAACCAGAGCATGTTGTCTCTCAAGTACAAGAAAATCTCTCTCCTCTCTACATGTTTTTTGCCGAACAAATTGACAATGGTCTGACCATGAATAACCTAGATGAATCGCTATGCAATGACTACAATCCCTCAGAGTACCAAAATATTTTCCAATGTCGTTAGTATGGAAATATCTTTGCTAAAAGTGTTTTCCGATTATTACGTGACACTGGCAGCTCAATCCCATTCCTTAACTGAATAAGAAAGGGTTCTCCTTTTTTAAAAGCTGTGATGTTTGCCAGACCGACAATCACATGGCGATGAATTCGCAAAAAATTTTGAGTGTCCAGTTTCTCTTCAAGATAGGTCAAAGAGAGATCAATTAATTTCTCCCCCTCAATTGTATGAGCATAAGTATAATGGTCACGGCTTTCGAAATAGATAACTTCAGAAGTCTGAATAAATTTAATCTTTTCCCCGACTTTGTAGGTGATTTTGCCTAAATGATGTCCACGGGAACGATATGAATCTTCTATGCCTAGGAATACTTTTTCTTGAGAATGAAGTTTCAATACTTTCTTTAAAGCACAATTAAATCTCTCTTGGTCAAAGGGCTTTAGCAGATAATCACAGGCATTTTCTTCGAAGGCCTTCAATGCAAACTCTTCATGGGCCGTAGCAAAGATAATTTTAAATGCACGCGCCTCGATTTGCTGCAATAATTCAATTCCACTTAGTCCCGGCATTTGGACATCTAAAAAAACTAAATCTGGACAAAAAGAAGAAATTTTCTCCAACCCAATCAATCCATTTTGTGCTTCATTTATCAGGAGATCGCCGGGCAATTTAACAGAAGTATTATCCAAGAAACGTAGGATCTTCTGTCGCGCTAATTCCTCATCATCAATCACTAGTATTTTAAATTTAGTCAATTTTTCCCCCTGTCATCCAAAACGTCGCAATCGTTTTCACACCACCCGTCAACGAGAACCCATGCCGTTCTCCATAAAGAAGATGTAATCGCGCAATAGTGTTGATAATCCCTGTTCCAGGCCTCCCCTCGATGATTGGCCCTCCGGTATTTTCCACACTGACTTGATAGCCTCCACTTTGTTTAGCCACGCGAATCTCAATTATTCCGCCCTCAATCGAAGGAGAAATCCCATGCTTAATGGCGTTTTCTACTAATGTTTGAACCACTAATGATGGAATATACACCTGATTTAACTCGTCTTGATCCTGCAGCAATGAAACCTTATAATTCAAACGCTCCCCATAGCGAGATTGTTGGAGTGTTATATATTTCTCGACTAATGAAATTTCATCGACAAGTTTTATGGTTTTCTCTTTTGAATTTTTTAAGATCTCGCGATAAAGATCGGCCAACATTTGTGTCATGATGCTCGCTCGCTGAGGATCAGATTCGATCAGTTCACTCATTCCATTTAAGGTATTGAAGAGAAAATGCGGCTGCATTTGATTCTTAAGAACGTGCAATTCATTTTCAGCGTTTAGCGCCTGCAATTTTATATTCTCTTCATAGGAATTTTTATAATGGAAATAGAAGAGAAACATCAAAGTGATAAATGTTCCAAATAGAAAAGCTCCCCCCATATTGGAAAATGTAACAGTTCGACCATCATAGAGCGCGTGGAAATATCGTGCCATTAACAACCCCACACTCATCCCTGGAAAGCTAATGCAAAAACTCACGAGAAAATTTTCTTTCAATTCACGTCTATAGCTAAGTTCATAGATAGCGTGTACGATACAGAAGAAGAGCCAAATATTGAGAAAAACGCAGAGCGAATAAATCAACGGTCCGGCCAGAATTCTTGTCCACTCTATTTTTTCACCAGAAGACATTTTAGTTATCAATGAAACGGCGGCGAAGGCAAGGCCTACGGCCAGTGCAAGCAGCACTGACCGTAAACTTTTGAGGCAATTTATTAAATAGCGTATGATTTTGGGCCGCATCTTAGTCTCGATCTCGTTCTAAATCCTCTTCCCAAGAAATTAGCTTACCATCATTAGTCTTTTGCCCCAAGCGATAGAAGTGTTCCTGGTAAAAGGTAAGTGTTTCTTCCAAGGAAAAATCACCAATCCTTATCGAATAATGACACCAAACGCTCATGCAATATCCAGTACCAACTTTGGCACCTTCCATGATCACATCGAAAAAGCCATTTTTGTCAAAGCGGGCCTGAAATGCATATTTCATCAATTCGCCTCCCGCCCGATAGGTACTTTCGATGGTTTCTCCAGTTACCCTTGACTCAACCAAGTATTTTTCATTTTTGCCACTTTGGTGAACGGCGTGGCCCTTACCATGATAATTTCCGGCGGGAAATTGAGTCATAGCAAAAAGATTGCCAGCAACTAATAAACCTGCGATCAGAACTACTTTTTTCATAAATCCTCCGTTGTGTTTACGATTGTTGCCAACTTATCGCAAGCTTTTGAAGGTTCACAGCAAGGCCTGACTGAACGGTAAATAAAGGTAACCAGACAGATAAATCATCAACTATCAGAAATTACTCGATAGGAAAATCAATGAAGGGCCAACACAGTCTTTCTTTCTGGCAAAATTTTTGACAACTGTCGTTCATTTCACAGTCCATGTAAAAACTTCAAAAATAACTTCGGCCCAACTTCCTCTTGATACAATTCCTCAGTATGAAAGCTAAAAAAATACTCCTCATCATGCCCGATGCGAACATGCATAAATTACGTTTTGGTAGTTTTGTCCGTTCTGCACGCGAAGCTCCTATTACCCTTACGACTCTGGCGGCGCTTTCGGGAAACGATCCGGAGATTGAATATCGCTTAGTCGATGAAAGCATCGATATCGTTCCCCTCGATTATGCTGCGGATCTTGTCGGAATTAGTGTCATGACAGGTACTTCTCAGCGGGCCTACGCTCTGGCCTATCACTTTCGCCGCCGTGGCATCCCAGTTGTTTTAGGTGGCATCCACGTCACCCTTTGCCACAATGAAGCACAACGTTTTGCTGACACGCTAGTCTTTGGCATGGCCGATGAATCCTGGCCTAGACTTATTGCTGATTTCAAGCTCGGGAATTTACAATTAGAGTATCGTGAGACCCTTTCCCAAGGCCCATATACCAGAACAACCACTCCTCCTCCGCGCTACGATCTGCAAAGAAAAAGTGGCTACATGGTTCCTTATGTCGTCCAAGCAACCCGTGGATGTATGCATGCCTGTGATTTCTGCTCAGTCCCCGCCTATTGGAACCGTTTTACTCGAAGGCCTGTGGCCGATGTTATCCGTGACATTAAATCAATTCCTGCAAAGCGTTTTGTTCTCAATGATGTTAGTCCGGTTGATGATGTGGAATATGCCAAAGAACTTTTTAAGGCCCTCATCCCTCTGAAAAAAACCTGGGGTGGACTGGCAACGACCCAAATCGTGGACGAACCAGAACTTTTTGACCTCATGGTCAAAAGCGGATGCGAATATTTGCTGCTTGGTTTTGAATCTGTAAATCAAAACGCCTTGGATAAAATCGGTAAACGCTTTAATTCAACAGAGCGCTATCATGAACTGATGCGTATGCTTCACAAATCGCATATTGTCGTTCAAGGATGTTTTGTTTTTGGCTTTGATCACGATCATCAAGATGTTTTTGCCAAAACCGTCCAACGCGTCCAGGAACTTAAAATCGATATTCCACGATATTCAATTTATACCCCGTACCCAGGAACGCGGCTGTTCAAACGACTTGAAGAGGAAAATAGAATCTTGAGCTACAACTGGTCCGATTACAATACCATGCATGTGGTTTACCAACCCAAGAATATGTCCGCAACTGAACTCTACGAGGGTTTTCGCTGGGCCTATCGCGAGACCTTCAAGATTTCTAAAATATGGGAGCGCACAAAACAGAGTGGTCATAAATTCCCCATAACCTTCATGGGTAACCTGACCTATAATTTATTTTCAAAACGCCTCTATACTAGACCGGGATTCGAGATGCGTGTTCATGGTCGTGATGCCTTTTTGGAAACAAAAAATACTAGTGTTCCATTGATCACAACCAGGAATTCAGAAATTCAAAACGACAGTCATCTCTCCAACCAATAAAATCGGACTTATAAACCTGAGTTATAAAACGGCAAGTTCAGGATGTGGAATTCTTTGAGAATCAATGTCAGACAAGGTCTTTTCTCCATCATTCCAACAGACTGTAAAGATAGTGCTGCGATATTCAACCTTTACTAACAGTCGTCTCAGCACAAACGTCAGAGGATGATTATCAGCAAGGCCGATAGTCAAAAAGAGAATATTTCTTAAATGGGCAATTTGCTGGAGACATGAAAGAAGTTGAACAAAGACATCCTTATTATCACCATCCACAGCTACATGAGAAACAAAAGCAAAAGGTAGCGGTGCGCCGACTTTTGGCAACCTGGGTGTGTTGAATAACTCTCCCATCCCTCTTGATAGAGCAGCTATCCCACTAAAGATCGGG
>CAYHRT010000161.1:0-9167 GCA_964359085.1 uncultured Bdellovibrio sp. | reverse complement strand
GTACGCTGGCTCTTTAAGCATCAGACCACCCTCAGTACTATTCATCAGGATGGTGATCTGATCGGTACCAAAGGTGGCTATCGCTATTATTTCCGACCTTGGTTTTTTATTGATGGACGGCTGTCGTATTATGTAAATGCCAGCAGTAATCAAGATGTCGCTCTCTCGGGGACTCAAAATAAGATCTCAGAAAGATATATTTTTCCGTTTGTAGAAATTGGCGTGGACTACTAGCAGAGTGTCATGGTGCGGGTCTTTTCTCTTTTCGCGTGTATAATCCATTTATCATAATTTCAAAATTAAAGAGCATGAGACCAGGATGAGTATAAATTCCGTGTCCCAGAAAGCTTTTAAAAAAACGTGATACACCGGCATCATGGTAATCGATAAAGAAGTGTCGGCCTTCATTATGCAGTTTGATTCCAGTCCGAATTGAGAACCACCAGTGGCGCAGGGATAGACCAACTCCAAACACAGAATCCAGAACCCTATTAAGTTTGCGATCACGTCCAAAGGGTGCCCACGTATCTGAGCCAGGTCCGGCCAAGAGATAGATACTGTCGCCGTATCCAGCAGTCAGCAGTTTCCAAGGATTGGGAAAGCGCGGCGGCAGTTTTCTAAAGTTGAGTAAATGAACTAATCTCCAGTGCGAAGGTAAATGCCACTTATAGCGTGGGGCCGATCCCCACGTTGCAAGATCGAGATCCAAACTCATAAGTTGTTCAAGTTTCGCTTGAAAGGCCACAGGATTATCGATGAGTCCCAATTCATTTCCCAAAACTTTGGCGAAATGGTTCGGACGCTGTGTCATTTGAGATAATGCTGTAAAAAGTTGACCAGCATGGGAATGGCCGATTAATAATATTCTTTCTTGCTTCTGAAGGCTTAGATCTAAAATGAGATCGATCAAGTAGATCAATCCTCGTAATCGTGCCAAATGATGGTTGCCCGAGGGCCAGTGAAAGCGGTGAACCTGGATTTGAATTTGGTCTCCCAGTTCTCTGGGCCCACGCAGTCCCTGCTCTAAGGTGTTACAATATTCAGGGGTAAAATTGCCAACATTCCCTATAATCTTATCCTTCACTTTGCGATACATGCTTTGAAGATGACGGAGAGGATGGATGGCCTGAAGCCATTTGATTTGCCAACTTTTTTCGTCGAAAGTATTTGAGAAGATATCGAGAGGATCATCACCAGCAAAAGTGCCATGAAGAAGAATGATATGGGCGACCCCTTGTGCTTGGAGCTTTTGTCCCGCGATTTCCATGGATTTTTTCCATGATTTTGGACCCGATTTATAGGAGGAGGCATTCAGTCGGGCCGGAAGTGGGAGTTGCGCGGGAGCATGAAGAAGTTCTACTGTGTCTGTATTATTCAATGTTCGCAAATCTTCGGTTGATGTTTTAATTTGCTGCTTTGTCTTGCTGTTTCTCCATCTCCACCCAAAAAAAATACACACACTCGCGAAAATCATGAACACGAAAAAGGCGGAGAGTGGTAGAATATGATCGGACATATTATGGATGATACTACAGAGAGGAGTGCCAATGGTACAACTTACGGAGAGGCCAAGCTTAAAAAAAGTTCTCCAAATTTTTGAGTTTAAGAATGACGATTTAAATAAGAAACTAAGAGAAGACATTGAAAAAAAACGAGTACCAGCTCCTCTCATACAAAGAAAAGGTCCATTTAATCATGAATATTATCCGATGGAAGACCTTCCTCTTATTGGTCAACAGATCGGTTTTTTAAAAAGATGGCCAAGTCCAATGTGTTTAGCTTTTTTTACCACCAAGGGCGGAGTTTTAAAAACTACCCTAACTCTCAACTTCGCAAGGGCTCTGGCACTTCATGGCCTGAAAGTTATGGTCGTTGGTCTGGATATGCAGGGAGATATTACCCGGGCCTTGGGATACAAAGTCATTAGCGATGATGAGAATCTACCATTGGATCAGATGATTGAGGCTTCTCTACAAACACCGGGACTCTATGATCTCTTTACAGGGCGAGCAAAAATTGAAGAGCTTATCGTTGCATTATCTCCGCATTTACACCTCATTCCTGAAACGCCTGAATTAGCAGCGCTGAATGATCAGTTGTTTAATGTCAATCGACGGGAATATTGGCTGCTGGAAAAAGTGATAAAACCTCTCAAGCAAAAATATGACTGTATTTTGCTGGATTGCTCTCCTAATTGGAATCGCCTCGCGACCAATGCTCTTGTATCATGTGATGCGCTCATTTCACCCTTGGAGTGCAAAATAAATAACTTTAGGAACTTTCAGGTTTTTGAACGATTTATTGGTGAGTTCAGGCAGGAGATGGCATTAAATTTTAGACAGTTTTTCATTCCCACTCTTTACTCCGGTCAAAAAAAATTAAGCATGGATATTAAGAACTGGTATCATGCCAATCTTGTAGGATGTACAAAAAATGGTTTGCGTGAAACAACCAGCTCCGAGGAGGCTTCGGCCTTAAACCTTTCCATTATCGAGCATGCTCCCAGTTCAGCAGTTGCCTTAGAAATGAAAGAAATTCTAAGCGAAGTCATGGATGCCTTGTTAGAAAAGCATTGTTCACCCGTTGACTTTTTGCAACAAAAAGGTCAACCTCAACAAATTCGAAGCACTAGTCTGTCTTGAGGAGTATGCCCATGGCGTTAGGGTTGAACGAAGTCTTAACCAAACAAAAAATTGTTGGCCCTCGTCAAGATAATGAACGGCAAAGTTCGCAACCATCTGAATTTACTGGTGCCAGGACGGCGATTGGAAAACGTTTGAAACCCTGGGAGTCGCCGGAACAAGTATCTCCCGTTGACTCGTCCAGACAAGAGAGTATTGATTGTGAAACGTTCCAAGTTCGAGCGCAACGTGCCGTCCAGAGGGCCCATGATGTTGTGTCTAAAAATACACTTATGATAGAGGAAATTCATAATCGTCGCCAAATGGATCGGGGGATGGGACTGAATGTTCCGAAGCAAAGTCCGCGTCCTCTTGAAGGTCTGAATCATTTACATCTAGAATTAAATGAACAAGATCCAGTTTTGAGGTTGTGGAAACGCAGTTTTTGGGAGCGCTTTTCAGACATCCTACACTGAGATCAAAATCTTTTACTTATATGGATTAGTTATGGATAGGGATCTAAAGAAAAAAAAGAAACGTCAGGAAAAGCAGGAAAAAAATCGTCAAAAAAAATTAAGTGAAGCCAAGGTGGCCCCCATTGTCAAAAAAGAAAAACGGCAATTAGGCCGTATGCAAATTGGGTTTATTTTTGTGATCATGGCACTGGCTTGTGTCTTTATTTTTTATCAAATGTCTCATCCTATTTAACTTTTACGTTCAGGATTGCATGATGACATCTCATGGTACATATACCGTTGGGCAACGCTATATCAGTGAATCCGAGCCAGAATTGGGGCTCGGACTAATCACTCAGATTGATAATAAATTAATCAGCGTATTTTTTCCTGGCCCACAGACTAGCAGAAAATACGGTGCATCTACCGCTCCGTTACGACGGATCAAGTTTGATAAGGGATCAGAGATCACCCTGGCAAACGGCGAAAAATTTACGGTGGATTCTGAGGTAGAAACGGACGGTGTGCTTCAATATATATCCGGCACTCGGAGTATTTCAGAAGCGGAAATTGTTAGTTCAAATAATATTAATCGCCCTGAAGATCGGTTTCTTATTGGCAAGTTTGATACCAATTCTTTTTTTAATCTTCGTTATGAAGTTTTGGAAAATAAACGTCGCATCACTCATTGCTCAGTTCGTGGTTTTTTAGGCGGCCGAGTGGCACGCATACCTCACCAGTTATTTATTGCAGAACAGGCTTTGCAAATGACCCATCCGCGAGTTCTTCTTGCCGATGAAGTGGGCCTGGGAAAAACTATTGAAGCCGGATTGATTATCCATAAACTCCTTCTCACAGAGAGGGCCGAACGGGTCTTAATTGTAGTACCCGATTCCTTGGCCTACCAATGGTTCGTAGAAATGTTTCGCAAGTTCAGACTGAGCTTCACCGTTCTCAATCAAGAGACATATTTGGAAAAAGATACTCAGCCGTTTAAAGATACCAATCTTATCATAACTGGGTTGGGATTTTTAAAAGGTGCGGAGTTAGCACGCCAAATGGTTTTGGATGCCAAGTGGGATATGTTGGTAGTGGATGAGGCCCATCAACTGAAATGGAGTGCGGATGCTCCCAGTCCTGAATATGGGATTATTGAACAACTGGCCCAAGCCACTCCCAGTGTCTTATTGCTTACGGCGACGCCCGAGCAACTTGGTGGTGAAGGACACTTCGCCCGCTTGCGCCTGTTAGATCCGCAACGATTTCACCAATTGGATCAGTATTTGGAAGAGTCCCGACACTTTGGAAAAGTCGGGGAGGCCCTAAAGCGTGCACAGTTGGCGTTGCACGGTGATAACATTATATCTTTGTCACAGGTTGACAGAGATTATTTGAATGAGTTGTATGGCCGTCGCATCGAATATTCTGATCAAGAGCAAGTCCATAACGCCATTAAACAAATTGTCGATCGTCACGGTACCGGCCGAATCTATTTTAGAAATTCTAGGGTCAAGATGGCGCATGAATTTAATTTTTTTCCCAAGCGCTTTGTCCATTCCTATCCAATAGAATTTATTAAGGCCAGCCCTACCAGTGAACAGATCGAGGCCTATGCCAGTGAACAACATCTTGGACCGGCCTTCAAGGCCCGTCTTTTATGGTTGATTGAATTTTTACAACAAAATCAAACTGAGAAAATATTGCTGATCTGCCATTCCAAGGAGAGAGTGCTGGCGCTAGATAAAAAACTGCGCGACTCTACCACTGGTATTAATTGGGGCATGTTCCATTCTGATTTATCATTGTTGGCCCGAGATCGCCAGGCTGCTTATTTCGCTGAACCAGATGGTGCTCGCATTTTATTGTGTACAGAAATTGGGAGCGAAGGACGTAATTTTGCCTTTTGTCAGCATTTGATTCTCTTTGATTTGCCTCGAAATCCCGACCTTCTTGAACAGAGGATCGGGCGACTTGATCGCATTGGACAAAAGAAAGATATTCATATTCATGTTCCTTACGTCGCAAATACTTGGGAAGAAATTTTTTTCCGCTGGTATGATCGCGGACTTGATGCCTTTACGCATTATGCGCGTGCTGGTCGTCAGGTTTTTGAACTCGTGAAAGAAGATCTCATGAAAGGCTTCGAGCATCCTAAAAAATATACCGTTGAAAATTCTCCAGAACTGCTTCGCTTGATTGAGCAGACTTTAGAAGTAAGGCGCGAGGTTGAAGAGAACCTAGATATTGGTCGGGATTATTTGGTAGAACAAAATAGCTTTGAGCATCATGCCGCCGCTCAACTCGTGAGTCAGGTTCAGCAACAAGAAGGTGGAGATGAGTTAAAAGTTTTCATGGAAAAAGTTTTTGATCACTTGGGAGTAGATATTGAAGATCTCAACCAAAATTCTTTCTATATAAGGCCTGGCGATAATATGTTTATTCCCCATTTCCCCTGTCTCACTCCCGATGGAGTCACCGTGACTTACTCTCGTGATAGGGCCCTGGAAAGAGAGGATTACGAATTTCTGACTTGGGATCATCCCATGGTGACGGGGATCATCGAGGTATTGCTCGGTCACAATTTTGGGAGTGTGGCCTTGGCTTCGCGTCCTCAGGGCAATATGGCCAAGGTGTACTTTGAGGGGATCTTTGTCCTAGAGGCCATCGCGCCGAAGGGTCTTGAGGTCGAACGTTTTCTGCCACCAACACCTATTCGGATTCTTATTAATACAGAGGGAGATGATTTATCTGTCAAATGGCCAAAGGAGATCATTGATCAGAAAATTAGCGAAAGCAATAATGAGCAGAAAAAGATTGCTCCTAAAATAGGTAAGGAAAAATTATTTTATTGGACAGGTAAGGCCCATTCCCATGCCTTGCTTGCTTCGCTGACGGCAAGGCGTGAGGCAAAAGAAAAGGCGAGTGGTGTAATCAATGCCGAAATCGAAAGGCGATTTTCACTCTCGAAAATTAATCAGAAGATTGATGGCGATATTGAATGGATGAAAAAACAACTCGTGGAATTAGAAACATGCATAGACGAAGCTTCTTTACGTCTTGATTCTTTTCGTGTGATTTTTTGAATCATTCCAGCAGTCCTTCTTCTTGGAGTACCGAGGTGAATGCTTGCAATAATTTCAAATCATAATTACCCATTTCTTCGATTTGTAATTCTTTGATGGCCTTGCGAGCGGGAATCCTTTGAGTCAGAATGCGTTTATCATAGTTATTGCAAAGGGAGAGGATACATTCGCTCGGGGTGAGTTTCTTCGCTCTTAGAGGGCCTGTACCGGCCTGATTTTCATCGTGATGGCGAATCAATTCAATAATGTCCACCGTGACGTAGGGTCTGTTTGTCAGCATGGGGGCCACATCTGTGACATGGATCTTATAAATTCTGTGATCATCAAGGGTAAAAAGTTTTTTCGATTTTAAAAAAAGCCCTTTATCTTGTTGCGGTAATTTTGTTAATCCCATATCGTGGAGAAGCGCCGCAGTTCCAAGGTCATCCAATAGCGAATTTTCCAGCCCCATTTTACGACCTAATTTAGTCGTTAAGGCACAAACATTGAGACTATGACGAATGACATCAGTCATTGCATCGCTATGCTTACCGTATATTTTTTTTAAGGCATTAGGGTTTTGTTCGATGACTTCTCGTAAACTTTTTGCTGCCTTTTGGGTAATTTTATAGGCGGCAGGCGTGGCATTTTCACTTTGCATGGCCTCTATTCCCGTGGCCGCCGCCCCTTCGGTTAACTGCACCTTGGTTTCGACTGCAGTAGTGGTACTTTGGAGCGCCTCGTTCAGGATATCCTCAAGAAAGCTCTGGTAATTGGCCTCATGCTCCCTTAGCAGATAAAAGCGCGCAACTTGCTGTAAGGACAGTTTTGCCAGTTTTGCCGGGGGAAGGGACGCTCCGGCCTCAGCATAAGCCAGGTACTGGCCTTTAAAATGAATGTATAAATCAAAGGTAATTTTTTTATCGGGTATAATCGTGGCAATTTGGAGGGGGATAAATTCCATGGCCATATTCTAGATGAAAGTGCTCCGAATTCAAGACAAGAAATCGTCATTAATCGGCGTAAGGCGGGACGTTTGACATTGTCATGCAATGAAAAAACTGATTAAAATGCTCCGAATATATTGGGTGCCAAATATGTTGTGTATTTTATGAAGACGCTTCATTTTTTCTTTGATTTTTTATCTCCTTATAGCTTTTTGGCATGGCAGTGGCTTTATCAGGAGCATGAGAAGCTGCAACTCTCGGGCGTGCAAGTCCATTTGCGTCCAGTTCCTATGGCAATTATCATTAAAAAATTTGTTGATAAAGGGCCGGGCGAGATTCCTCCCAAGCGTGATTTTCTTTTCAAAGTTGTTTTAAATAGGGCCAAAGCACTGAACATCTCTTTGGCTTGTCCTCCCAAAATTCCTTTTGATAGTTATCCCGCTTTACGCATTTTAGCTTCACTAACAGAGCATTCCAGACAGATGGACTTTGGTCATGAAGTATTTTCTGCTATTTGGGGGCAGGGTTTTCTTCCCACGGAAGAATTATTATCAAAAATTCTGAACTCTGTTCTTCCACCTCTTTCGGCCCAGGAAGCACAACAACGGGCCCAGGCGCGAGAAACATCTATCATGATGAAGGGCTTTATTAAGGAGGCTTACGAATATGGAGTTTTTGGAGTCCCCAGTTTCGTTCTGGCGTCGAAAGACGGGGCGACTGTAGCAGAGCTTTTTTGGGGCCACGATGCTATATCGGCGCTCCAGACGGCCATCATTGGAGAGGCCTGGTATAATCAAGTTGAATATGCTAAATTTACCGAGGCATTAGGTGGGAACCAAGACAGACCACACGAATAAAAGAATTTAGGAGGCAAATATCTATGCTAACCCTGCTTAGACCTTGGATTTTGAGTACGTTGTATGTTCTTTTTTTGAGCAGTTGTCATAACGATTCATCTAGCTCTAACCCAAAAGAGGGGGCCGTGAGCGGTAGTCTTGAAACCACCGCTGCTTCGCCTGCCACCACCCCCAATCCCATAGTTGTTGTCAACACGAGCTTAGGTGCGTTTGAGATGGAACTTTACAGTGGATTGGCACCTCTGACCGTGTCCAATTTCTTGCAATATGTTGATGATAATTTTTATGATGGCACTATTTTTCATCGTGTTATGAGCAATTTTATGATTCAGGGGGGAGGCATGACTTCGGAGATGAAGGAAAAGGCCAATCGACCAGCGATCAAGAATGAAGCCGCTAACGGAATCCTTAATACACGCGGTACAGTTGCCATGGCCCGCACCATGGATGTAGATTCTGCCACCTCACAGTTTTTTATTAATGTCATCGACAATCCTTTTTTGAACCATTCGGGGACTTCCCCTCAAGAGTTTGGCTATTGTGTCTTTGGAAAGGTTGTCCAGGGATTAGAGGTGGTTGATAAAATTAAGGCAGTGCCTACTCATACGGTTGGAATGCATGAAAATGTTCCCGTTACAACTGTGATGATCCAATCAATCAGAAGAAAGAGATAGAGGCAGGGCCAATGAAGAAAGGCCAAGTTGTACGATGTCACTTCGAACTCCATGACACAAATGGAATTCTCCTTGATAGTACAGGACATTCAGGAGCTTTTTCGTTTGTGTATGGTGAAAAACAGATTCTTCCAGCATTAGAAGATTATTTTGGTGGAAAAGAAGAAGGTGATAAATTTTACGTAAATATTACGGAGGAGGGTTTCTTTGGTGGATACAAAGAAAATCTCAAAAAATTTTTTCCCCAAGAAGAGATTGAGAATTTCGATGATCTAAAAATAGGAGCCGTGTTTGAATTGGAAATGCCGAAGGGCAACGTTGTAGCCACCGTCGTGGAGAAGACTGCGGATGGTGTTGTTTTAGATGCCAATCATCCTTTGGCGGGAAAAAAATTGCAGTTATTTGTGTCCATTATTGAAATTCGAGAACTTGAGGAAGGCGAGGATTGGCCTTTGAAGGTGCCAGGTCCTTTTCGTTAACCTTGCAATGGGAGAAATATGTTTAGTAAAAAGTCGTTTTTGGCCTTTTTTTTAATACTATCTTTTAATTCT
>CAYHRT010000160.1:0-9217 GCA_964359085.1 uncultured Bdellovibrio sp. | reverse complement strand
TCCGGTTGTCCCGTCGTGCCCTCTGAAGGATCTTGTTTTCCTGAAGCCGGTGGGCCGAAAACTTTGTATGTCAATCCAAAGAAGACGGATGATTTGGCCGAGCGTATGCATCGTATTTTAACTACTCCCGAACTAAGGCAGGAGATGATTCAGGCGGGGCGTGATTATGTTCAGCGATTTCATCAAGCCAAGACCACACAACATCTCATGGGGATATATCGTGAGGTCGGTGTGCGTGCGGGGTCTACTTCGTCGTTACCAAATTTAAGTTAAAGAGTTCTTGATTCTTGAGTAAATCAAAAACTTTGATAATACGTTCATAGCGGACATTTTTATCTATTCTAACTTCCACGGGTAATGTCTTGTCGGTCACTAAGTGCAGTTCCGTTTCCATTTGAGCAAAATCCAGGCGCTTACCATTTAAGGCCAGGTCCGCTTCGGAGAGTTCAACCAGTAGCTGTTTTTGTTTGGCATCTTTAGCAGCACCTGTTTCAGCTTTAGGCAAATTAAGCAGAAGGGCCCATTCTTCTTTTTTAAAAACAGTGCTGACCAAAAAGAAGATAAGCAGCAAAAAGATAAGATCGATCATGGGGGTCAAGTCAGGAATAAAGGTTTCGCGACTACGTTTCTTCATTATCATCTCGCAAAATTAAAGAAGCCGATTGGCAAGTTCACGCTCCAGCGTAATTTCCAAGCGATCAAGAACTCCAATTAAATAAGTGTGTCCCACATAGTGGGGGATAGCGACAATCAGTCCTCCCACAGTGGTAATCAGCGCTAACGAAAGTCCTTGAGCAAATTTACTAGGGTCTGACATACCGGCAACAGCGATGACCTTAAAGGCCATATACACACCAACAACAGTGCCAAGAAGGCCGAGGAGCGGAGCTATGGCGGCAATTAAGCGGATAGCATTAAGCCCTTTTTCAGCCTGGGCCATATAGCTATTCAGATCTTGTCGTGCCAATTGCATTTTACTCTCTGAATCACGTTCTTTGCTCTGATTAATGCGATCGGCAATCCCTTGTGCTGTGACACCTGTGGATTTTTCACAGATATAGAGACTATAGATCTTAAAGGCCATCAAAGCGAGACCAACAATATTTAACAAGAGGAGTACATACATGATGGACCCACCTTCTTCGATATAAACCCATAAATTCATAATTCCTTCCCCAACTGTTCTGACCATTCTTGCTTCTATTGTGCTTCACGCTGTCTTGTCCGGCAATATGTTTTAGTGCGTGATCTCTTTCGTGAGCTAAGCATTATATGTATACTGCTTAGCTCACGAAAGAGATCACGTACACTTTGGAGAGATGTTTGAAATTTCAAAAAAAAATGATTTTTTGTTTTGTGCTTGGCTTTGGCATCTATAGTTGTTCTCCAATTCCACCAGTCTTTACGAAAATCTCTACGAAAACGACGAAGGCCGGGCCATGGTATTTTAATGAAAAAGATGGAGCTTCTCTGCGCGCTAAAGTTGAGCGAAGTGGACAGAAGTATGGTGTGGCGACCCAAGGTTCTGGTGCGACGGAAGCCGCTCGAAAAATGTTTGACTTAGGTGGCAATGCTGCCGATGCTGCGGCAGCAGCTTCTTTTGCAATATCGGTGGAACGTCCTCAATCGACAGGACTGGGAGGAGGAGGATTTCTGCTCTACTATCATCCCTCGTTGAAGAATGGCCCCGTGGCCTTTGATTTTCGTGAGATGGCTCCCGCCAAGTCTCATGCAAAGATGTACCTCGATGCTAAGGGTGAAGTGATTCCAGATAAATCTTTAACCGGGATACATTCTGTTGGAGTGCCGGGCCTAGTTTCTGGCATCGTCAAATTTCATCGCCGTTTTGGCACGCTTCCCCTCTCCGTTGTAATCGCACCGGCCATCGCCATGGCCGAGGAAGGCATTACTGTCTACCCTGAGTTGGCGGAAGCTATCGAGGAAGAGACTTCACGCTTGCTTATGTTTCCTGCCTCAAAAGAAATCTTTCTTCCAGGAGGGCAAGGACCTAAAGTCGGTCAGATTTTAAAACAGAAAGATTTGGCCAAGACCTTGCGCTCCATTGCCCTAAAGGGAGAATCGGGATTTTATTCCGGCAGCGTGGCCAGAAAAATTGCGGAATATTCAAAAAAACTCGGATGGCCGATTACGTTGGATGATTTACAAGGCTATCTTGTGAAAGAGCGGGTGCCGGTGTTGGCCCAATTTGGTGATTATACTCTTTATTCCATGGCACCACCTTCTTCCGGAGGAACTCATATTGCGCAAATTTTAGGCATATCGCATGGACTGCTGAAACCAGAAAAGGGCCCAATGGATGAACAGAATATTCATGTGGTTGCCAGTGCCATGCAAATGGCCTTTTATGATCGGGCCAGATATCTTGGTGATCCCGATTTCGTCAAAGTGCCAATCAAGACCTTGATTAGCAAAAATTATTTGAAGGATTTACAAGGACGTATCAATTTCGATAATGCCCGAAAAGGCGACGAATTTGAAAAATGGCCAGATGCATTTCATTTCCAAGGTGCAACAGAATCTGATCAAACGACGCACTTTTCTATTTTAACTAAAGATGGTGAGGCGGTTGTTTCAACCCAGACCATCAATGGCCATTTTGGTAGCGCCATTGTTGTTCCCGGTACAGGGGTAGTTTTAAATAATGAAATGGACGATTTTGCCACGAAAGTTGGGGCCTCGAATCTTTTTGGCGCCATTGGCGGTGAGAACAATCTTCCCGCCGCTCAGAAGAGACCCCTCAGTTCCATGTCACCAACTCTGGTCTTTAAAGGCGCTCTGCCGGTCATGGCCTTAGGTACGCCTTCTGGGACACGTATTCTGACTTGTGTCGCCCAGACGGTGATCAATCGCTTTATCTATGGTTTGGATTTATATGATTCGATGGCCTTATTGCGCTATCACCAGCAATGGATGCCGGATAAACTCTTTGTCGAGGCACGTGGTCTGCCTACTCGTCAGCACCAGACCCTCGCTGGCATGGGGCATGTTATTGAGACTAAGGAAATTGGTTGCCGGGTGCAGGCCGTAGAATTAGATGTTAATAAAATTAATGCCGTCTCAGACCCTCGCGGGGAAGGATCTTCTTATGCATTTTAGGCGTAACTTTTTTGAGGCGGGCATGACACTGGTTGAAGTGATGATCGCCTCATCAATTGGTGTTGGAATTTTCCTTTTTTTAAATAATGCCATGATTAAATTACAGAAGACCCAAACGCGATTTGAAAGAAGAGGGGAAGTGGAAGAGATCAAGTGGATTTTAAAACGGCATCTCTCTGATATGAGGGCCTACGAGGAGAATCCCGCCTCGGAGGTACCAACCCGGGCCAATCAGAGCAATTTTTATTACTTTGAAAACCGTCGTTCACCACTTGCTCCTTTGACCTCGACAGAAAAAGAAATGCAGACAGTAAAAAAAGATTTCAAATGCCCCAGCGACATGCCTGGCTGTCGGGTGGCAGCGTTTGATTACAAGGGAAAGCATATTTCTCTTGAGAGTCTGAAGCTTCCAAGCGGCGGTTTGGTGCTGGCCACAATCGGACTTGAAACTCCTGATGATAAAATCACCCGTAGTTTTTTGCCTGAACTCAAGGTGCAATTAGTGGATCAAAATGAGGATGCTGAAGTGAGAGTCCTGCCAAAGCAATTTTATGTCAACCAAGAGGGAGGTGCGCAATTTGGAACCTCAGGCCCGACCGAAGCTGGCACCTCATCACAGACCTCAACTTTAGTGGACCCTGTTTCCCGCGCCAATTGTTATTCTAAATTTGTGCAGGCCTATCCAGAGCAAAAGGAATTGGCCAAAGAACTGTGTAGTAAGGCCAAAAATTCTGCTCCCGCCGATTGTTTTATTCGGATGAAAAAAGAGTTTTCCGTGGAAGATATTTTGGCGATTATTGCTTGTTCCCAGGCGGTAAATTCCATGCCGATAGAATGTTTTAAAACCGCCAAAACTGCCGTTTCCATCGGTGATGATGGCCATGCCTTATTGTGTAGCGGTGCCACCAGCTTAGAGCCCATCAATTGCTATAAACATCTCAAGGACAATGGCGCCATCAATTTGCCTGAGATGTTGGAACTTAAAGTTTGCGCCAGGGCCTTCGACATTGCTCCGGCCGAGTGTCTGCTCAAACTTAAGGCCTTGGACGAGGTTTCACTCCAGAATGCCCTTTACCTCTGTCCCCACCACAAATAAATTGTCTTTTTCAACGGCCTGCTAGTTCAGGATACGAGAAACATAGAGGCGAAAGGATTTGTCCTTAGTGCGTCGGATGGTGCAGAAGCCCGACTCCTTTCTTTCAATCAAAAAAGAGTAGAACTCTGGGCATGTATCGGCCACTTCGAGAACCGACTTACCCTCATGCTCCCCAAAATCAATGTACACTTTATCTTCTTCGAGTATACCTGTGAGCGGACTGGTCTCCTGCTGTAACGCCATTATTCCCTCCTTGGAATGATGTGGGACAGTTCCTTATGTCGGCAAAATTTTCCTATTCCACCGAACTCTATTAAAGAGTTTGGCGAAAAATTTTGGAAAAAGGAAGGAAAAACAAATGGAAAAAATTTCCTGCAAGAAAATATTACAATGGTCGACTGATCAACTCTTGTTTTTGCAATCACTTAAATATTGAGCGGTGGCAAAGGGAGACCGGGAAGGGAAATGAAAAATATTACACCGGGGCCCCTTTGACACCTATGTACAGGATGTACCGAGTGTCGGCGTTAGCAGGAGCGATCGCCGACCTATGTACAGGAAGTACCGAGTGTCGGCTAAAAATTATAACCGTATCCCACCATCATTTTGGTACCGGACATATTGGTACTCAAGTCGCGATTGTCGTACTCCAATTCACCGCCGGTGGTATATTGAGTGACACTATCCGCGGCCGGCGTGCCACTGGAAGAAGTAACAATATTTCGCTCGATCGGTAGATAGCGCCAGCCCCCTTCCAGAATGACGGCATGGGAGCCGTGGAGAATTTCTACGCCGAGACCGATCAAATAACCCAGGTTGGAACCTTCTGCCTTTGCAGTAAAGGTGTCTTCCTTGATGGAAGTTTTTTGACTTCCATAGGCCACCCCAGTTTCAAAGAAGAGCTTCACGTTCTGGTTTTCCAGGGGGTAGAGCTTAAAGTGGGCCTCTACAGTATAACCTGTCGTACTGTACTCGTAGGCACCACTGCCTTCTTCTTGCATAAAATAACTTGGGCGGAGCTGGAAGCCGAGCATGCCGGCCCTCCATTGAATGAAGGGGCCAAATTCATAGGCCTTATCAAGATCGCTGGCCGAAATACCACCAGCACGTTGATTGGCACGTACACGAAGAGTGTTGAGATGAGTTTGTTCACTGTTGACAAAACCACCCATGACACCAAAAGAGGTATTACCTTTGGAGCCACTGGCCGCCCATCCGGTAGTAGAAAGAGTCAAAAGCATGAAGGACAACAAAATAAGAGTTAATTTCATAAAGCACCTCGCTGTATTTACAATCTTCCTCCATTTTAAATTAAAATCAAAATTTTTGGGAAAAAGGTTCGAAAAGGCCCAAAGATACAATGTAAAAATTGCAAACAGTTTTAGGACGAAGCCGATTCATATTTTCTAAGTCCATAGAACCAGAATTTTGTCATGATAAAATAGAGAAGGATCATGGCCAGCAATTGAAGTAACAGCGGAAAATAGTCAGATTTGTCAAAAAGGAAACGCACACTCGGGGTGCCAATCAGTAAGACGGGGCAAAGCAAGGTAAAAATTCTTTTGGCCCATGTGCCGTAGACGAAATCTGGCCAAAGAGCAACATTTTGGAGTTGCATGCGCAAAAAATTAATACCGTTTCCCTCAATAAGCCAAAACATAAGTGTTGAAATAATGATTTCAATTTCTGCCATGATGAGCAGGGAGATAATGAGTAATAAGGGAAGCAGCAAAAAATCTATAGTCTGAAGGCCTACCGCGAGTCCAAAGTGAATAAGGAAGTAAACCACCAGCGGTGAATTAAGCATGGTAGAAACTCGGACACTGCGAAAGAAAATAAGAAAAATACTGGAAACGGGTCTAATGAAAACGTAATCGAGGACACCGCTACGTAAATCAAGAGCAAAGATCCAGAAATTTTCGGACAAAAAGCTCATATGCAAATTATCCACGGCCAGCATAAAACTTAAGAAGAAGAGGAATTGATTGCGGTTCCATCCCCCAATATTCGGAACATGCTGAAAAATAAAATCCACTGAACCCAGGACGCTGGCATAAAAGAAAAGATCCATGATGACGATGAGAAAAAAGCTGGTTCTAAAAGTGGTTGCACGTGAAAAGGCGCAGTCTAAAAATTTTTTGTAAATTCCTGAATATATTTTAATTTGCTCGATCATGCTCACATTCCCGCACCAGTGTAGAGGCGTAGTCCACGGCGCCAGACCAGGACATTGAGTCCCGCAAAGGCCAATGCCCAAGCAGTCAGGATGACAAAAACGTGGAGATGAAGAGGTGCCAGACCCATGGCAACCTTGACGGGATAATAAACCATGTAAGGAAACGGAGAATAAGCCAGAATTGCACTGAACGTTTTAGGAAAGAGATCGAGAGGAATCACGGCTCCAGATAAGAAGGTTGTGATAATAGTTAAAAGGACTCGTAAGACCCAAGTTTCTTCCAACCAGAAGGCCACAAGTCCTGATAAAAATTGCAGAGAGAACTGGAGGACACTGATGAACATTGCTAACAGCAAGACCCCCATGAGAGTCACCACGGAGGGACCGTGGATGATGTTGGAAATAACCAGGATACTCCCAGTAAAAAAGGCCACAGGCCACTGCAAAGTTTGGAAGGCCAGAAAACCTGCTGTGTGATATTCCCAAAAATTAAAAGGATAGATGAGAAAAGTGGATATTTTTCCCAATCGGATATCAGCACTTAAATCAAAGTTGGCATTTCCCTGAGTGAGCATGGATAAAACAAGAATCCATCCATGGTATTGTAACATGTTTTCTAGGGTAAAACCCCCAATAGTGATCGGGCCTTCGGAGGAGGTGGACATGCCCTTATAAATTTCTGTCCATAATGAATACTTGATGAAAAAAAATACCAAAATGGGGCCGATGACTTGAAGAAAAAAATTGATTCGATAGGCGGTATATTGTCCCCACCAGATCCGAATTGTTTGAGACCATTTACCCAAGCTCTTCATCCAAACTGTCCCTTGGGAGATGCAAGTGAAGGGTTTTCCAGAATTTTCTTCATGACACGTTCAATGGGTAGTTTTTCTGTTGAGAATTCACTAACGGGAAACTGATTTAGGATTTGAACGGTGACCTCTTTTAATTGCTCAATGGGAACGCGTAATGCAACTTGAGTGTGCATTTCATTCCAGCTTGGTTCGAAATCTGGCCAGAGATCCAAGCTCGAATTTTGATTGAAGACAGGTTGACTAAAATTGAAAGTGACAATTTTGTTTTTCCCCAAAATTTGAGTAAATTGTTCAATCGGCCCATCAAAGTGTTTGGTGCCTCCAATGATCAAAATCAGACGTTTGCAGAGGGCCTCGACGTCGGCCATATAGTGGCTAGTGACGACAATGGTACAGTGATGCTGCTTGTGATAGGCCAAGAGAAAGTTCCGGATATTTTCTTGGGCCACCACATCCAAACCAATGGTGGGTTCGTCTAAAAAAATAATTTCCGGTGAATGCAGGAATGAAGCCAAAAGCTCCAGCTTCATTCGCTCACCCAAAGAAAGTTTTCTGACATGAATTTTTAGTTTGTCTTGCACTTGGAGAAGGACTGACAGCATATCTAGACGCTGCTTGAAATCTTGATCTGGAATCTCATAATACTTTTGGAGAAGAAGGAACGAGTCCAAGGCCGGGATATCCCACCAGAGCTGAGATTTTTGTCCCATGACGAGGGCAATTTTTTTTCGGAATTGTTTATCACGTTTCCAGGGATCGTGGCCGATAACTTGAACTTTCCCCCCCGAGGGGACAATAATTCCCGTCCACATTTTCATGATAGTGGTTTTCCCGGCACCATTGGGGCCCAAGAGTGCGATCATCTCTCCCGGCTTGACTTGCAAATTAAAATTATCAACAGCGCAATTTTCTTTGTACGTACGGTGCCATAGTGAGCGGATAGAACTCCAAAAACCAGGATTCTTTTCGTAACCGCGAAAAGTTTTTGATAAATTCTGACTTTCAATTACATATTCCATAAGAGGGGAAACCGGGAGATTTAAAAATTGCCATTAAAAAGTAATTCAACCTTAGCAGAAGAGATAGGAGACTCTTCTTGGGCAGGCCTTTCTTTACCATAACTAGTTTTAGCCTTCAAATAGTAAGGTAGAGATTTTTCAATAGCAAATTGTTCCCCGGTGTCTTGGCCAGGACGTAAATAATAGAAAGTCTCTAGGCCCAGGCCATCAAAATATTTTTTTACGGTGACTTCCTGTCGACCTTCATAAAAGGCCTTGCCTATGACACCGAAGAGATCGTTTTTAAACTCAACTTCAGTGCGATCGGTGCGCAGTCGGTACGAAATTTCAGTTTTCAGCTTACTGGCCAATGGGCCGTCATCATTTTCGAGGGAATCAGTGAAAGAATCAGTATTCGAGGTAACAAAATGATTTCCATCTTTGTGCCAGGTTCTTTGAAAGATTCCATATTTTTCGTTGATGGCGGTCAACATCCATTTGTTTAAAAAGCGTCCCATTCTGCGTTTGCCATCTTCTCTCTCCTCAGGTGTGAGTTCGCGAGAATAAGGGAGGTAGGGAGTGTTGAAGTATCCACGTTTATCGCGTTTGGATAAAAATCGATTGAGCCGATTGTCCTGCAAATCTTTTTTCCCGCGCTTGGCCTCGAGGGCGGACATAATGACCGGAAAAAAAGATTCATATTCATGCTCGAAACTTGGGGCAGCCGTCATAGGAGACTGTTTTTGCTGTTTGATCTCGGTGCTGTAAACGACACTGTTCAAGAGGATCAGCAAAAAGGCCATATGTATGGGGTATAAAAACATAGGGTTCATTCTACTATGTGTCTATTCTAACGCAAGGTGTTTCCCTTGAAATTATGACAGGATTCTAAGGCTTAAGTCTTGACGTCTGTCATGCGGGACCGCATATTTAACTATTCGGTAAAAGGAGAATTTTTGAAAAAAGCAGTGTCCCTTAACACTATTTATATATTAAAAAATGGTTTGCTCATACC
>CAYHRT010000159.1:0-9294 GCA_964359085.1 uncultured Bdellovibrio sp. | reverse complement strand
TAAGGTTACAGCGTCTGGCTGCGCCACATTGACAGAGGAGATCGCCAAGGCCCGTTTTACCACGGTGGGGGTTGATCTTATTTCACCAGCGCCTCAACATGACATTTACAGTATCGAAGATTTACAAGAACTGATCTATGAGATTAAGCAGCTTAATCCTGTGCTTAAAGTTTCCGTCAAACTTGTGTCGGGAGATAATATCAGTGCGATTAGCATTGGGGTGGCCAAGGCCGGGGCCGACATTATTCAGATTTCGGGAGGGGATGGGGGAACTGGCGCGGCCTCTCTTTTATCCATGAAACATGCCGGTCTGCCACTGGAAGTGGGCCTGATTGAAGTTCATCGTGCGCTTGTCGATAATGGTTTGCGTGAAAGCATTATTCTGAGAGCAGATGGAGGCCTGGCGACTGGAAAGGATGTGGTGGTGGCGGCATTACTGGGCGCTCAACAATTTGATTTTGGCAAACTTCTTTTGCTGGCCGAAGGTTGTATCATGGCCCGAGTTTGCGAAAAAAATACCTGCCCAACGGGCATCGCAACTCATTCGGCCAAATTTAAAGCGAACTACCAAGGCGAAGTTGCTAAAATTGTTAAACTCCTCCATTGCCTGGCCCAGGAAGTTAGAGAGATTCTGATCAGCATGGGTCATCCTTCGTTAGATCACATCATGGGCAAGAACCATTTGCTGCAAGCGAATTCAAAGCATCAAGAAATGATTGAGGCAAGAACAATTGACTTGAATTACTTTCTTCAACGCTATGAAAATACCACTCCTAAAGCTAATTTCAGAAGAGAGAATCATGTAAGTCTCAATCAAAAAATTATCCAAGGTCTAGGCACAATATCGCGTTTTACGATTCAGAATTCAGATCGCGCTATTCCGGCGACTTTGGCCGGTCTCTATGCAATGGAGCGCGCAAAAAAAATATCATGTAAGCTGCCAGAAAAAGTCTCCTTGCATTTTAGCGGTTCGGCCGGACAGGGTTTTGCAGTTTTCAACGTAAGTGGCATGGAGATCAGACTTGAAGGTGAGGCCAATGATTCCGTAGCGAAAGGCATGGCGGGGGGATTTGTCATCATCACACCTGACAATAAGAATGTTGCTTATGCGCCGGAAAAAAATACTATTATTGGTAATTGTGCTCTTTACGGAGCTACGGGAGGAACCCTTTTTGTTCATGGAAGCGCCGGTGATCGTTTTGCCGTTAGAAATAGTGGGGCCATGAGCATTGTCGAAGCAGTAGGTTTTCATGCTTGCGAATATATGTCAGGAGGTTTGGTGTGGATCCTAGGCGAAACCAAAGGCAATATTGGAGCGGGGATGTCTGGAGGGTGTGTCTATCTCAAGCGCTCCTGCCTGAAAAATATCAATGCAGATTATATTATTCAGGTTCCAATTCAGGCCCAGGACTACCAAATGCTTCATCAAATAGGACAGCATTATTATCAAGTGACAGGAAGCAAAATTATGGGTGAGATTTTAGATACTGAGAAAATTTATAAGGACTTTATTAAGCTTATACCTCTTCGTTATTAGGATCAGGGGAAGAATTAGTAAATGTACTCAAAAATTGGAAGCCTGCGCGATTTACACTTGGCCAAAGAAATCATGGCAAAACTTGAGGCAGAAGGACTCTCTTGTCGAATCGCACCTGATCCGGATATTGAAGATCTCTTCTGGATAGAAGTTTCACCGCTGGAAAAGGCACCTTATGCCAGAGTGTTGTTCGCTCGGTCTTTAGGTTTGATCCCCAAGTATGATTTCGAAATGGGGCGCTCGTCGTCCCCTCGAAATAATATGGGGCCAGTGACAAAGATTTTGCTCTACACTTCAATTGTCACATTTTGTCTGCAGATCTACTTCCAATTTTATATGGGCCCGATGTTTTTTGAAAAATTATTTCTCTATGGCAAACCGACTGAGACCATTCTCTTCGAGTCGATTAAGTCAATGGATTTATGGCGCCTCTTTACCCCCATGTTCTTGCATTTCGGCTTGATGCATATTCTTTTTAATTCTTTGGCCCTCAAAGATTTTGGTGCCGCACTTGAATTTTCGCAAGGGTCTAAATTTGTCTTCTGGTTGACTCTTCTTTCAGCGCTGGTAACCAATACTCTCCAATATTGTTTAACTGGGCCTCTTTTTGGTGGTATGTCGGGAGTTGTTTATGCTTTTTTCGGCCACTTTCTGGGCCGTCAGATCATGAAAAGACCATCTCTTGTGAACATTCCCAAGCAAGGTATTATTTGGCTCATTATTTGGTTTTTTGCCACTTTCCTACCCGGCCCGATCCAACTCATGGCCAACGGTGCTCACCTAAGTGGGCTCTTAATCGGTCTACTCTCCGGAATGGGGAGATTTTCTTGGCAAGAACGCCAAAGGTGGTGCCTCTCTTTGATGGCGGTCCTGACAGGTTTCATCATCCTAATGCTGGTGGAAATTTATCGTTTGCCTGTTCCACTCTATTTTAGCCAAAAGAGCTGGTAACCTGATCATATTCTCGCAAGAGGCGTTGCATGAGATCTTTCACATTGGGTAGATCGCGTATGAGCCCTGAAATTTGGCCAATCTCTAACTCTCCTTCTTCTAAATCGCCTTCGAGCATACCAAGCTTAGCGCGCCCTTTGCCGAGAAGCTTTTGCAGAGATTCAACATCGGCCCCCTGTTCCTCAAGTTGGAGGGCCTTTTCAAAAAAAGGATTTTTAAGTAGGCGTACCGGCACTAACTTTTTTAATAAGAGGCGGGTGTCCTCAGGGCGAGAATGAATCACCGCCTCTTTAAATTTGCTGTGCGCGCTCGACTCTTGGGTGGCCAAGAAGCGCGTTCCCATTTGTACTCCTGATGCTACCAAGGCAAAAGCAGCAGCAATTCCGCGCCCGTCGCCAATACCACCAGCGGCGATGACCGGAATCTTGACCGTATCTACGACCTGAGGAATGAGCGGTAGAGTGGCCAATTCCGCTCGACCATTATGGCCACCGGCCTCAAATCCTTCTGCCACAACCGCATCGACTCCAGCAGCTTCGCTTTTGGCCGCAAGCTCTGGCGTCGAAGTCACATGGACGACGATACTGCCTTGAGCTTTTAACAATGGCGTAAATTTTTTAGGTGAACCGGCCGAGGTAAAAAAAATCTTGATGCCTTTATCCAGGGCGACTTTTATTTGTTCTTCAACTTGAGAATAGAGCAGGGGAATATTCACGGCGAGAGGATGGGTAGTCAAAGAGAGTGCCTTGTCGATATGATGCGCCAAGAGGTCTGGCTTCATCGAACCTGCGCCAATGATGCCTAGGCCTCCAGCATTGGAAACGGCCGCCGCCAGATTTCCGCCCGATACCCACACCATTCCACCTTGGATAATAGGATAATCAATATTGAAAAGCGGACAGAGCGGACCTTTCTTGTAGAGCTTTGATTTTAAACTAGCCACGGGTCTCTCGCTGTTTTAAGGCCTCTTGCAAGGCCTTAACCAGAATTTCCATAGTGGGGTGGCCTTGAAAACGATCTTGCATATCAAGAATAATAGGCCGGTCTGTCCTACCTTTTTCAGAGTAATAAATAAACTGGCGGGCAAAGGCCTCACACAAGATGAAGAGGCGAGAGAGTGAAGCCAACTGAACGTATTCCGTTTTAAAACCGCTACCATTAATCGCGCCATGGTGTTGCTTCACAATAATGTCGACATCAAGAGGGGCATCGGGATTTCGGCGAATGAACAGAGCACCATCTAAGGCGTGATTAAGAATCATTCCTTTCAGGTTCTCATTCATTGAAGTTATATGATTCAAGTCTGGATAATCGAGAAGTACTATTTGCTCAATCTCTTCCACATCCTCATGTTGGGCAATCTTCAAATCGGCAAAGAAGGCGGCATAGGCCATCTTAGCTGTGGCATCTTCTTTTGAAGGGAGGCCTAAGATGGGATTTTTCAATTTTAGGATTTCTAAGGCCACCATGAGAGTGATTTGGCCTTTTTTAAAAAGATGGCCGGTAGGGAGACCAATAATCTGACGAAAAAGTGGGCCTAAAACTTTAGAACGCTCGGTAGTGGAAATCATGCCTTGGATTACGGTATCGGCCAGCTGAATGGTACTTACATTGAGTCCTTGCTCCATAATTGAGCGTATGGCGAGATCATAAGATTCTCCCAATACGGGAATTTGGGAAGCGGGATCTAGGTCGGCCGAAGCCTCGATAATCTCTTCTTCCAAACGTAAAACTAAAGCATTGCTAACATAAGTGGCAAAAGCATCCCGCTCAGATTTTAAGATGAAAAAAAATTTTAAACCCTGAGACTCATAACGTTGGATATCTTTCAGGTCAAAAGTATCATCACTATGCATGCGTTTTAAATATTGATACTGGCCTTCAGCTTGCTTGATTCTAATAAAAACATCGCAAGGAGAAGAGTGGAGGGCGTGAAAAAAAATAGCGGCAATTGGCACATACTCGGGGGTTATTTTCTTTTTTAAATCATCCAAGGTAATGCCAAGGATTTTTGAGGCGGCATCCACCGCCCCCTCCCAATCTATGGGATTGTTGACGATCAAGCCGTTCTTAAGAGAGCTGGCCTTCCCTCCTTCTATATTCCCCATGATCACCAATTCTGTGTCGAGATGATGATCATCTATAAATCTCATGAGCTTCTCGGCGGTATTTTCGATTGCTCCGTCTATCGTAAGTTGCGCCTCAGTCACGATCATATCAACATGCGGGAGAATTTCCATAAGCGCCATGGCCTCTTCACCTGTGGCCCTAGGAATGATGTGGGCCCCCAAATAGGTTGTGAGATTAATCGTAATCAAATCGTGCACATTTTTATTGGAATGGATCAGAAGAATTTGGGCCATTTTTGTTTTACCTTATTTACCTTATTTTATTTTTCCATCTAGTAAGTCGGGATGCTCATGCAAGGCCATTATGGGAGAACGCTCTAACTTTTGTACAAGGGCAGTGTCCATTGTACCAGAGGGTCTAGCTCGGGTGGAGGATTTTTTGATTCCAAAACCCGGTCGATCCTCAACCACCCACTGGGCCTCCATCATGGCCTTGCGGATGCCAATGGCAGCAGAATAAGTCGAAAGCACAGAATGAGGATAGGTAAGGGCCATTAAATTGCGAAAAATTTCCACCGTCCACAGAGTGGGATTTTTTTGTGGCCCAAAAGGATCATGAAAAAAAGCATCAAATTTTACTTTGCGTGACTCTTTCAGTTGGCGTACTGAATGACGGGCATCTCCTATCAAAATATGCAAATGAAAATTTTGCAAGCTGAAAGACCACTGATTGTCCGACCTTGTCTCTTTGAAGGCACTAAAGGTTTGAGTGAAGGGTGCGGTAGTCACCACATATCGCACAAGCTCAGCATCTAATTCTAAAGAGTAAAATTGAACTTCTTGCTCGGGAATTGTCTGGGCAAAATTCCAGGCGCGCGAAGCTCCCACACCTGCTCCAAAGCCTACTTCCAAAATAAACAAGGGCCGATGCTCGCGCCTTGCATATTCTGCTTGGGACTTCAGTTCAGTCCCCTGAATATAGACAGTTTCTGTCTCTTGAACACTTCCTTCCAAAGAATGACAGTGCTCATCAAAAAATTCTGAATAGAGAGTCCAGTCACCGGCCCGCGTTTGAGCGGGGCGATACTTGCCTAAATTACCCAGAAATTCATCAGTCATACCAAAATACTCTACTCTAAAAAAACTGATTATTCTCTTTTTTTGATAAAAATATGCCGATAAGGCCACTGACATGAGGAATCTCAAATGGGCCTGCTTGGCCCTAATGACATTGATGATGCTGGTTAGCTGTGGTGAAACACGACCGCAAAAACGTGCAACCCCAGGCACATCAATTGGCGCCATTCTCGACAGAAGCAAGCCTCTTGCCGGCAAAGAAATGGATATTGCTTATACTATGTGCTTGGCCCTCAGAAACAAGACCACTGAGTATCGCTCTAAGCATCTCAACCAAATTTTTTCTTTTGAAGTGGAATATATGGCATGTAACCGCGCTAGCTCGTCAACCGTGATCACGACACACTTGCTTGAAACAAATAATATACTAATCTATGATTCGACAATTAGTACCTTCTACTTCAAAAATGTGGAAACTCATACCGCCGGAATGTTAGCACCCATCTGCGGGCCACTGCTCAAAGGAGAGGTGGCCAATGATACGGTTGATGAGGGAGATGGCAAGCGTCAATTCAAATTTTATGCCGAAGATGGTCGCGCTAAAGTCAAATCCTACCTGGCACGTCGAGATGCCAACAATCAATCGAGCACCTTCGGGCAATTTGTTGTCATACGAGAAGATATCAAACAGATTGAAACTGGTCCTGTCCTTCCCGGAATTATTCTCGGGCTAGAAAGTGACCAGACCCAACGCATTCCATGTCCCGATGGCGTGACTTATGAATCCGTTCGTCAACTCTTTCTCACTCATAGTACCGATTAAGTCTAAGCCTAGATCCTGCTAGACGTTTTGAGTACGAATCTCCCAATCACTATAAATGGCTTCCAGACGTGGTGTAACCAGCCTGCTGTAGCGGAAGAAGAGATCGGCGCGCGCTTTATCAATGTTGGCATGTTCGGTTAAAACTCGAAGTGTTTCCATATAACTCAAGGCCTGACATAGAGTTTCTGCATGCACCATCAGGCCACCAATCTTTTCTTCATCCATCTTCATCCAGCTCTTGGGATTGAACATTTCACCCGTGCCAGGTTTTAAAGTAGTAAAGAGTAGTCCCAACATCTTCTTTTTGAATTTGTAGTGAGTTGATTTAAATTCGTAGGTCCAATCATTACTGCCACTCAAAAACTCCAAGGTGGGATGTTTATAAAAAATATTACTAAAGAAAGTTTTGGGGTCTTTGATGGCATACTTCACAACATCCTTCAGCGCCATAAGCGCCTGAATCTGGCTGGTGCCTTCATAGAGGAGCGGCCCAAAAGAATCGCGATGAATGCGTTCGATTTTGTATTCCTTCATAAGGCCATAGCCACCTAATACTTGAATGGCCCGTTGAGAGAGATTCACCAGCGCCTCACAGGCATAGTATTTTACCAAGGGTGTGCGCTTGCGCGTCCAAAGAATGGCGTCATCGTGCAATTCTTTTTCGGCACTCGTCAGGTCACCAGTATGCCGTTTTTTTAAATCGAGCCGCTGATAGATGTCAAAGTGTGAAAGAGTATCAACCAGCATGGCCCGAATGGCGTCACGCTCGGTTTCATAGTCTTCCAGGTTGCGCTTAAGCAGTGGGAGTTCGGCAATAGGCCGGCCAAAGGCATGTCGTTCTTCGGCATAGGCCCTGGCATATTGGAGGCAGTTTTCAATGCCGCCTAAGGCCTGCATGCCCACGGCGATACGGGCCTCATTCATGAGGTGGAGCATGGTGAGAAAACCCTTATTGGCCCCGCCAATAAGTTTACCCACAGAATCCTCATATACCACTTCACAAGTAAATGAGCCATGCATACCAATTTTCTCTTCGTTCTTCGTGACACGATAGTTGAGTTTATTTTTATCTGCATTCTGATCCACCAAGAACATGGATACCCCCTCAAGTCCTTCGGGAGCGCCCTTGATTCGTGCCAGAACCAGTCCCACTCCACCGCCTGCGTTGGTAATGAAGGTCTTGGTTCCATTGATCAAGTAGGTTCCATCGGATTGGGGGGTGGCGGTAGTCTTGAGTGAGCCTAAATCTGAACCACTACCAGGTTCAGTCAAATTCATGGAACCGCTTAGTTCGCCTCTAAGAATGCGAGGAATATAATTATCTTGATCGACCTTTTCTCCAAAGCGATGGATCATCTCCGCCACGCAACCAAAAAATGCTACTTGCGACGAGCTGGCCATACAGGCACGGCCCAATTGCCCAAGCATCATGAGTCCGATGGAAATAGGAACATCCATGCCGCCATATTTTTTGGGAAGGGTGAGGCCAAAGGCCCCCATCTCACTGGCCTCTTTATACAGTTGCGAGAGAATTGGTCCTGGAATAGTTTTACCATTTTCAAGGGTTCCTGCCCCTTCCACATCAAGCTGGGCGGCACGAGGTTCAATAACATTGGCACACCAATCGCCTGTGGTGGAGAGGAGTTCTTCTAAAAATTGTTTGATATCAGCAGGCCCTTTATGTCCATCATCGGTGGGGTAGGTAGGGTAGTAGAGAGGGAGTATCTTGTCCCAATAAAGAGCATTCTTAAAAAGCCATTGCCATTCTTTACTGTCGCTGTAGTAGTTCATTTTAGCCTCCTTGATTTACAGGGAATTATGCCACTTTTACTTGAGATCAAGAAGGAGATTATTTAATTCCTGGCCTTTTATCAATGATTGCTGAGCGGTATTTCCACCTCCGCCGAGTCCTTGATTGGCCAAATTATTACGGATTTGAGTATTGGTGTTTGCATCCATGCCGGAGTTGCTCAATTCCTTCTCTGCGGAAGCACTTCCGGTGAAAGAAATACTGCCTGCGCCACCTCTTTGCAGAAAGACCGTAATCAAGTTGCTGTAGTGGGTAACACGCTTATACCGCTCTGGTTCACTGGCCAATTCCGCTTGTATAAGGCTTGCTGCACCACTGACACTGGCCTGATCAAAAGTTGCCGCGGAGGCCGATTTCTTTTTAATCCTATCTTGCATATCCTGAATGATCTTTAAACGCTGGGCCTCGTAATTGCCAAGAACGCTGGCGATGACTTTATCCTTTTTGGCAGCGTCATTTTTAATTCCTTGGATTTCACTCTCACTCATGCCTGTCTCTTTTAAGTACTTGGTCAGTTCTTCCCCGTTGGGATCGTTGGTTAATTTTTTCTTCATGCGTTCCTGCATCACCTGGGAACGAAGCGCGTATTCGGAGAGGTCAGATTCTGCTTTGACGGCCATTTCCTGAGTCATCACGTACCGTTGGCAGTTGGCGGCATTAAACGCACCACCGCCACTTCCCGCAGAAGCACCTCCTCCACCCGAACCAACCTGGGAAGCTGCTCCGCAGGCCTGGGCAATTTTTGCTGCTTCTTCTGCAGCTCCCGCTCCATAAGCGGTCTCAACATTCTTACTGGTTAAAGTGGAAATTTCATCAATCGATTTTTCGCCCGATGTCCCGCCACCGGTATAAACCTTTGTATTGGTGAGAGATTGGAGGTTAGTTCCCCCTTGGAAAGCACTTCCATAGGCGGTCTTGAGTTGGTCGGCCATGGTGAGGGCCGCCCGAGCAGTTTTCATCGCAGCCTCAACTTTGCACGCCGCAATCTGAGTCGCCTCATCCCCCGCACAGGCCGGGGCCCCAGATC
>CAYHRT010000158.1:0-9316 GCA_964359085.1 uncultured Bdellovibrio sp. | reverse complement strand
AATCATACGATTTAAGCTGAAAATCATTCATCCTATGGCCCTTATAAATCAAGAACTCTTGCAAGTCATCCAAGTTTGGCCATAATGGATGCATGAAGTCCCTTTGCTTAATCATTCTTTTTGCTCTCTCCTCCAACGCCCAATCCCAATCTGAAGAGGAGTTGCCCGGAATGCTTCGAACAGAATTACAGGAATTGGTGGAGCATTCCAAGGAAGTCGAGGTGAATCTGCCAGAATCCTCTCCAAAAATGGTCACGGAAGAAGGGAAACCACTTTCTGAACCTTCTGAACCTATTTTCGAAGAAACCACCAAAGTTGAAGAAGCCGTGACCAACCAAGCGGCGGCCCCAGTGCGAGAGGAAGCTCTCGGCAATGAGATGAGCGACCCGGTCCCCAGACGACTTTCACGCAGTCGGGATCAGACCGAAGCAACAGCAGGCGAAAACGCCCCGGCGCAAACTCGTCTACGCCGGCCAAGAGTTCGATGAGAGATGGCATATATACCAAACGTAGAAATTAATCATGGGTACGCTCAGTGTGCCCAAGCACAGTGAGTGGACAAGGCGAGTCGCCGAGGCGTGCGTCTAGCACGTCGCAGGCGGCGAGACCGAAGGCTGACGACGCCATGGTTAATTTATGCGTTTGGTATAATAGAGAACAATATCGGAGGATTTTATGAAGATGTTACGGGGATGGTTGTTTCTGTTTTCGCTCACTTTGTCTTGTTTTGCACTGGCCCAAGATGAAACAAATGATGAAACAAATATTGACAAAAAACAAGACAACCAAAAGCAACGGATTGAACAAGGTGTAGACTCAGGAGAGCTTACCAAGCATGAAGCAAAACACATGAAGCATGAACAGATGAAAATAAACAAAATGGAAAAGCATGCAAATCAAGACGGGACTGTTAGCAAAAAAGAAAAAGTACGCATCCATAAAGCACAGAGCAAGGCCAGCAAGGACATCTATAGGAAGAAACACAACAAGAGAAGTAAGAGATAACCCTTTTCCTTTTATACTGCCCGATAAATCTTGATTCGATACATCTGCACGCATTCGCGGGAAATTAGGTCGCGATAGCGATCTGTCACATCCTCAAATCCATCTAAAATGGGTTCCAAGACATTCAAGTAATAACGAACCGAGATCAGTCCCCCGGTGCGCATGGATGGGCGAATTTTGTTCAAATAACTTTTGCCCAAATCACCCGAAAAATAGGAGGGAACATCACTGATTGATAGAAAGTCCACCTCGCTTGGCCCCAGCTGTTGGTTGACAGTACTCAGTCCGCCCAAGATATCTTGGTTTATATAGAAAAGATCTTGATCTAGATTTTGTAAACGTGGTTTCATCTCATTAAAAGTTGTCAGCTGAACTTCGAGGGGATTACCGTCCTCGTGATTAATTTTTCCAAAGAAACACAGATTCACAAAAAAAGATCGACGCGCCAGTTGTTGCTTGAAGAGACGATCAAAGGCATCAAAATAAAACTGGAAATAACTCTCTGGAAGTGATTTCTTTACGAAATCTCCCTTATACAGAAGGGCATTAAAAACAGATTTATTACCCAATAAAAAAAGCACCGCCTTCCACTGTGGCATGGGAAATTCATGCTCATAATAGGCCTTCTGATCTTCAAGAGTATGAAAAGATAAAATATCGCCGTAATCTCGTCCCAAAAGTAGACGCAGACCTTTAGATAAAATTTGGAAGGTCCGCTCCCATTTGCCCGAATATAAAATAGAGGCATAATTAATAGGGCCAAAAAGCTCACGAAAATAGCTGCGCGTTTGATGGGTCAGAGGAAGTTCATTTAAAATCACTCGGCGATAATTGCTATAGTCGTATTCACCAAAAGGGGGATAACCCCAAAATTTCAAAAATGAGTAGTAATCAAGACTTTGATAACTGTGGACACGCAATTCGGTCAGGGCCAGCTGTTCTTTGCTGACATCGATGGCAAAAAGTTTCTGGGAAAAGGCCAAGAGAGGCAGTGAGCGCCCACCACTTCCGGCAATGGCCACCGTGACCTTTGGTTTATGTTGGCGACAAAGTTCATATTCCAAACTGGTGTCTTCGTTTCCCAGAGAATAATTGATTCCGCTGAAATACTGGTTCGACATAAGTAGATCCTATGGTAACTACTGCGCCCTTGTTTGACTGCTCTCAATTTAGGTCAGATTCGGCCGTGAGAAGGAGGAGCGACTGAGGTGTGGTTTATCCACACCGCAGGGGAAAACAGTGCCTAAGCAGTGTTTTCTCGACGCACGAACGGTCGAAGATGGCCTGAAGTGGGAGCAGTTACATCCTATGGCTTGATTGTACCAGAATTTTTTGAAAGGGCCTCAAAGGCATGACTACGACAAAGTTCGAATTCTTCGTCCGAAATAATCCCTTGGTGGCCCATAATATGCGAAAGACGAACTCCATGCTCATGCGCCAGGCGATCTATTTCTAAAACTTTTTCGTAGTCTATGTTACGGGACAAAGTAAACGACTCAAGTTTTCCTTCCATGGCCAAAAGCGCTGTCTCAGCCAAACAGGCATAGACTACATTGTCATGCAGACCCAGATTGACGGTGATTTTGACCGTACCAGGCAATTCGACTTCACCACTGGCGATCACCATGACGTCTGGGCGTCTCAAGGCTTCTTCCTCAGTAATGTCAAATGGCCGACTGACATCACAAATCACGCAGCCCGGCCGAACGGCATCGATGTCCAACACTTTCGCGCCCCGGCTGCTGGTAGTGGTAATAACTAAATGACAGGCGCTCAAATAAGGGGTGGGATCGGTAGCGACATGAATCTCACAATGGGGCGCAAGCTTGGCAATCTCGGCCTTCAATTCCAAAAGTTTATAGGCGCGTGGCGCCACTAAAATAATTTTCTTCCATTTTTGGGCCAGCAATTTTGCCGAGACGGCCCCGATACTTCCTGTGGCACCCACCACCATGCACTCCCCTTGCATGACATCATCTTTCTCGTGAACCATGCCCATTTTAAACACCGCTACTTTGGCGGCCCAGAGAGTGGAGGCGGCCGAGAGTGAGTTACCGGTAGTCACAGGGATAGGCGAACGTCGCGCCACAGTTACACCGGCATCGCCGACAATTTTGGTGTAGGCCCCCAAACCAATGATCCCTGCGCCTGCCAGAGACGCCTGCTCGGCGAGTCTGACCAACCGCCGATAAACCACCTCGGGGTCCTTTTGCATAAACTTCTTGGGTGTCTCAGTGGCGGAATAGATGAGTCCTTCCACTTCTTTTCCATTCTTCTCGCTTTTCACTCCATGAATGCGTCCATAAAAAATACCGGGCAACATGGAAATAATCTCTTCTGCGGTATTTTCCAAAGGTTCTAGGACCTGCGGAAAATTTTTGATAAACCATTTCAGTTTGGGGTGATAAAAAAGATGTTTTTTATTCAACGGATGGATAATAAAAGCAAATTTAGTTTTGGCGGAAGCACTTTTACTATTTAGCTCGATCAACTCTGGTCCTAACTGCTCCTGTTGAATCCAGTTTAAAATATCATTTTGATCGAGGTGGGCCGTGCGACGCGCTTTGGCCTGCAAGAGCGCTTCAAACATGGCGTAGTTAATACACGGGCCGACATCGAAATGGGGCAAACAGGTCACCACTTTGGCGACACCATGGGCGCGCAGCTTTGCCTCGAATTCCGGAGTGGCAAAATCGACGATTAAAATCTTATCTTTGAGATGATCTAAATCCATCAAATTTATGGTGTTCATGGCACCCACGAAAATATCACAATTTAGAAAATTCTTAAGCGCACGGGGATAATGTTTCTTGGGCGAAAAGTCGGCCACCTGCGAACGCTTTAATTTCATTTTACGAAAGAGATTGCCACCTACTTTCATGAATAAATTGAGCTGTTCAGAGGAAGTTAGGACAAAAGGTAAGCGTAAAAAGTAAAAAGGATCGGCCATGAGAATCTGATTTTGAAATTCCTCTAACACTTCGAGAAGATTCACTTGAAAAGAGGCCGAATAAATGCCAATACGCTTCTTACTCAAGATCGGTTGATTTTTGAGAACGAACTGGCGCATGGCCCAAGGCAGATACACATCCTTCAACATCTGGCCATCAACGATCAATGTCTCCTTGGCATAATGTTTAAGCTCCAGCGATGTGGGATGAATAAATTCTCCCCCTTTGAATTTAATAATGGGGGGAAGACCACTTAAGGCCATGACATCGACGTGGCCATCATATTGCTCGATTAAACGCTTGGTGAGTTCCACATCAAAATTCGTTCCATATTGCGTGAGACGAATTTTTTCCGCCTGAAATTCAATAATATCGTCAAAGTAGGAATGGGATAATGTAAAGGCAAGCGATAAGATATGTCTCATATCCGCCCCCACTTTTCGAGGGCGCCAGCAAAGAACATTTTTTTAAAATCGTCATAAGCTAAATTTTGGAACTGTCCAAAATCTTCTTCAAACTGGGTGCGCTGCCACTTAGTCTTGGAATAGACATAGGTTGAAAATTCAGGAGGCAGACCAACTTTTTGCATGGCCAAATTATTGATGGCATTATTAGGAATGGCAATCAGCGGACGCCTGAGACCATAGGTCTCTAGGGAATCATGTAAAAATTCACCCATGGTAGGTGAACGACGGGGAATGACGTGATATGTCTTCAACCCTCCTGCCCCACATACGTTGAGAATCGCATGGGCCAAGACTTCCGCTACCCAATCTACGGGCACCAGAGGAAACAGACTCTTCTTATCAAAAGGCAGTGCCAGAAAAGGCGCATACTGAATGGCCTTCGAAAAAAAAGATAATTTGGATAAAAATTCTAAGAAATAATATGGCCCATTTTTTTGCTTGAAGGTGCCTGTTTTTCTATTTCCAACGAGAATGCCCAAGCGATATAAGCGCGTTTTGACATCCGGACTAGGCGTCTTGCCGGAAACCATACTGTTCATCATCTGTTCTGCTTCGAATTTACTTTTGGCATAAGCATCGTGAAAACGCTGTCCCTTATTCAACTCATGTTCATAAAAGACCCCATCATGCTCGCCCACAATCGCGATGGAACTGGCATAATGAATGGCCTTGAGATGGGGACACTGCCGTGCCAAAAAGAGCACATTTTGCGTCCCTACAACGTTGTTAATAAAGCAGTCCGGGTAATTCCCACTTAAATCATAATAGGCCGCTAAATGAACCAGCGTTGTAATCTGTGAAAGAATTTGCTTGTCAGAATCATGTAACAAAACCTGAGGTAGAGTGATATCTCCGCGGATAACAGAAACTTTTGAGATATTGCTATAGATAAATTTCGCCCGTGTGGCACTTTGCGGACGTACCAGAAGATAAATTTTTGTAATCTCCGGCACATTCTCCAGCAAGGGAATAAGAGACTCGCCTAAAAACCCTGTCCCACCTGTTAGTAGAATTTGCACTTTAAGATAATCCGAAGTTTTGAGGCAAGGGAAGATCAGCATTTTTGGAACAACGAGTGAAAACCTTTAAGCAATCTTTGACCACTTCCACTTCCCACTTAGGACCCTGACCTAAAATTTCTCCATCACCAAAAAAGATTCCCTTTTCACTTTCAAGCGACTCGATTTCAATTTTGTCCGTTTCAAAGGTAATAAAATTGGGATCATTTTCGGGAAAATGTCCCATGCTCACCTTAATTACACAGTTAATCAGTTGGGCGCGATTCTGATGTGTCACCAAGATCACATTAAAACGACCATCATTATTAGCGGTAAAAGGTGCTAACTCAAACTTGCCCGCTACGGTCGACTGGTTATTGACAAACAGGGCCGCGACATCAAAGACTCCCGATAATTCCTTACTCGTCACCTTGATTCGGTGACGATCTAGATGCAAGGAAAGTAGTTCCTGCGCGACAAAGAGTGAATAAATCTTGCTACCTGATAAATGCATAACCTTTTTAAACATCGGATAAGCGGCACGCAAACGATTAATTTTTTGCGCCACTTTGCCACCAAATCCAATACCACCATTGGTGGCCATAAAACGGCCATTGATCTTAATCAAATCAATTTTTTTAAATTCCTTATTTCTGATACTTTGCAAAACATTTTGCAGGGACTTATGATTTCCAAGTTCATGGGCCAAATCGTTGGCCGTGCCCCCCGGAACAACCAAAAGCCCAATATCCGTACCGGCGATCTTTTGAATGATGGTATTGGCCGTGCCATCGCCACCTACCGATACGATGGCATCCACCTTTTGATCGATATCCTGCTCGAGACTTTGATCAAGCGCAAGAGAGTCTTTCGGTTGTTTAAATTGAAGGTTGCTGCGAAACAAAGTTGCTTCAATCTTGTGCCTCAAATCTCCGCTAGACTGACCAGCATGAGAAGCATTTTGGTTTATATAAACGCTTATAGTTTGCATGAATTTTTGACCTTAAAATCTCTTTTTAAGACATCTTAATTCAAGCTTCCCTATCAAGCCTGTCTTTTCTTAACTCCATGTAAATTCTACTGTCCTACTAGTCTAGTCAGAAGGTGGTTCATAGAATGCCCACCACAGACAAGACACAAAGGATATTATTTATGCAGGCCCTCTTGGCCACCAGCCAGGTCACCTATGTTCCGTGCAATTATGCTCCACTTTTTAAGGAGTTACTACCAAAGCACGCCCATCAGATCAAAGGCATTATTTTGTTACAAAATCTGAGTACCCAGGTCGTGTCCAAGGCCTTGGGCCTCTATGCCATGGGTGCCAGGCAGACCGGATTGGGATTTTTACAGAATATTCTCACTGTCATGCTGAGACGGGACCCGCGTGAAGCGTTAGCGAGACAGCTTAAGATCCCAGTTTTCAAGTTTGAAAGTATGAACTCAGATGAGGCCATAAAACTTGTCAAAGATTTAGAGATTGATGTGGTGGTCAACATGCGCACTCGCTGTATTTATAAACGGCCTATTTTAGAGGCCCCGCACCTCGGTTGTATTAATATCCACCATGGACTTTTGCCCGAGTATCGCGGAACACTTTGTGATCTCTATGCCCTCTCTGAAGGCCGGCCGGCCGGCTTTAGTATTCATCACATGGTTGAGAAGGTTGATGCTGGCGCTCTCTATAAGCGGTGTGAAGTGGGCCAAGGAGACAGAAACTATCAAGAATATCTAAAGCGCTCGGCAATTACTGAGGCCAAAATTTTAAGCGAAATCTTTTCTTACATAGAAAAAGAAGGTCGATTACCAGAACCTCTTGCAATTCACAGTCCGACACCGCACCATTATTCTAAAACTCCCAATCATAAACAAATTCGAGCAATGATCGACCAAGGATTAATTTTATGAATATGAACACGAAAAAGATGACCGTCGTCGCTCACCATGGCTCACCTGGGCATCCCTCAGATTTCAAAGCATTAAGTGATAGCATGCTGATGCAAGTGGAATGGAAGACCATCGACCGTTATGCAAATCCTTACCAAACCATTACTGATGTGCTTGAGGGAAATAGCAAGGAAAATAACAAGACACAAGAAATTATCATAATGGGTTACAGCTTTGGTTGCACCCGAGCTATCCAAGATGCCACTCTCCTCTTAAAAAATAATATTCGCCCCAGTGCCGTGATCCTAATTTCTCCTTACCTTTTTATCAAAAATTCACCCAGCACCGTAACCCGTTTGGCCTTAAACTTACCCGTCTTATCCGACGTCTTACTCAAAAATAAAGGCCAGTCGGCGATTGAAAGTATGCTCGAAACATCCAGCTATCCAAAGCCAGTTCCGGCCAGTTATCAGGCACAAAAAAACCTATACACGAGCGTCAACGTCCTTCGCCAATCCGTCTTAGAAAAAGAAAATAGTGTTCTTGACTTTGGTCTCTTGAGAGAAAGTGGCGTTCCCGTCACTATCGTGTATGGCATGCAAGATAAAACTTCTAGTCGTACCGAACAGCTTGTTCCTCTTCAAAATCAATTAGGAGGAGAACTGGTGGAAGTGGCCGATGGCGGTCATGCTCTTCTGTGGACTCACGCTCGCGAAATCGAGAAAGTTATCCAGAAGACGATAGCAAAACTTTCGCCTAAAATTGGTTACTACCCAGGTGAGGCAGAGGAAAACAATGTCTTTACTTTCTTGAAAGGTCATCTCAAAAACTTCCCCACCAGAAAAATTCTCACTTGGGTAGATACAGAAGTCTTAAAAAATTGGGATTTCAACTTAGAAACTCCCCTCCCCCATCGCTCGGTTACCGTGCAAGAACTCAATCACTTAATTGGAGTCATCGGCACGGGACTCGGGAAACTGGGGATACAGAAAGGTGATCGCGCGATTGTCTTTATTCCCATGAGTCTCTACCTCTATACCACTATGTTTGCCCTTCAAAAAATTGGCGCCATTCCAGTCTTCTTGGATTCCTGGGCACGCCGGGATCAACTAGGAGTTTCGGCGGAACAAGCGGCACCCAAGGTCATCATCTCTGTTGAACGGGCCTTCGTTTATTTGCAAGAAGTTCCCGAAATAAGAAATATCCCATTAAAAATTGTTGCCGGCCCCGCCCAAGGAACATATTCGGCGCGCTTAGAAGAACTCATGCAGGAAAAAAATTATTGTCCCGTTGCTCCAGTAGAAAAAGAACACACTGCTTTGATCACATTCACTACCGGGAGTTCAGGAACCCCAAAGGGCGCAGACCGAACGCATCGTTTCTTGGCCGCCCAACATTATGCCTTAAATCGTCACCTTCCCTACGTCGAAGGGGACGTGGATCTTCCCGTTTTCCCAATCTTTTCTCTCAACAACTTGGCTGCGGGAGTTAATACCGTCATCCCTGCCATCGACGTCGGCACCCCATCAGACCGTGACTCTCTCATCCTCATGGCCCAAATGAAATCCCAAAACGTCACCTGTGTAACTCTCTCGCCTGGCCTTTTAAACGGACTTTCCAAATATTGCCTTGATAATAAGATCACCCTGCCTGGTCTGCGACGAATCATCACGGGAGGCGCACCAGTGTCGCGTGATGATACCAAACGTATTAAATCTGTCTGCCCCAATGCCGAAATTCTTATCTTGTACGGTTCAACCGAAGTTGAACCCATGGGCCATATCTCGGCATCAGAAATGCTCAACCTGAAAACTCGCGCGGACGAAGATGCTGAGTGGGTGGATGAAGGAGTGAATGTTGGGCATATGGATGAAGGACTTCAAACCAAATTCATCAAAATTACCAAAGAGAGCATCACAATTTCCAGCGATTCAGATTGGAAAAAATATGAAGTAGCGCATGGAGAGGTGGGTGAAATTATTGTTGCGGGAGAGCACGTCTGCCATGGCTA
>CAYHRT010000157.1:0-9392 GCA_964359085.1 uncultured Bdellovibrio sp. | reverse complement strand
ATTGCCGCAGTAACTGATCATGATCGGCTGGGCATTTTCTTTCTTCAAATGACTGCCAATATCTTGAATTAATTTTTGTAACCCTCGTTTTCCCCGCAGCCAGATGTGTTGATTCTTGCATTTTGTATTTGCCAGTTTTATTCTGGGCGTACTCTTGCATAAATGGCCAAAAAATTTATGAGCGAATTGGAGATTGGTGCGTGCTCGAAGGGCCAAGGCCACTTCATCGATTGTAGGTAGCTCTGCCGCCAACGCTCCTGCCTGTATGAGAGTGACGAGCAGTTGTGTGGCCCCTTGTTGATAGGCGGAGTCACCGAGTTGGCGAGATGCTTTATGAGTTTCGTTAAATCTAAAAGTGAGATCATTAAAGAGACGAGCGACACGGTATGAACTGGGGTTTCCAGTATACATCCTCTCCAACAGGCCTTCGATAGAACTTTCAGCACAGGCGCCATGTTTTTTAATTGCGCGTCGAAAGGAGGCACATACCAGTCCTCCCTCAATATCGCTATTTTTGGCGAAGACATGGGTGAGAAAAGTGTCGCGATATTCGGTTCCAAGCATGGTGGTGGAGGTATGCCATGCTTCATTCCCTCTTGCGAAGGTGTGAATGTAGGCATCGGTCGCCTGAGATACGGCGTGGGCATAGCAAGTACCAAGATTGCCTTGATTGTGAACGGGGATATTACTCATGCTTCCCCCTTGATCTAGGCGGAAATCAGCACCGATGGCGGTAGGAATTAAAGTAAATTGGGTGCACATAATGACTAATTTGAATAATTTTACTACAGATTTCATTCATCCCCCAGCGCAGGTAAACCGAAGGATAATATACCCAAAGAGCTTTGCTAGGAGAGCGCAGGTAAAATTTACAAGCTATCTGCATCTCAATATAATACCCTTGGCACATAATTTATACCAAACGCATAAATTAACCATGGCGTCGTCAGCCTTCGGTCTCGCCGCCTGCGACGTGCTAGACGCACGCCTCGGCGACTCGCCTTGTCTTCCTACCCATGATTAATTTCTACGTTTGGTATTAGATCACCGCCATTTGGAGTACTTGTGATTTTTTACCATGCTAAGGCGCAACGCGATCTCCAGGATTTTGGCATTAAGATTCCACTCCTCTCTCAGCGCATTGAACAAGTTCGGCAGCATATTTTACAAAAATTTGGGACCCAGTATTTGCTTGAGCTGACAGACGAAATAGAAACTCTGACAAAGAAAGACTTAGAAAGGGTCCATGGTCAAGATTATGTGAATCAACTTTTTTTGGATAACAGGGCCTTGCAACATTCTTTGTTGGAGTGCTACGAATGCCTGCGACCTGACGGTGGGCCAACTGTTCGCTATGATCCCTCTTTGGCCAAGCTACCCCTGACAGTACTTCTGAATGATTTGCTGGCAGAGGGATATGGAACTTGGAAAGCAGTCAATTACATTGTTCAAGAAAAAGCACGTAACCCAAAAGCATTTAGCTGGTCCTTTTTTTTAGGTGGAGGCATGCACCATGCTCGTCCCAACGGGCCAGGAGGCTTTTGTCTCTTTCATGACGTTGTGGTGGCCCTGGCTCGAGCGAAAGAAACTTATCCCTTGAGTAACGCCTGGGCCATTGATGTCGATGCTCATATGGGGGATGGCACGGCCTTTTTCTCCCAAATTTTTCCTTGGATAAAAAGTTTTAGCATCCATATGAGCAATGGATGGCCTTTAGGTGCCCCTGATCAAGATGGTGCCCTGCCCCACATCGTATCAAGTACTCTCGATGTCCCTGTAACCTACCAAGAGTCTTGTCAGTATCTGGCCTTGTTAAAAGGGGGGCTAGAAAAATTTGAGCGACAACACTCATCGCCAGACCTGGCGGTGGTGGTACTGGGAGCTGATCCCTTTGAAGGCGATGTTTTACAAAGCTCTCGCCATTTGCAACTCACGAAAGCTGAAATGCTGGCGCGCGATCAATTTCTCTTCAATTTTTTTCGCACCCGCAAGATTCCTGTGGCCTATGTTATGGGCGGTGGCTATGGCCCATTGATCGCACCCATCTATGAACAGTTTTTGGATTGGGCCTTAATACAACAAGACTAAGACTAGAACTATGACAAGAATTCACGCTCATGGGGCAGAATGCGCCGGCTCGGACGAAAATAGGTTCGAGGTGAACATTGCAGGAGATCTGTAATCTTTTCCATGTAGATACATGCGTACTTTTCCAGTTGGCCGGCAAATCGACTTTCTTCTAGTCCCGCACGCATTAATTCACCCCAGTAGGAATTGAAGTGCGTTTGGTATTGGACAACCTTCTCTGACATCAGGTGATTGATCTCTTCAACTTTCTGATACAGACCATTGAGCGCCTCACGTTTAAGTTTTCGTCCTTGCTCATGCTCTTTGGTATAGAAACTGATAATTTCGATTTCAATTTTTTCTTTCTCGACCATCAGACGAGACAGTTCTTGGCCGATGGGGTTGGCCTTCTTCAAACTTTCCAGTTCTTCTGAAAGTGGTTCCATCACTAGGGCAGTTCTCCAGTTACAGGTTTTCTTAATACTCACGACGTCACCATAAATATGATCGCCCAGATAGAGAATTTCTTCGCCATCAAGACCTAGATCTTTTTGGAGACGGTAGGAGTTTCCGCCTTGGAAGATTCCGGTATCAACTTTGCCATCATAGTTGCTCATTAAACTGGTCTCAGGATCAACTTTTAAGAAATGATTTCTTTCAATAAAAAAACGCGGTTTCATGGAAAAGGTGACCACGACATCAAACAATTCTTGCCAATCTTTGTATTCTTTCAAGTAGGGCGTAATGCTATAATCGAGAAGTGTTTTGCAGTAAGAGAAATCGGAGTTAGTAATGATTATTAATTTTTTGTCGTAAGCTTTGTAGCGCTCCAAGAGGAGCGCCAGATTGGGGTCTACGATAATATATTTTTCTAAGTGATTTTTAACTTCAGTTTTGAGAGTACCATCGCGATGAATGACATCGATCATTTCTTTGACATCATGGGCGACCGTTTCATAGCTAGGGATAGCTGCCCCGAGATCTTTAAGGGCCACCAGTTCGGCGTACAGCACGCCATTGGCGATAGAGAAATTGGTATCTAAGCTTTGAATATCATCGCTCCCCAAGTCGATGACTTGTTGTTGGTAAATTCGCTGCATCTCGCCAAATTCCATATGGTGAGTGCCGTGGTAGGCCTGTTTTACTTTTCCGAAGCGGGAGAGTTTCAGAACATTGCCATGCTTTTTGTCGATCACAAGCCCTTGGATTGCTCGGGCATATTCGAAGGGTAGATTTAATACCTTTTCGGGATATTTTTTTACAGTAACCAGTTTTTCTTTGACCGCGTGGTAGGTGAATTCTTCAAAAACCTTGGTGTTGTAACGGACGAGTGTGTAATCAACGTCAAAACCGAGGGCCTTAATTTTTTTTAAATTCAAAATACGATTAATGTAAACTTTCATAATAGTTCTTCCCTTTCTTCTATGTAACAATATAGCATTAATTCACGCGAAAATTCATTTATTATCACACACAATGTGAGGAGATCTCAGATGAGCAGACTATCATTGGGAAGTGAAAGGGCAAAAGGTGTCTTGCTTTCTTTTATTGTAATGGTATTTATGAGTCCGGGGCTGGCCGAAACCCCTGAGGAGAAAGGGCTAAAAATTGCCCAAGATTCACGCGAGAAAACCCGAGGGTATGGTGGTGATGAGAGTGAAATGAAAATGGTTTTGATTGACGCCCATGGTGTGGAAACGGTGCGCGAAATGCAAGGAAAGGTTATGGAGGTTGCAGGGGATGGCACCCGCTCCCTCTCTATTTTTCTCACACCCAAGGATGTCAAGGGTACCAAGATGCTTACTTGGAACCATCCCGATGCGGATGACGACCAGTGGCTTTTTCTACCTTCCCTTCGACGAGTGAAAAGGATTTCTTCCAGTAACAAATCCTCTTCGTTTATGGGTTCGGAGTTTAGTTATGAAGATTTAGGCAGTCAGGAAGTAGAGAAATATAGTTATAAGTGGTTGCGCGATGAAAAAATCGATGGCGAAGATTGTTGGGTTTTGGAACGGACTCCAAAAAAGGACAGCGGATATTCCAAGCAGACAATTTATCTCTCAAAAAGATATAATAATCCTTCTAAAGTTGATTATTTTGACCGACGCTCGGAACTCCTTAAGAGCGCCATTTTTTCGGGACATCAAGAATTTACCGTTGGAGCTAAGAAATTTTGGATGGCATCCAAAATCCATATCAAGAACGTGCAAACGGAAAAACAAAGTATTTTTACTTGGGAAAAAAGAAAAGTAGGTGTGAAATTTGGGCAGAAAGATTTTGATACCAAAAGTCTTGAATAGCTTGAATAGGATGAAATGTGGGCCGATCTATCTTTATCCCTTTCCTTTTCTGTAACTTGTGGATCATTTCTCCGGCCCTGGCCCAAGAACAGGAGGGGAGTGGCCCTCGAACTATCTGGAATAGCACTCTGTGGGATAGTAAAGGGGACGTGGGACTTGAAATTCGTGAATTTGAAAATGACGGAGTCGTCAGCACTCAAGAGCATGGCCTAGGGGTCGTCTCACATCTTGAGAGTCTTTATAAAAATGAAGGAACCCAGCTGAAGGCCCGAATACTTGGGCGGGTGGATAAGCATGACTCATCTCGGGATATTCTACTATTGGAAGATGCCTATTTATCTCAAGAGCTGGGGATTGAAAATCCGTATAAATTATTGATGGGATATAAAATCTTCAACTGGTCGGCCACTGAGGCCTTCCATCCCGCCGACGTGATTAACTCACGCAACTATGATTCAAATTTGGAAAATTTAGACAAGGTAGGGGAATTAACTCTAGAGTTTTCCGGCCCTCTCCTTGGAGGGGAATTGGCGCTCTACTACTGGCCACGCTATGAGCGACCGCACTTCCCAGGCAGTCGTTCACATTTAGGAATTGGTTTTGATTTACAGCGGCCGGTGTTTGTTGACTCTAATGCCAACGAAGATATAAGTGATCGCCAAGGCCATCAGTATGGTGCGCGTTTTGATTATAAATTAGGCACGGCCGATATTGCTCTCTTTTATTTAAATCATATGGATCGTCTGCACCCCATCGTCGGTGAGACCTCTTATATTTACGTGCCACTCGTGGGATACATTCCTGCCAGTATGCCGACTATTCCCTATTTTTTTACGGTGCAGGAGTTTGGTGGCACGGTTCAATATGCTCTAGGCCCAGCCGTCCTGAAAGCTGAAGCATCGTCTCGAAGTTTTCAAGAAAATCGGGTGATCTATACTGTCAGCGGTTTTAAGCAACCTGCCGATCATCAAGAGGTAGCAGCGGGAATTGAATATACTTATGCATTTGATGGAGGAGGAGAGACGATGCTCTTAGGCGAAGCTACTTCCTATTTTGGAGTAGATACTCCCACTCGGGCCGACCAGGGGATTTTCCAGCGCGATGCCATGTTGGGAATGCGTTTCGCCTTGAACGATGCCGCCGGCCGTGAATTTTTTGCTTCGTTTATTTTGGACCTCGAACGCTCCCATGAATTTTTTTACAATCTAAAATATACCCAGAGAGTGGGGGATTCTTGGCAGTCATCCCTTGGAGTGCGCATTTATGATGCGCCAATGAAGGGCAGCTCTGCTGTTGGTTTAGAGAGTCTCGATGGGGATAATCAAATCTTTTTGAATTTAATCCGTTTTTTTTAACTCAATACTTCTGCAAAAAAAGGGGAGGTAATTACACCTCCCACTAAAATGTTCTAAATGTAAAATCGCCTTATGCTGCCCAGACTTCCTTCACCCATGTAGAGTGAGTATCAACTACCCAAGGTTTTGCACGTAACTTTTTATGAACAAAACTTTCAAGTTCTTCTGGCCCCTTCACGTCCACCCAGATGGTCAAATCCCAGTCCCCCATAGTGCTTCCGGCCCAGGTTACTTCTTTCCATTCTTTGAGCCATTCCCAGTTGTCCATTTTTGGAGCATCTTTCGCCCACTTCACCATAACTTGCGCACGCCATTTACTCATATTTACCCCTTTCTTAATGAAAGCCTTTTGGCCATATCACCCGGCAATGCTGATCGGATGAAGAATATATTTTAAGAAGGTTTTTGTTTAAAACAAATGGGAGCAAAAATTGCTCAGCCATGGGTGTTAAGGAAAGGCAATCAAATTGATAAGTTAGGAGATTAATGGGGAAAAAGAGCTTGCCACTTTTAGTCAATCTTATTAAACTTCATATAATTTTTCATAAAATGGGCGTGTAGCTCAGTTGGGAGAGCACGAGCATGGCATGTTCGGGGTCGCAGGTTCGATCCCTGTCACGTCCACCACTTGAAACAACAGACGCACCACCGGACGAAAATGTGCCGGTGGTGCTCTCTTGCAGAACTTCAATCACATTTTTAGTTTTAGAATAGGCCTCGGAAAGAACTTCCGAGGCCCCCTTCATCTTCTTTTCAAGTACGGTTGCAGCATTTTCTTTCGCTGTTACATAATAGGCGCGAAGGCCATCACCAGAATAAATTAACTTATCAACTAATCTACGCAGCAGCCTTTTCTGGGTGGCAGGGTTGGCCTTATGCCATCCCTTTTTAAACGCTAAAGCATTGTCATGAATGACAGTTCTGGCCTCGTTAATGCTGTTACTTTTCTCGATCTTGGCCGTTACTTCTTCTTTGTAACTACTCAGCTTTCTTTTTTTCTCTGCTAACTTTTCTAGTTTTTCTTTTACCAAACTCACAGATTGAGTGCCCTTTTCCATCTCGGCAAACAATGAAAAGACAGCATCAATTTCATTTTCTATTTTGGTCAATTCCTTTTGAACACGATCTCTTTCCGCAAGGCCGTCAACACTTTGGTAGTTCATGATCTTACGGATATTTTCTGCTACCGAGTCAAGATGGCCAGCGCGGAGAAGGATATCGTCCAAATGCTGAACGACAATCTCCTCAATTTCATCGGCCCGGAAACGTGCATACTTGCAAGCAATGGTTTCACCAACTACTTTTTTGTGGCCATAGTAACGATGAGTTTGTGTTCTTCCATGTGAAGTTTGACCAATGAGGGCACGGCCACATTCACCGCATTGAATGATTCCTGATAGAAGATAAAATCGTGGAAGAGCATCTTTTAAGCGCGTTCTTTCCTTTTGCCGATTTTCTTCTAACAAATTTTGAGCACGATAAAAATCATCTTCGCAGATAATTCCTTTCCAGGATGCTTCTACAACCTGGTATCTTTGCCACGGTTTTAAAAACTCCTGATCACCACCTTTATTGCCACGGTTGATCTCACGTTTGCCAATATACGCAAGATTTGTGAGCACATTTCTTACGGAACCGACTGTCCAGCGCCCCGCGCTAATATGCCTGTCATTTTTGTTGCTCGTGATTTTAGGCCTGATCCCATTCTCATTTAAAATGTTGGCGGTTGCTTGAAGGCTTGCGTTTAGTAGGTACTCTTTGAAAATTCTCTGCGCATGGCCGACTTCATTTTCTATGACAATCAGCTTGCCCGAATTAGCTGGGTCTTTTCCAAATCCCAGCATTGAAATTCCACCATTCACTAATCCGCGTAAAGCTCTTGAGTGGAAATTTATAGAAACGCGCTCTGACGTTTGTTTTCGCTCGAACTGTGCAAGGTTAATCATGTTATAGATCATCATTTCACCCGCAGGTGTACTTGTATCGAACTGTTCTTTGACAGAAAGAAACTTCGCTTTTCGTTCCTCCAAATCTTTGAGAAGAACACAAAAGTCAGCAATATTTCTCGACAGGCGTGAAATATCTGTCACCAGAATTAAATTCACCTTACCAGCATGAATGTCCTTCATCATGCGTTGATAGGCCGGTCTTTTGGTATCCTTTGCTGAGTAACCGTCATCAATGTAAGTATTAACCACCTTTCCCCAATGTTTTTCGTGGGTGTTTTTGAAATCAATGAATGATTTTAAACGGTGCTGTTGACTATCAATTGATCCGTCAATTACCTGTGCTTGCTCTTCGGTGGAAACTCGGACATACATTCCTATTTTAAGCGACATCTTTTAGCTCCTTATTACCTGCGATTTTGTTGACCACGTTTTGTTCCAAGAATGATAATTTCAGCAACGAGGTCTTGTATTTCTTTGATACGCAAAGAGCATGAAGTAGATTCATCATTCGTTGGGACGATAAATACCTTTGGCAATTGGTCGCTTGTGTGGCCGGAATTCCTTCCGGCCTTTTTTGCCATAATGAATACCGTCCTTTTTTTGCGGCCATGATTGCCGAACGGAATTTCACCTCGGCCAGCAAGGTTGCAAAACTTCCCGCGCGCATAATTCGTAAACCTACCAACTCCATCTCTTCCCCACGTTAAATTGTCAAAGTGTCTGGGGGGGCAGCCCCCCAGACCAATATACTTCTGTAAATCCATTTTGTAACCCATGGTTGCATTATTTGGCATGGTTGATCTCCTCGCAAGAATTTAATAATTTCTTTTGAAGCGATATCATTCAAATTAATGAAACTCCGATCTGGTCTGCTCTGAGTTCTGTGTATCTTTTGTCTTCTCCCTCTTTAGTCTTGAACTCGCACTCAACATTGCGGCCCCGCACAAAGATCGCTGCACCCTTGTCTAGCTGAGTAGAGCAGAGTTCAGCTTGGCGTCCCCAGACGACCACCTTGTGCCAGACAGGGGCCTCGCTTCCATGAATATTTTCCGCCACACTGAAGCTACATACGGCCTCACGCTTTCCCGTATAGCGAAGCTCGGGTTTTTGTCCGAGGCATCCATAGATCAAAATACGATTGCTTCCTTCCATAAATCCCCCCCTTGTTAATTAATTCCTAGCTTCCTCACTAAAAATTCACCCAGGCTAAGCGTTGTCGAATTCTTTTGGTTGAATTCGATTAAGGCACGGTTGACCTTTTCCATTTCGGTTAAGGTTGTTTCCTGGATACGTTCAAGGTCTTTGTCTGTGAGCTTGGCCAGTCCACAAAGTGTCAGGTCCTTAAAGGTAATCGGGCGGCCATGCTCCTTTTTGTTGGCCCGTTCCATGAGCGAAAAAATCAAAGCAAGCGACTCTTTTTCATCTGATACATCTACAAAGAATTTAGACTGCTCTCGACTAACGACGCATACCTCGCTTGATTTTTTTGCTATTGCTTCCCGTTTTTTCTTTGCTCCCTTCCCCGAACCCGATTCCGTTCCCACACCCGTTTCCGATCCCGATCCCGTTTTCTTTTCTAATACTTCCATTTTTTACTACCTCCTTCTTTAATATTTTTTCTTTTAACCCCTGTCTGATTTATCCCTCTCTAGCTATTTATTGACTCAAACCCAAATCCGTCATTAGACACATCGCACTTCCGCTGCGGAGTGGTTTAGCAA
>CAYHRT010000156.1:0-9481 GCA_964359085.1 uncultured Bdellovibrio sp. | reverse complement strand
CCCTTAAAAGTAGTTGTGGGGGAGGGGTCACAAGCTCGGAACAGATAACCCAGGCGGCGGCGGAGATGTTGTTGAAATTGTTTCTGTTTTTCGCCCTCATTTATATTTATTCGTCACATCAAGGGTGGACCGCTTCGGTCCACCCTATGGTCCACCTTTCATGCGAAGTTTTTAGTCCCTCACAACCCGAGAGGAATGCAACCCGATGCCAAGTGGACGCTGGGCTTGCGGCTCATCAATGAAATGAGCTAAAATGTGCGAAACAATGGACGTTAATAGGCCCTGCGGTCACCGACAAAGCGCATCCACCTGTCTCTCATGTGTAAGAGAGTCTCTTGCGAAAAGTCTCTCATTGCTGAGAGATAGGGAGCATCAATAGGCCTAAATTTTAACAAAGGTACTCGCTGGCGCCGTCTGAGTACCTCTATTAAATGATGACCGAGGTTAAGGGCGTTTTTGTGGACATAACCATCCGTAAATACTAGACTTGTTTGCATCTTGATTTTATTGGATAAATGTCCGATAATATAATTATGAAGAAAAGGACATTTGATGCCCTACAACCTAAACCTACCCGACGGACTGAAGAAAGCAGGGTGGAAAGTAAAGATACGCGAAAAGGAACGTACCGAACCGCCCCATATTTCCGTCATGAAGAAACAGGAAACATGGCGCTGGGGTCTTCGCGAGCAGGCCTTTCTCGACAAGAAACCGCCAGCGAGGGCCGTGCCCAAAGAGATGATCGAGCATCTTCAAGCGAACCTCGAAAAATTAATCGCCGTGTGGGACAGCAAGTACCCGCACAATCCTGTGAACTCGGAAGGTGAAAAATGAAAACTTTTGTATTGGCCGAAAACAACAGGATTGAAGGCTTCAAGGCTACCCTCCCACGCAAGACAAAAGTCGTTGGCTGGGAAGCCTTTGCACAATCCGCCGTTCAAACAAACGACGATTCTCTATGGGTGACAGAAGGCCTCGAAACATTGACCCGTGCCTTTAATACGCTTGATGAAACTTTTTATAAGCAACAAAATGAACTGAGAAGACACGTTAAGCTCTGTCTGATCGCGGACGCCCCAATTGAAATTAGGCGCTGGCTCGAAGCACTGTTCAAAGACGCAATTATTATTTCTCAGGAATCATCGCTCCCCCTTGAGCAGTTGCTCGAAGTGTTGAATGGCAAGAATCCTGAACGCTATATCATCGGCGGCCAGGTTGATGAGATGACTCATACGGTGACGTTGGTTCGCGGTGATCTAAACTCCATCGTCGTCCCTCTTTCAACGTTTCGCCCCAGCGGCGACGGCGTTAAGCCGGACTTTTCAAGCTTCAGCATCGATGATTATGGTCAGACGTTGAAATTTGGGTCATACGAAGCCTCGACTGATGCTGTTCTCTACGAGTTTGACCCCCTCTATCGTCGCACACGGAAGGCCGAACTTGCCAAGAAGGAAAAGGGCTTCGGTGCAAGTTTGCGTCGTTTGCGTTTACAGAAAGGGCTGCGTCAGACGGACTTTCCCGAGATCGACGCCCGCGAGATTGGAAGAATTGAGCGGGGCGAAGTGAAGCCACGAAAATCAACCATTGAAAAAATCGCATCCTCTCTTGGTGTTGTTCCTAAAGAGATAAGTACACACTAAAAAGCAGTGAGAGTAGGAGTCAAAAATGGAAGCTGTGCTGTCTATTTTAGCAATAGTAATTTCGGTACTGAGCAGTTGGTTCACGATTTTTCATAGAGGCACGGTCAAGATGACTCAGCCTCATTTTTTTGCGCTTCTTCCTGAAGACAGTCCCTTTGGTGGCTGGCTTAAGTTTTTTGTACGAACTTTGGTCTTCAGCATTGGCCAACGAGGGCGGGTCATCGAAAGCATGTATGTGATATTCAAACATAACAATCACAGTATTCCATTTCACTACTGGATGTACGGTGCCACTGCCGAGCTGGAAATTGGTTCAGGACTCTTTGTCGGACATGAAGGCGTCGGTGCAAATCATCACTTTGTTCCCACGGGTTCTTTAAGCCGCGATGATCTTAGTCCAGGGCAATATGAGGTAGAAATAATGGCATCCCTACTCGGAGATAGAAAACCAATCAGGTTACAGCATTTTCAATTTAATTTAGGGGAAGAAGAAGCGACGGCCTTAAAAAATGGTAAAGATAAAGCGGTGTTTTTTGTGTGGGATAGAGATTCCAAGAAGTACAAGTCTCGCATAGACCAACGTCCATCAAAGGGGAGAAGCCACTCTGTCAGCGGCAGTGGCCATGGACCCTTTGCATGGGAATAAATATGAACAACGGCTTAATTGTATGACGAAAGACTTTAAGGTTAAATTAAACAAGAGAAATGTCGACAACGACCTCTTGATTGAAGACATCAAGCTGGTTGCTCGCAAACTTGATAAAACTGCCATCGCAAGAGATGATTATGAGGCACACGGGGAGTTTTCATACACAACCATTCGCCGAAGATTTGGATCATGGTACAAGGCTCTTGAGTTGGCGGGACTAGAGAGCACACAAAGACGGATTAACAATTCGGTGGAAGTTCTCCTAGAAAATATTGCAAATACTTGGGCAAAACTAGGACGGCAACCTGTTTACCAAGATATGAACCAACCTCCCTCCCTATTCACTGCCAAAACCTATGATAATAGGTTTGGCTCATGGAATAAGGCTCTACACGAGTTTGCTCGCTTTATCGATTCAGGGCAACTGCCTGAGAATGTCAAAGAAGCCAGCACTGAGTTTTTAACATTGAAACGAACGCCGAGGCGAATTAACTGGAAGCTAAGAGCAAAAATTTTAATCAGAGACAATTGCATTTGTAAAATGTGTGGAGCGTGCCCTTCAAAGAATCCTGAAGTTATTCTTCATGTCGATCATGTCGAGCCGTGGTCAAAAGGCGGAGAAACCGTCCCTGAAAATTTACAAACGCTCTGCTTGAAATGCAATATAGGCAAAAGCGATCAAGAGTTGGAGTAGATAATTTTTTTCAGTCACCTCTAGCAGAGAAGCTACCTTTCAGTAGCATCCAAGTAGCAAGAAAGTAGCAGACTCACGGCATTTCAAGAAATTTCATGAAAGATTCAAGCTGAGGGCGCCAGGCCCTTCTTTTTGGTTTTAAGTAGTTGTGCTTGCTGAATTTGTTGCCAACTGGTCCCTGGCGGTAATCGAAAAATGGTCGGACTGACTGGATTCGAACCAGCGACCCCTTGCACCCCATGCAAGTGCGCTACCAGACTGCGCTACAGTCCGTTCTATTTCAAAGTGTTGACTAATTTAATCAAGTCAGCCGCTTTTGTCTATCAAAAGATTTCAATGGATTATGATCGCATCTTGAAGATTTTTCAACTTAAGGCAAAACAAATTTTAGGCGATAAGTGAGTTATGAAAAATCTAATTGGTAAAGATTCAATACTGGACCTAGGTGACCGTTATGAGAATCGCGGTAATCGTGTCTTGATTCATATTGCGGTAAGACTGATTAACAGTTTTTTCCATTTTAAAAAGAAAAAAGGCGATCTAGTAGCGGGATGTGCAACTTTTTTTGTGATTATCTCGTTTTGTCCGGTAATGCTGCTTCTCATCTCACTTGCAGGGTACATTATTGGTGACGTGGAGCTTGCGAAGAGCAGCGTCATGGAGGGTCTCAAAGGCAATTTTCCAAGTATTGCGCCGTGGATACTTCAGTCGATAGAGAAAATTATTAATGCTCAGCTGACAACCACGACGGGTGCCAACGTTGTGAATATGTTTCTTCTTCTGTATTCAAGCTTGGGAGTTATTGCTTCGGTTGTTTTTGGGATGGACACCATTTCGGATACTGAGTCTCGAGGTGGTTTTGTCATTGAAGATATTAAGGCCATTGGCTTAGGGGCATTTGCCTATGTCTTTATGTTGGCACTGCTTATAAGTGCGAATCCTAAGATCCTGGGTATAGTGATGTCCAATCACAACATGTGGGGGCGAGATTTCTTGTTAATGCTTTCAAGTCACAGTATTTTGCCCATATTGCTTTCCGTGGGGTTCTTTGCTGTTTTTTACAAAATCGCGCCGTCACGGTCTATTTCCTTCAAGGATTCATTGTGGGGAGCCGGGGCTTTTGTGGGTTGTTTTATTTGTGGTAAGTCCTTTTATTGGATTTATATTCGCTACGCTAAAGACGGCCTTTCCAGTAACTTTGGTGATTTTTATACCATGATTGTGGCCGCTGTGTGGGTCTACTATCTTCTAAGTTCTTTTTTCTATGGTGCAAGTGTGGCCTATATGAATAAGCCCCTCAAAATTATTGAAGAGACGGGTGCATCGGTTCCAGAAGTGCCTTTAGAAATATCTAAAGAGGTAGACGTTCTGCCTGAGTCTTCCAATGAACTAGATAAAGCATCTTAGCGGAAGTAGGCCCGTTTCAATTCAAGATAAATCCGTTCATTCATATTGCCAGCACGAGAGCACATAAGATCTGTTATATCGAGTTGATAGTTGACCACGCTCTCGATGGCATCATCATAGAATTCAACATAACAATCGGGGAGACGTAAAATGTGGCCGTACTCATGGCGAATAGTCCAACGGACTGCGTATTCTTCAATGGCGGCATTGGCATCCATAACAATCACGTTGCCACCTGTGACGTGAGGGGTGACATTGGGTTGAAATTCTAGATAGGCAGTTCCAGAACCGCCGTTAGTAAAAGACATTTCCAGACGCCAGTCGCCGAATTTAAACTCATCCTCAATATTGTCTCTTAGAAAATCACTAATGCGATTGTTGCCAGGGTCGCGAAATTCGACGCCCATGCTTTGGGCCCTTGCTGTAGTCCAGTCAACATCGTGACGAGCATTAGAGATTTCGAAAAAAGAATTCCAAATATTTTTTGCATTGGCCCAGTAACGGTTTTTATAACCTAAAATTTGATTATTTGTGCGACTACCGATGAAGCTCTGCTCACATTCGGACTGAGTGTGCCGGGCATTTCGACAGATCCCCACGAGGTGCTGTTTGAGGATATTTTGTTCCTCCAGAGGAAGTTGGCTAAAATGTTGGAGCTTTGCATCCACATCGGTAATTTTATTTAAATGGTAATAGCCACGAACGTCCCGTGCTTTAGCGCTTTTATACCAAGCGAGCCAAGGTTTGATCGAGGTCGCCCAGCGGGTTGCCGTTTGGTAGAGATGATCAACCCGACGAGCATTCTTAATAAATTCTTCCTCAGTACCAGGAAAGTCGGCGCTAATTGCAACTGGCCCGTAAACCACCTGTGTTAACTCAGGTGGTAGAGAACTCTTAATCGTTGTTAGAGTTTCACTAATCTGTTTGGGGCCATAGACGCTTGGGGCATCAATGGGAATGCCACTTCGCGTGCTGGAAGAGGTCAGTCGGATTTGACGTTCAGGTGATCGTGTTTCATTAATTTTATTAAGCCACAGGCTTAACTTTTCCCCGCCAATAATCCCTTCACGCGTGGCCGGTTCCAGGTCATCCAAGGCCTTTTGGCCTAAACTTAGGAGGTGGTGCTGCCATAAATGGTGATATTCCTCAGTCGTCAGGTCGAGCGGCAAGGAGTGGTGAGTTGGCCCCGCTTCAAAGTTTTCAAGCGCAAAAAGGGGCGTAATTCCCATAATTACAACACTTGCAAGCAATGACTTTAGAAATCTCATCAGCACACTCCTGGATTATGAATCAGAAAATCACGGTAGCATAGAAGCCAGTTCGGGGTGTTGGCAAGAAGAACCTCGCGACAAGTCCAGTCCCGGCACAGTTGCATCTTGGGTCTAAATTAGGTACTTTTAACGGGTTAAAAGATCAATTCATAAATACAAGTCGAGGGTAATGGCATGGAAAACATTTGGGTGAAAAACTACGAGAAAGGCGTTCCTGCAGAAATCAATCCGTTGGAGTATAACAATATTGCTCATATCTTAGACGACGTTTTTAAACGATTTTCTGGGCAGCCCTCCTTTCATAATATGGGTACGACTTTGACCTATGATCAGTTGCGAGTGGCAAGTTTAAAATTTGCCAGTTATCTGCAAAATGAGTTGAAGTTGCAAAAGGGAAGTCGTGTGGCCCTCATGATGCCCAATATTTTGCAATATCCGGTTTGCCTCTTCGGAGTTCTACAGGCCGGAATGGTTGCGGTTAATGTCAACCCTCTCTATACGGCGCGAGAGCTTGAGTATCAACTGAAGGACGCTGGAGCTGAAGCTATTGTCATCTTCGCCAATTCTGCACACCTGCTGGATGCGGTAAAAAGTAAGACGCCGATCAAGCACGTGATCGTGACAGAGATCGGAGATCTGCTGAATTTTCCCAAAAACTTCATCGTCAATTTTGTTCTGAAATATGTGAAAAAAATGGTTCCCGCATACAGTCTTCCGGGATCGATTCCCCTGACAAAGATCTTGGCAACTGCTGATTATACTAAATTCGTCCGCCCGGTTATTGATCGCATGGACTTGGCTTTTCTTCAGTACACGGGAGGCACGACCGGTGTTTCCAAGGGGGCTGAACTCACGCATCATAACATTGTCAGCAATCTTCTCCAGGCGCGAGCGTGGATCATTAATAAAATTAAGGTGGGTGAGGAGATCGTTATTACCCCGCTGCCCCTCTATCATATTTTTTCTTTGACCGCCAATTGCCTGGCCTTTTCTTCTGTTGGTGCCTTAAACATCTTGATCACGAATCCTCGCGATATGAAGGGTTTTGTCAAAGAACTTCGTAAGTGGAAATTCACTGCCATCACGGGTGTCAACACGCTCTTCAATGGATTGCTGAATACGCCTGAATTTTCCCAGCTTGATTTCAGTTCTCTCAATTTGACCTTGGGTGGAGGGATGGCGGTACAGAAGGCGGTTGCTGAACGTTGGAAGCAAGTGACGGGAGCACCCTTGATAGAAGCCTATGGTTTAACGGAGACTTCGCCAGCAGCATGCATGAATCCCATGACGTTAGAAGCATTTAACGGAACGGTAGGTTTGCCCATTTCATCGACGGTTGTGTCTATTAAGGATGACGATGGAAAAGATTTAGGGATTGGTGAGGTGGGAGAAATTTGTATCAAGGGCCCACAAGTCATGCGCGGATACTATAATCGGCCAGATGAAACCGCCAAGGTGATGACCACTGATGGATTTTTTAGAACGGGTGATCTTGGAATTATGGATAGGGATGGCTACGTAAAAATAGTCGACCGCAAGAAAGACATGATTATAGTTTCTGGCTTTAATGTATATCCCAATGAAATCGAAGATGTTATCGCTACTCATCCCAAAGTTTTCGAAAGTGCCGCCATTGGCGTGATTGACGAAAAATCTGGAGAAGCTGTCAAAGTCTTTGTGGTAAAAAAAGACGACACTCTCTCGGAAGATGAATTGCGCGAACATTGCAAAAAATATCTCACGGGCTACAAGGTTCCGCGTTTCTATGAATTTAGAAAAGATCTTCCCAAATCAAATGTTGGAAAAATACTACGCAAAGAGTTGAGGCCAAGCGTTGCAAAAGTGCAATGATTAGGACCTTAGGTGAGCATTTCCTTGACGAGTTCGTTGGCGCGTTTGCCATCAAACAGGCCTTTGATTTGTGGTGTGAGTTCTTTCATGACAGCACCCATATTCGGTTTTTCTAGTTTCCCGATAATAGTTTTGATGATCTCGCGAACTTCGGTTTCCGCCATTTGGGCAGGCATATAGGGATCGAGAAATTTGAGCTCTTTCTCGGTGCTGAGTCGGAGCGCATGCCCTTCGGGAAAGCTACTGAGGGAATCTTTTAATTTTTTGTAATAACTTACTAACACATCCTGTTCGGGAAGTACCTTCGTTGCGGTCTTATTTTCAATAAAACGCGCTTTCAGGTTGCGAAGCGCATTCAGGCGATCCTTCTCACCTTGCTTCATGGCATTTTTTAGATCTTCATTAATTTTTTCGGACAACATCGTCGCCTCCTATGTTTGCGTCGGCCAGGGAAGAGTTTGCCCGTTACTGTAAGGTTGTGGAAGAAATCTGTCAAAATTTGCTTGTGACGTTGGTAATAACTTCCTTTCTAACTTGAAAATCATCATTTTTTAATAAACACGCGAGAAAATTCCGAAGTAACACCCATCGAATGTTGTTGTGTCAAAGGAGTTGGATCATGGGTATCTTGTCGCGGAAATTATGCATTGTTATTTTTCTGAGCACTCTCATTCAGATTTTTCCAGTCGGAGTTCAGGCCTTTGGCTGGTTTACAGTGCCGGACAAAGCGCATGCCTTGCTCTCATTCGGACCAGATCTTGATCCCTCGATGTCCCTCGATCCTAATGAAATCGATCTTTTAGTGTGGAATACATATAAAGCTAAGAATCCCAGCTGGAGTGCGGATTTTGCTTTTTTATCCTTAGATAAGGAAGTTGTCGTTTTGCAGGAGGCCTATCTCAACGCCCCCATGAAAGAGGCCTTCGAAAATCAAGATACCTTTCATTACAAGATGGCCACCTCCTTTATTTATACCAAGAAGAAAATCCCCACTGGGACGGCCACAGGTGCAGCCGTTTATCCCGTAAAGTATTATTACAAGAAAACTCGCGATGTAGAGATTATTGGATTAACTCCCAAGGCCCTCATGTTAACGGAGTATGCACTCCAGGGGCGTGGGGATACATTATTGGTCATCAACATTCATGCTTTGAATTCAGTTCCCTCATGTATTTTGAAAAGGCATTTGGAGGATGGTGCCGTTGAAATTGCCAAGCATCATGGTCCAGTCATTTTCGCCGGAGATTTCAATACCTGGTCAAATTTAAAACTCAAAACGATGCATAAAGTGATGAAGTCTGTTGGGATGTCGGAAATACAATTCCCCAACGGGGGTGATCGTATGCGCGCAGGCCTCACCAAAAATATCATTGATTACATTTTTGTGAGAGGACTTGAGGCCTCTGATAGTTGGGTTTGGGGCAATCTCCAGGGTGCCGACCACAAGGCCATGACAACTCGCCTGAAAGTTCAGTAATCTGATTAGTCGTTGATATTGAGTTGAAAATAAATATAAAACTCACCGCGATCATCAAGCAGTGCTTTAGGCGGATTGGGAATAGCGTTGATGTTGGTCAGCGTATCTAGAAAGAGTTTTTGCACTAAATCGTCATTTGCCCATTTAATTATTTTGATGCTGATGATATTTCCGTTGCTATCGAAGGTAAGTTTGCCCACCAGTCGGTGAACATCCTGGGATAGTTTGGGATCAATTTGAGGATGATTTGTCGAGATTTGACGATAGGTCGATAGAAAGGCATTGATGTATGTTTCGAAAGTTCTTCTATTGAAAGTATAAAAAATTTTTTCGGTCGAATTGAGTTGATCGAGTGGGACCCCGCGAGGCGGGGACATTTTGAGGGCCGGAACGTGCCGTGCCGTGAGTTCCCGGCGGCTATTGCCGATGCCGGGGAGGGCCGCTATAAGCCCGCGCCACGAGTAGGTGACGAGTGGGTTAGATAGAGAGTTT
>CAYHRT010000155.1:0-9483 GCA_964359085.1 uncultured Bdellovibrio sp. | reverse complement strand
GCGCAGCCTGGTAGCGCATCTGGTTTGGGACCAGAGGGTCGCTGGTTCGAATCCAGTCGCTCCGACCATCTCTCTTTCAACTGCATAAATTTACTTTACTGACTTTTGGTAATTCACAGTGATGCCAGAGGTGCCACGCTCAAGGGTGTAGTGCTAAAACTTACATGTTTCAGGAAAAATTGTGTTGCCATCTTTTGTTAGGGCATCAGAACATGACTTGGGCAGGCTACCACGTGAATCAATGACCGACCTCAAAATTCGAAAGATTGAACTGGAGTGAGGGTCGGTCTCGTTCAGGTTCCTTAGTGATCTTTCGTTGTACTCAGCATTATCAGCAGAGTACGTAAGATACTCACAATCGGGATATTTGGTGTCTGCGGGCAAGATCTTCGTAGCGATGAAATCAGCAAAATCTTCGGAAAAATATTGATCATTCGGACCCGGTTTTCCAAGATAAGTATGCAAACTTTTGAGACATTCCTCATTTTTAGCAAAAGACTCCTTGGATAACTTACTCAAATCTTTCTTCGCTCGAAATGCTTGTTCTAAATTGTGGGCAATTTCGTGATAAACGACTCCCTTCTGATAATATTCAGGCCCTTGTGCCAAAGTATAGCTCAGCTTGATATTACCAAAGGCCGTAAAGGTCGCATCACTAAAGGGGGTCTGCTCCATTTGCGTACATAAATTTGAGATTTGACTAGTCTCTTGCACCTGCTCGGTACCATCTTCAGTAACTGTTTCAGGATTGAGAATTTGGTAGATCGCAAGCGGAACCATATCCCTGATCGCGGCATTATTATTTATCGCCCTATTCATTTCTCGTGACATGCTAATTTTGTAGTTTAAATTTTCAAAAATGATCTCTTTCCATTTATTTTTTGAATGAGGTTCTTGAAAGGTAACTTTCCGAATCTCCGGTGTAAGTATCTGCCTGGAATGCGATGATAGCCCGGAAAATTTTGTCAATCCCTTGATAACATCATCTTTTGTTTTCTTGATGAGTGCACTGAGGATATCTACCTGAGACTGAGTTGGCAGCATGGACATATTTCTATTCAGTGAATCTAGGCATAAAGTCAGGGCAAATTTTCTTCTCCTCGCATTATTTTCTAGTTCTTTTTTATCCGCCTCTTGATCATGAAACTGTTTTTGCACAATCTTTAGAACCTCGTCTTCGCTTTTATCTTTCAACCAGTTGTCGACCTCTCTATATTTTTCAGAAATAATTTCGGCACCATATTTCGCGCTATATTCATAACTTACCCACATTAATTCTGCCGCCGCCCCGGCCGTCATAATTTGGCCCAATTCCACCTCGGACAGATCACCTTTTTCGGACTTAGACTTGAGCAGCGAGAGGTCACAGTCAAAAGAGAAAATGCCGCCGATCTGAGATTTCAGTTTTTTTTCGACCGCAATTAGTCTCGCGATATAAGCGATGAGGGCCGTTTGCTCATTTTTTGCCTTTGGGTATTTATGTTTTAAAAAAGATTTAGGGCTGACATATCTCACTAAGTTTAATGGATCATTAAAAATGACATCCATCTTGTCGGCCAAAAAAGTCATTCGAACCTGCTCTCTTGGAGTTAATGTTTTTATAAAGGCGCGATCGACAGAGCGAATACCTTTCTCCTCTTTGAAATGTTCATACACCTTCATCGGACCCTCGACAAAAGGAATCATGCCGGAAAACATTCCTGGTTTTTTTGAAACACCTTCTTTTTTTGCCCGAAGAATCTCAGCAAGTATGGGTCCTTCCTCTTTGCCACTGCCGATGGAATCACTATCGTCTAAATCGAAATATTCATTGATCTTCGCTTGCAGCAACGTATTGTCGGGGTCTTGCTGGTGGCCTGCTTCCAGGCATTTATTAAATACTTGTTGATATAGATCCAACGAAGAAATAAATGCAGGAGGTCTACCACATACGTCCTGCAGACAAGAGTTGTATGGATTTTTTTTATCACTGCAGTCACTTGATAACTCGCATACTTTTTCAGGTGCTGTAGTCTGACTGATTCCATCTTGGTTTCCAACCGGAAGAGCAAGCACCCAATCAGAGTTTGCGAAGGAATTGGCCAACGGCAGAAGCAGCATACTAACCAAAATTATTTGTTGCACGCGATCCTCGCTCTGGAAATAAATCCTTGGATGCTACTATTGAGAGAATCCAAATTGGCATGGATTTTACTGCCCTCGGCGACCTCAACTTTCTTGCCATTCCTCAAGAATGCTATTTTTTGAGGATTTTGATTGAGCTGCTTCCAGGCAGGCACTTTTTTGGGCAGATCAAACAGATTAAAGGCCGACGCTAGGATTTTGCTGTTGCAATCCTCAACCGGGATGGCCTGTCGTAAGAATGCATCCTGATAGAGAAAACTTTTTTCATTCATGGCAATTTTAAACTTTCCAGGGTAGACAATCTCATCTTTTCCGGATGCTAAAGTCGCAAGAGAAATAGTAACAACTGTGATGATAAGTTTCAAAAACACTCTTTGATTATATTTGAATCCTTAACCTTCAGCCCTCTGGTATTTTTTTCTTGTCAGCAAGAATCATGTGCTCTCTTCCGCACGCATTGGCCGACAGAAAGGTTTAAATAATAGCATAATCTGACACTCCTCAGATCTCCCTAATTAAATCGTTTGAGATACACATTACACCTTGAATATTTTTCAGACCATCTCCACAAAGTGGTCGTCGTAGTTTATAAGGGGTCATTCTTAAATAATTAGAAAAGGCACACTATGAAAGTAATCCTATTGATGGCATTAATATTGTCAGCGCAATTTGCTTTTGGCCAAGACGAAGATGGACCATGTGGAGATGGGTCACATGGGCGACAGCACTCCAATGGAGGAGGCTTTGTTGCCGACTCTGCCACTGTGTCTCCCTCGGCCATTGTATACCCTAGAGCTTCTGTTTGCGGTCGTGCTAAGGTTCTCGATTATGCATTGATCGGCGGTCTTGCTTCTGTGATGGGTGACGCTGTCATCTATGACAAGGCCATGATCCTAGGGAGTGTCGCTATTATGGGACACGCCAGGGTAGGAGGCCGTGCTATTATTAATGAGAATGCCATCATTTATGATCATGCCAAAGTCGATGACCACGCCAGGGTATTCGGTAATGCTAGTGTCTCTGGGAATGCCACTATCACAGGACAAACCGTTATCGCGGGTAATGCAAAGATCTACGAGAATGCCAGAGTCTCCGACGATGCTGATGTTTATGGTAATGCCCAGGTATTCGGTAATGCCGTAATCTTTGGTAATGCCGATATTGCGGGTGATATAAAGGTCTCTGGTGAAGGGCGGATTTGTGCCAGCTATACAGGTACCTGGATCACGACAGATATGTGTAACTAACGAAGGCCGATCATCGCTTCCCTCTTCCATTGCCAAACTGCATTAGTTTCACCTAGAATCATGCTCCTGAGTCACTCTCTCAAGGATGGTTACTAAATGGAACAAAATCAGGCATTTGGTGCGAGCTTTGACCTGGCTTTTATCAAGAATCATCAGCAGATTGTACTGCGCCAGTTTAAGGGCGAAGAAATCGGCGATAGGTTAATTTCCGATGAAGATTTGCGCCACATTCCGTTGCAGGCCTTGCTGGCCCATAATGCTCAAAACCTGGCCGATTTGCAGGGTGTGATTCCAGATTTGGGAAGACACTATCCTGTTCGGACTCAAGAAGAAACTGGCTTATCGCTAGAAAATTTTGAACAGCTTAGTGCTTTTGATGCTCATAAAGTTGTGCTGAAAATTAATAATCAATGGGCCACCAATTCCAATTTAAATTTACTGGAAAATCTCTTTCCGATTATTACGCGTCTCAAAGGGCTGTGGCCCAATGATCGAAATACTTTTTTTGAAGAGTTGTGGTACCTATTACGCGCAAACTTAGGCGCCCACACCCTGATCATGCTTTATAATGGGATTTCAGAGAGTAACGAAAAATTAGTTAAAATAAAAGTTGAGGGTGAGATGCTTCCCAATTCGAGTGCTGCGGCTGAGGTTGATTTGGTACTATGGTCCCACTACGAAGCAGAAATGGGCACGAACTTCTCGACAATAAATTATCAATCGACCAAGGGCGATTGGGTGGCCACTGCCAGTATCATGCAAAGTCCTATTCTTATCATGGCCAAAATTTATCAATACAACCCCCTGCAAAAGGCCCTCCTAAAGACTCTGTTCGACGGCCTGAGCGATGCCTAAAGTATTAACAGGTCATATCAAACGATACAGCACGTGGTTAATTATTACCCTGTTGCTTGTTATAGTTTTGAGTATTGCCTTTTTTTTCGTGTATCGCTCCCTTCCCATTATTTCAGGAAGATTAACTATCGAAGGTTTGCAAAATAATGTGACCGTGATTCGTGATGATTTTGGTATTCCACACATTAAAGCGAAAAATGAACAAGATTTATTTTTCGCCCTTGGCTTTAGTATGTCTTCCGATCGCTTGTTTCAGATGGACATCATGAGGCGAATAGCTTCTGGGCGATTGAGTGAGATTTTTGGTAAAAAAACACTCAAGATTGATATGCTTATGCGGAACTTGCGTATCAAAAGCGCCATGGATGATTATCTCAGAAATAATCAGGAAAAAATTGACCCTATCATGCTGCAGAATTTTAAGTCTTTCTTAACGGGTGTCCACACCTTCATGAAAACCCAACCTCTGCCGCCTGAATTTTTAATTTTGGGATATCGTCCCGAGCCTTTCACAATGGCAGAATCAATGGCGATCTCAGGTTATATGGCCTTAAGTTTTGCCGAAGGATTAGTGGGTGATATTCTCTTTCACGAACTAAAAAGCAAGCTATCTGCTGCCAGATTGGCTGAACTTCGCGTAGGCACTCGTCATGATGCCACTGAAATAGAAAAATCTTCTGTTCCCGTAGTACCGAGCAGTAAACCGAAGACCGGATCGATTCCAACTCCAAGCCCCCTCCCAACATCCACATTAGCTCCATCCCAATGGGTGAGTGATGCTGTGACACAATTGGAGCGAGACTTTGGTCTGTTTCAGGGAAGTAACTCCTGGGTAATGTCGCCAAAACGAAGCAAAAGCGGTCAAGCTATTTTGGCCAACGATCCTCATATTGCATATATGAATCCATCGGTTTTTTATGAGGCCTCCTTGCATACCGCCACGTTAGAACTCTATGGGCACTTCCTACCACTCGTCCCATTTCCAGTGCTTGCTCATGATGCGGTCAAGGCATGGGCCATCACGATGTCCGAATCGGATGATGTGGATATCTACAAAGAAAAAATTAATCAGCATGATCATAATTCGATCTGGTTTGAGCAAAAGTGGACAGGTTTGGAAAGTGAGGAAGAACTAATCAAAGTCAAAGGGAGTTCAGATGTCAAAATTGTAATCAAAATTTCGCCACATGGGCCCATGCTTATACCTGAAGACTCTAATGAAACTGGAGAAAAATTTTCTAATAAAATAGTTGGTACGGATAAAAATTATTACTCCGTAAAATGGACCTATTATCATCCCGACAATCATGTTTCATCGGCCTTCTATAAGCTCATGCGCGCCACGAATATCACGGAATTTAAGGATGCCTTGGCGTTGGCAGCTTCGCCGGGGCTCAATGTTAGCTGGGCAGATAAAGATGGCCATATCGCTTGGTGGGTTATGGGTAAAATACCAAAGCTCCCTCCTGGCACAGAGAGTGATACTGTCTTAGAGGGTGATTCTGGAAGACATGAATATCTTGGCTACTTGAGTATAGATGAAAATCCTCACGAAGTTGACCCTGCATCTGGAGTGATTGTCTCCGCAAACTACCGGCCTCAGGTATCCGCTTACGCTTCTCTCGATGGCTATTGGCAACCATCGGATCGTTATGTGCGCATCTCTGAACTTTTGGCGAGAAGAGACAAATGGTCACTGGAAGAATTGAAAGCAGTTCAAACCGATCATACGCAATTTCAAGTACCAAAGTTTATTCCCATCATGCTGGCGTCCTTGAAACTCCCTTCGAAGAGTCTTGTGCCGCCGGTAGGAAATAACTATCAGAAATTAAAACGAGCACTCATGGAACATCCTCGTTCTGCGCTTCGCAAAAAGCTGGAACAACAGGCCATGCCACTTATTCGCGCATGGAATGGTCAATCAAAAATTGAATCTGTAGGGGCCAGCATCTATCACTCATGGATGAAATATATTGGGCGCGAGGCCATCATTGATGAGTTGGGCGAGAGTGATTTTTTGCGTTTTGCGCGTCTTGCCGATTATCGCCATTTTTATAAATGGCTTCTTGCCAACGCTGATTCGATTTGGTGGGATGACTTGCGAACTCCCGAGATTAAAGAAAGTCGTGAAGATATTCTTTTTCGTGCCTACACTTTGGCCATTGCTTCGCTTGATGAACGATTTGGTGACAAGATTGATCACTGGTGGTGGGGCCGGTTACACGCTGTTGAATATCAGCATTTCTTAGGGAGAGTTAAACCGTTAAATTATATTTTTAATGTTGGCCCATATATGTCCCCAGGTGGAACCCATGAAGTGAATGCCGTCGCCTATCCTCGCCATGAAGATACTTTTTTTCCGAATGTTGGTCCTGCAACAAGGCGGCTCGTCGATATGGTGGATCCGGGTGAATCTTGGGGAATTCTGCCTACCGGAGAATCAGGTCATCTTCTTTCCAAGCACTATCGAGATCAAGCCCTTCTGTACACGCAGGGAGAGTATCGAAAGCAGTGGCTAAATTGGGAAAAGATAGAGGCCCATGAACGTCAAAGACTTATCTTAGTTTCACCATGAGAGGCAATAATGAAGGTCGAAAAAAATAAAGTTGTTTCTATGCACTATGTTCTTAGGGATACGAAAGGACAAATTGTAGATCAGAGTGAGACGGATGGGCCGCTGAACTTTATTCAGGGGATTGGTAACATCATCCCAGGTCTCGAGCGTGCTCTTGAGGGTAAGTCGATTGGAGATAAATTCAACATTACCATCACTCCAGATGATGGTGGTTATGGTGCCATCCAACCCGAGCTGATTGGCAAAGTACCAAGATCCAACTTTGATGAAAAGGAAACTTTGGAACTTGGTGTGGTCTTTGAAGTCAGCAACGAGCAAGGTCAATATTGGGCACGGGTGGTAGAGCTAGATGATACCCACGTAGTTCTCGACGCCAATCACCCCATGGCAGGCCAAATTCTAAATTTTGAAATCGAAGTTGTCGGTATTCGCGATGCCAACCTCGTAGAACTCTCGCATGGACATGTTCATCCCAATGGGGAATCTGAACACTAAGCTTTATTTCGCGAGCCAGGAGAAATGAAGTTCTTTAGTTTGGGCCGCGCTAGGCCTGGAGGGTGCGCCCGCCATTAGGTCAGAGGCAGAGGTTGTTTTCGGAAAGGCAATGACATCTCTAATCGAATCAGTGCCTGCAATTTGCATGACAATACGATCAAAGCCGAAGGCCATGCCACCATGAGGAGGAGTGCCGAATTTTAAGGCATCAATAAAGAAACCAAATTGATAGCGTGTCTCCTCTTCCGTCATACCTAAAACTTCAAACATTCGTGACTGAACTTCATTGCTGTGAATACGAATCGAACCTCCACCTATTTCATGTCCGTTGCATACTAAATCGTAGGCTTCGGCAGGTAACTTCTTAAGAACCTCCTTGTCCTTCGAAAAGAAGTCATCCATTCTACTGCTCTTAGGACTTGTAAAGGGGTGATGACGAGCGGCAAAACGGTTATCATCCTGGCTCCACTCGAGAAGTGGGAAGTCATAAACCCATAGGAAGGCAAACCCTGGACGATGCATTTTAAATTTCGTTCCCATATGACGGCGGACGGCATCCATGCATGCATGGGCCTTATCGTGATTAGCATCAGCGCAGAATAGCCACACTCCATTGCCTTTTTCGCCGCCTTTTTCAGATAATAAATTCTCCAATTTTTGATGTAAATCAGAGTTGATAAATTTTGAAATACCGCCGGAAAATTGCCCATTTTCCACTTTAAAATTGGCCACACCTTTACCACCGAAAGGTTTTACAATATCGGTCAACTCATCTAAATCTTTTCGCGTTAAAGCTCCGACGCTGGCCGATAAAAAGATGGCCTTGACAAGACCTTTTTGTTTGGCAATGTTGGCAAAAGTTTCAAAAGATGATGTTGCAAATAAATCCGTTACATCCCTATGTTTTAGGTCAAAACGCAAATCGGGTTTGTCACAGCCGTAGAGATTCATTGCCTCATCGAAGGTCATGCTTGGTACTGTGAAGTCATCAGGCATGTTAAAGAGACGTCGTACCATCTTCTCTGCGAGATTTTTGATATATTCTTGAGTGGCAAAACTGATTTCAATATCAATCTGAGTAAACTCCGGCTGCCGATCGGCACGTAAATCTTCGTCACGAAAACAGCGGCAAATTTGGAAGTATTTATCAGTGCCACCTATCATGAGCAATTGTTTTAATGTCTGGGGAGATTGGGGAAGGGCGTAGACATGGCCGGGATGGACTCGGCTGGGGACGACATAATCGCGAGCACCCTCGGGAGTACTCTTATAGAGGATGGGAGTTTCAACTTCGACAAATCCTTCCTCGATCAAGGCCGTACGTGTTTTTTGGGTGAGGCTTGAGCGCAATGCCAGCATGTCTTGTAAACGTTTGGCGCGGAGATCAAGGTAACGATATTTTAAACGCAAATCTTCTGTCGCCTCTATCTGACTACTGGGGAGAAAGGGAATTGAGTCCTTATCTGACTTTGAAAGTAGCTGGATCTCTGTGACAGCAACCTCCACTTCACCAGTGTCCATCGTTTTATTGATGGCCGAAGCTGGACGTTCGCGTACTCGTCCCTTGGCCATTAAGACTGATTCAAGAGAATATTCTTTCAATTCATCTGGTGATTTTCCGGCGTCAATATATTCATCAAAACTCAGTTGAGTAAGGCCATACTTATCGCGAACGTCAATAAAGTGGAGGCCACCTAAATTGCGATATCTATTCACCCACCCACAAAGCACGACTTGTTGTCCCACTTGGTTTTTACGTAATTCTCCACAATGATGTGATCGCATAAGACCTTTCAATTGATTTCCCATTTACACGGACCCCTGTTTCCCTTAAAGTTGCATGGCATGTCGAAAGTTATAACGCAAAATAGGACAAAATTCCTTCTTTTTTTAGTGCCGAGCTTACTGCCTTTTCTCAGTATCTGGCTTTTTAGTTGTCATTCAGGGCAAAAAAATCCAACCCCAGTTCCACCAGTAACTTTGGAAAGTTCAACGCATCTGGCACAGTTACAAAAAACCACGATGATTCTTCCGTCTGGTAAGGCCCTTGAAATTTTTTTGGCGCTTCGTAATAGTGAACAAGTTCAAGGTCTTTCAAATCTCAGAACTGAACAATTTAGTGCCGATCAGGGTATGCTCTTTTACTATTTTACAAGTGGGCCACGCCGATTTTGGATGCCTGAAACT
>CAYHRT010000154.1:0-9538 GCA_964359085.1 uncultured Bdellovibrio sp. | reverse complement strand
TCGGATCGTGGGCCATGGAATCGAAATGGGCCCCCAAAATCAGAATACTTTCAGGATCGATGGTCCCCTTGCGTTCCCACACCACATTCGTACCAGCCACTTTCGCTAGAGTATTTAAAAATTTTAGGGTGGCATCGGTGAAACTTTTCCATTTGATATAGGTGGGATTTGAAGGTTTAAATTTTGCTACAATCTCTCGCTCAAAATCCGACTGATACATATGGCGCGCACGTGCAAAATCAGGCGTGAAGATTTCTTGCGTAACCATACAACAATTGGCTTGGGAAGGAGGAATGGTTGCCTCAAACCCTTTAAGCATTTCAGTGATAACCGCCGCAGATTTGGCATGCCCAGGACTTCCTACCAGGCGACTAGGATGGGTCTTTTCTAAAAAAAGCATGAGATATTTTCGCACATCGTCCCGTCCAATTTTCTCAACTAAGGGTGTAAGAGAAAGATAACGAGCAGGCGGATTGAAGGGGACTTCGCGCATAGCTTTCACCGAACCCGCAGAACCCGAACCTGATGACTCTCCATAGCTTGCAATGCTTGAAAAAAGGCCTAAAAAAAGGCCCACAATCTCAACCCATTTTATAACACTCAAATTACTCATATTAAAATCCAAGTTTCTTGTTTCTATCCAAAAGCATCTTAACTCTGGCCACCTCTTTGTCGTTTTCACGCTTGAAAAATACCGTATTTAGCACTGGAATATTGGCCACCACACCTGAAGCTAGAAGGCGTGCCCCTGTTTCCGTATCCTCATACAAACCGACACTTCCACCGGGGGCCATAAATCCTCGCATCTCACTTTTAAGTTCAATGAGTGCCATTTGATTATTTTTAAAATAAATTGTACAAGGCCACATTTCTTTAGAGAGAGCAAACCGTGCCATAGCTGAGCAAGTCTTGGTGGTATTGAGCAAAGGAGTAGTTACCAGACAATGTAAAATAAAAGATGTAAAGCTAAGATTCTTTTCATCGGCCACAAAGACCACACCATTCTTGGTATTTTTCTGAACAACAATCAAATTCGCATCCTCGATCGTACTTCCTTGTTGCGAGGTTACGAAGGGACGTTTTTCACCTAACATAAAATTATGCAAACCTTGATGATCGCTTAGTAACAGATCATCTTCATAGCGAAGAACTTGACCAACTTTTCTGAGACTAATGGCGGTTGTCCGTTCAATAAACTGAGGTAAGTGAGGCGAAGAGGTAAAACATAAATGCTCATCGCCGGAAACTTGCACATCATCACTCATTGATTTAGCAATTTTTAACACCTCACCACGACGCATTTCGGCCAAGGGAAGAAGTAAACGAGACAATTGCTGCTGGGTTAACTGTGACAACTTTAAAGATTGATCTACGGCAGCATCATGTGATGAAGTAAGTACATAAACCTTTTTATTTTTTATCATCTGGATTCTGGCATAATGTCCAGTCGCCACCATTTGGGCCTTGAGCTTGTCCGCTTTTTGTTCCAAAATCTCGATCAGAAGTTTATGACAATGCATGCAGGGATAGATCTTCTCACCAAGGATACCGGCCGACAAAACGCGATCGAGCACAAAATTTTTAAATTCACTTGTCGCATTGACGGCATAAAAAGGGATTTCCAGATGCTCCGCTTGGGAACGGGCCTTTTCTAAATCGACAAGATGGCAATCAGCGAAAAAGGCCGGTATGTAACTCAGATCATTAATCTTCTCCTCGTCACTACTCATTGTGTCCTGGACACTGAGAGCACGCCGCCTAGAAAATAAAGGATCGGCCAAATCCACCATCTTGATACTCACACCGATCACGTTGAAACCTTGTTTTTTTAATAAATAAGCGGCGACAAAGGAATCCACCTTCCCGCTCATACCAACGACAATAGTAGTAATATCCGACATAATAATTTCTCGTTTCTGTGCTTAGGCACACTTCTACGCTCACTGTGCTTAAGCACACTGAGCGTCTTGCCTCTAATTATACCCGAAGATATTAAACTAAGCGGAGCAATATCTGCCGTATTTTTTTACTCGGACATTTTTCTGGGAGGCCAAGCTAAGGTTGTTGGAAGATATCTTCGAAGATATAGGGGTGAATGAATTGCAGAAAAAACTCTATTTCATGCATTCCCAGATACAGGCGGGGAATGTTCAATTAAACGATTTTTTTCGGGTTATTGAATGCTTGGTGGGACATAGACCGAAGCGTTTTGCATTTTGCGGCCCTCAACCTGAACTCCATAAGAATCTCAGCTTAAGTGAAAATATTTTTCTGGAAGCACCCCATGGAATCATTAATAATGAGAAATCTCGACGAAACTTTACTCAGCAAAATTTTGGCGGCAATGTTTATCTTTATCAATTGTTTGAACGGCTCTCTTATCCCGAGGCCCTCGGCCATGAAGTCAGTCACCTGACGCAGAAATTAGTGGCGGTGATTCGAACTTTGCTCCATCCAGATCCCTATCTCTTTCTTGTGGCCCCCCAGCATGGAATGGATCGCACCTGCATGGAACTCCTGGCAAAAACGCTGCTCTTAGAACAAACACTCAATCAGAAAATAATCCTGGTGGCCGGTTGGCCCCTCTCTGACTGGCCCTTGAGCAGTAAGGTGCCTGTTCTGCAAATGGAAAAAAAATTACAGGACGGGCCCACAGTGGTTTCAGTCATCCATGCCTCTGGACAAGATAATAAATTGGCCAGCTAGTGCCCGACAGTTTCAGTTGACATTATCATGCGCCAATCCGCATAATTTAGTAAAAACAAATAGGGAGATACTCATGCCCTCACACAATCTCAACTTCATTGATGTTTTTTCAGGTGCAGGGGGACTTTCCTGCGGCATGGAATTGGCAGGACTTAAATGCCTGCTTGGTGTTGATGTTAACAAAGCGGCCATTCAAACTTTTCTTGCCAATCACAAACATGCCGTGGCCTTTAGCGACGATATTAAAAAACTAACTTCTATGAAACTCATGGAACTATTAGGAGGGCAGACTGTTCATGCGGTGATAGGTGGCCCTCCCTGCCAAGGATTTTCCACCGTAGGACGAGGCGATCCCAAAGATCAACGCAATTCCCTGTTTTTAGAATTTATCCGCATTGTTAAGATCACTCACCCACTCTTTGTCGTGATCGAAAATGTTACGGGTCTCTTGGCAAAAAAAAATGAAAAGACTCTGAGTGCCATCTTTGCCCAATTTGAGAAATTGGGCCTTCATCTCGATGTGCAAGTATTGAGTGCTGAAAAATATGGTGTCCCGGAACGCCGTCGTCGCACCATTATTCTCGGGACACGACTGCCCACTACCGTGCAATTTCCCGTCTCTTCCCATGACTGTATTAAAAATGGTGTTTACATTCCCCCGGTGACCGCAGGCGAGGCCTTGGCCAATATTGAAACGACTAATGGCCAATTGTTTAATCATGATTTAGCAAGTGCCGAAGTCAAATCAACTCTTGATCGAAAACGCCTGGCAAAGATCCCTGAGGGAAAGGGTATTCGTTATCCCGAAGATGAGAAAAAGTATCTGCCTGCTTCCTTACATTTAGGCGTTGATTGGCAAACACTGCCAGAGGGCCGTTTCCGTCAGACAAAATACCAACGGCTGGACGGAAAGAAACCATCTCCCACTATTATGACCCATCGATATGGGTATTTTCATCCGCGCGAAAATCGCTATATCACGGCCCGCGAGGCGGCACGCTTACAAAGCTTTCCCAATGATTTTATCTTCTATGGTTCAAAAAGTGATCAGTGGCGGCAAATAGGAAATGCCGTTCCTCCCCTTCTGGGCAAGTCTATCGGTGAAGCACTCTTACAGATGATGCACACGTCTGAAAAAATCCCAAAGCCAAACTCTCACTCGAACAAACGAGTTAGAACAACTATTCAAAACGTGCGTGAAAGGGCCTTCGTCTATAAGACCTAAGGGCCCGTCCAACTAAGGCCCGGCGTAGATAAAGTTTTTCACCAACAATTCTGATTGTTGGTCGCGCACCCCTGGGGCCTTCGACCAACTATTGTAAGGATAATAAACAATGGCCTTTTCGGGTTTGGCACCCAATTTCAAATCAACCACCAGGGTCGTTTGCGCCGGCACTTTAATTACCTCTGGAATCATGAGAAATCCTTGGCCGCCATCGCGTAACATGACCGACTTCCACTCATCCGCGCCCAAGATATCATCGCCCTCACGGGAAGATTGATCTTCATTCAGCACCTGTAATTTGAAATTCAACTCGCCCACCGGTGAGACAGAAATCTGATCTAGCGAAACCTCAATAAGCGAAAGAGTACTTTGATTAAAGGCGGTCATTGGCCGTTTTTCCAATATGGCGGTGGAGTAATCCTCTTTAGCAGTGGCCTCTCCGCGAGCTTGAGCCTCTTCATATGCCTTACGTAAATTTCGTACCAGCGTGACATCTAAGAGAACCGAGTGATAGTCATTCCCGCCAAGGCCACCTAAATTATCCCCCAAAATCCCGGCCAGCTCCTGATCGGGCGAACCATCGCCGTTGCCATCGATCAAAATAGAAACTTCACATCCCTGCCAACGGGTGACAGGAGTGTAGAGTTTGACGGCGAATTGAAGAATGCGCTCAGATTCTCTATTGATGATTCGGTAACCCGCACTCTGGAGATCACATAAGCGTGAGCGCGAACTATTACTTCCAGTATCAACAGGTAACTCTGAATCCTTCCCAAGATAGTTAAATAAGTAGGCCTCGCCTTCCAGCGGCCCAGCATTTTTAATTTTCAGTTGGGCCAAGGCATCAGCTTCGTCATCCTCACTGGTAGCGAAAACATCCAATCCCTGTTGTTTTAGAATGTTGCCGCGGGTAACCAAGGCCATGACTGGCAGACGGGCCAAAACGGCATCACTCTCCGCATCTTTTGCCAAGATAATCCCGTTGAGTTCAGCACTTTGTTCACGGGGAGCAAGAAGTGTGCTGTAGATTTTAAGTTTCACCGTCTCACCTGCGGCCACGCTGCTTGGACCTTGCACTTCCAATCCAAGATCAGCATTTTGAGTGCTTTCAAATTTCACATTCAAAGTGCCGGTAGAAATATTTTTAAAAACGACTTCACGAGCGAGCTTTTTACGTTTTAACACTTGCACTTCACCAAGCGAGAATCCGGCAGGACTAAAATAGGCCGAAGCCTTGAGCGCTCGATACGCATCGACACGGCCAGCGCCTTGCTCAGACCACAAGGCCACTTTTCCAGCAGCATCTTTCATGGTTCTGGCCTGCCCCATCGCGAGGGCCTTTAATTCCTCTACCCTAAAAAGCGGGAGGGCCTGCTTTAAAAGGGCAAAGACTCCTGTCATATGGGGAGCGGCCATACTGGTACCGCTCAACATGGTACTTTCATCCCCTTCCCCCATGGCGGCAGAAATAATATTGGCCCCAGGCAGAGCGACCTCGGGCTTGAAGGCCCCATCGATAGAACGTGGCCCTTGTGAACTAAAGTCAGTCAAGGTGTCGATCATTTCAGGTTTTTTTATTCGTTCACCAGATTTCAAATCGACCACAACGCTGCCCAGATTCAATTGTTCTTTCAGTTTTTTACCCAACTCAACATCAATCATAATACCAGGGATAGGGATGGCCTCATCTCCTCCCATTTTAAAAGGCGCTCCCGATCGATTATTGGCAACGATCCCGGCAATAGCACCATACTGGATAACTTTTTTAAATTTTTCTACGAAAGAAATCTCACCACGATCAATCAAAGCGATCTTGCCTTTAAGACGGGCCTTCAACTCTTCACTGATATCCTGATTCAAAGTCCCGACAGGCACCAATTCCTCCTTCAGACTTTCCACTTCACTTAAAGGTAAGGTGGTACTGCCTTCAATGGCTTCGGCCAAAACTTCCAACTCGCCACCCTTAAATTTGACCGCATCATATTGCCAATTATGGGCCATATAATCGATAGAGGCCGCAACGGAGAGTGCGGCATCGGAAGTTGAAGGCGAACCAACGATGTAAGCACTATGGCCTGAGTTGCCGGCAGAGGCCGATACAGCAATTCCACCAAGCGCCAGATTTTTTATGGCCTCACCATAGAGGATATGGGGCTTGCCGTAATTACTGCCCAATGACAAATTGAGCACGTCCAAGTGATCATCAGCGTTCAGGTCCGCATTGGGATCGACAGAATATTCCAGGGCAGCAATCACCACAGAATCACTGGTTGAGCCATCGGCCCCAAACACTTTAACGGCATAAAGCGTAGCATCGGGCGCGACACCAGAATAATGTTTTACTCCATCACCAAGACCGGCCACCGTGCCGGCAACGTGAGTTCCATGCCCGCCTTCATCAAGAGGGTTTTGATCGGCAAGCGGAATACGTTTTTCAAAAACTGATGAGGCGGCATCATAGGCGGTACCAACCAGATCGATTCCGCCCGCTACCTTTTCGCTTGGAAAACCGACTGCCGGCCCACTGGGATTAATGCTCTTGTAAGCCTCCTTCGTTCCCGGCCCCTTAAACATGGCGTGAGTGTAGTCAATCCCCGTATCGAGAATACCAACCTTCACTCCCTTGCCAGTGATCCCCAATTCTTTATGGGCACGATCCGCTCCAATAAAAGAAACAGAATTGACATTGGCGATATCCTCATCGCTTTTGGGTACCCCGCCTCGAGCGCTCTGTGCCACGACAGGACGGCCAAAGGTTCCTTCTCGTTCAATATAAGACACTCCTTCCATCCCTTTAATTTTTTCCTCAAGAGAGACCGGAGCGATGATGGCCAAGGCATTGAGTGCCCAGCGATAACGATAGAAAATTTTAATCTCGGAAGAAAGGGCCTTGAGTTCCTCTTCTTTTTTGGCCTGCTCAACCAATAGCGCCTCTTTGGCCTCTGGGGCAACAGTCAGGCGTCCCTCTGCCAGTTGGGCCTTTTCTAAGAGGGCCGGTTCTGTCAAACGTACAATCGCCATAAAGCGATCGCGATTTTGGGGTCGGTTACTCCATATATCACTGGCCTTAAGCAGCAGTGCTTGGGTGCCTTTCTGACTACAACCAGCGGTCATTAACAAGCATGTACCAAGGAATATTAGGGAACAAAAAGAAGACATCGTACGCATGAAAGACCTCCCACAAAATAGCTTGTGGCTTTATGCGGGTTAATCGAATTTTTGTAAACAGAAAACTTTACAACCGTCTAGAATTAGGGCGGAAAGCGCTGGCCGACAGATTTTGTAAGATTTCTGACCGATTTGTAAAAACTGCCTGGGGCCTAAATGGGCCTGAACTCCTTTATTCTGTTCTAACCAACTGTAACCTATAGACCGGAGAACTCGTGCTTCCCATCCTCGAATACATTCCTCATGATCGAGGGCAACGTCATGAATTTCTGCGAGTTTTTCTGCGTCAAACCTACTATACCTTTAACCAGGCGATCCCACTCATGGCGATCTTGGGCGTCTTTGCCGGGCTATCGGTGGCCTTGCAGGCACGACTTGGCCTCTCTTTTGTTGGAGGCAATGATAGCTTGGGCCAAATTGTCGTTGTCGTGTTAATTCGAGAACTGGCACCTCTCATGTCCTCTCTGGTTTTAATTGCCCGCTCGGCCACGGCGGTGGCAAGTGAACTGGCAACCATGAAAGTTCAGCAAGAGATTGATGCTCTCTTGGCCATGAGAATCAATATAAAACAATATCTGCTAGGCCCACGTCTCCTGGCCGCAACCATTTCCATCTTTTGTATGGCCGTCTGCTTCGTCATGGCGGGGATTGTCGGCGCATGGTTTGGCTGTAACTTCTGGAACTACTACCCACTTTTTCAGTTTTTAAATTCCATCTCCCTCTCTTTGGCCCCCGCCGACATATTTTTTTTCATCGCTAAAACTTGTGTGATTGGCCAAGCCATTTTTATAGTGGCGATTAAGAGTGGCATGTCACTGAAAAAAGCACCTTTTGAAGTTCCCATCGTCACAAATCAGGCCGTGGTCGACGCCCTTTTTGTGGCCATCGGAATGCAAATCTTTATTAGTGGAATTTTTTACTTATGGATTGGACTGAAGATATAGTTATGGCGGTTAAAGGGGCCGTTGGCAGCACTGACCTTGGGACGATCGGGCCTGAATGCAATTATTTTTTTGAGGTGAATGCTGGACAGATCGTCGGTTTCCTAGAAGGAAAAAACCCCACACTCCTCTTTCGCCTTATCCTTGGACTCGGTACACTCACGTCGGGCCATATCGATTTTCCTTCTTTGGCGGCTGAGAGATTACGAGAAGATTTTTATATTAATCTGGGATTGGCGCAGAGAGAAAAAGGACTGTTGTCAAATTTAAGTCTGCTTGAAAATATTGAACTCCCAGTGCGCTATCATAATTTTAGATTGGGAGAATTGGGCCCTGAGGAGCTGGCGCATAAGGCGCTACGCGAAGCCATGATCCCTGAAAATTTGTGGAGCAAACGTCCCGACTATGTCGCTTGGGAAATTAGAAAACGTGCCCTTTTAGCGCGTGCGGTTGTTTGTTGTCCAAAAATCATCTTTCTAGAAGATCCCACCAATATGTTTCCCTGGGAAAAATTACCCGATATCTTCCGCTGGATCAAAGGACAAAAACAAGAACGCCGTGCCACTCTTCTCTGCACTGAAAATATCCCATTTGCCCTGTCTGTATGTGATGCCATTTGGAATGCAGAATCAAAAGCATTACAGACCATTGACCAGTATCTCGCTATAAAAGGGCCGGAGTGGGGCACATTCGTCACCCAGATGCGTAAGCAGTTGGAGGTTTCATGCAACTCAATCTGATTGAAAAAAAGGCCCTCCTTGGTATTCTTTTATCCATTGCGGGAATGGTTATTGCCGTGCTCATCATTGGCAAACGCAATTTGTGGTTCGAAACCAAGAATAGTTATTACACCTACTATCACGATGTGGAGGGGCTCACCGAGGGTAGCTTAGTTACCTTACGAGGTCTGCGCGTAGGAGAAGTACAGGCGTTGGAAGTCAATTCCGATAATCAAATCAAGGTTACTTTTAGTGTCAAAAACTCGTTAGAAAATAAAATCCGTCAAGACAGCATGGCCCGTCAGCACAGGGCCTTTGTCATTGGTGAAAAGCGCATTGATATCGTCCCGGGTACCAGTAGTGTCCCGCAAGTCCCCAATGGTGGGCTGGTGAGTGGTCTTGATTCCATGGATTTACCCGATTTAGTATCAGGAAAAAACATCGGTAACCTGACCGGGAAATTCGAAAATATCCTAGTGAGTTTAAAGAAATGGTCTGATGCCCTCTTAATCCTTTCCGACAAAATTGGGCCAAATGATCTGGCAAATTTGTATAAGGAAGTGGGGCCTCTGTTAGGTAATATCAATGCCCTTACCAAAGATCTCAAGGACTTTACCGAGATGGCGAAAGTGGCCCGTCGAGATCTTGTCGGAAATGGTCTTCTCACCGACACCCTGAAAAACACCAATAAAATTCTAACTCCTCTGGCAAAACGAGAACAGCTCTTAGAGATGACTTTAGGCAACGTTAATACTCTCATGACAGAGCTGGCAAAAGAA
>CAYHRT010000153.1:0-9700 GCA_964359085.1 uncultured Bdellovibrio sp. | reverse complement strand
CAACATGTTTAGCAATGAGCTGAAGAACATTTTCTAAAGCGGGCGAACTTGTTTTCGGACGCTGAAATTGCATTGCCTGATAGGCACAGAGGGCCTCAATTGCCAAAATGTGTTTAACGTTCGAAATTACTTCCTGAAGCTTACGGGCCGAAGTGACACCCATTGAAACATGATCCTCTTTGTCAGTTGAAGTTGGAATTGAATCGATTGATGCTGGATAACAAAGACCCTTATTTTCAGAAGCCAATGCCGCTGAGGTGACATGAGCAATCATTAGCCCGCTGTTAAGACCGGCATTTTTAGTTAAAAAGGCCGGAAGTTCAGAAAAGGAAGGGTTCATCATTTTTTCAATACGTCTTTCTGAAATCGAACCAAGTTCAGAAATTCCCATGGCCAAATAGTCCATTGCCAACGCAATTGATTGACCATGAAAATTGCCGCCAGAGAGAATTAAATCATCGTTGCAAAAGATCAAAGGATTATCAGTTACGGAGTTAATTTCAATAGAAACGACATCCCATGCATGTTGTAACGCCTGTCGAGCAGCGCCGTGAACTTGAGGAATGCAACGTAGAGAATAAGGGTCTTGAACTTTGGTGCAATTATGATGCGAGCGAATTATTTCAGAATCTGGTAGTATTTTATTTAAGTTTTGGGTTACAGCGACTTGTCCGGGGTGTGGTTTGAGGCCTGCAATGAGCGGATGGAAGGCAGTGATGCTACCCCTAACACCCTCGAGGGTTAAAAGAGCGATGATGTCTGCCAGCTTTGCCAACAAAGAGGCTTCATAAGTGCACAAGGCCCCAATGGCCGACATTACTGAAGTGCCATTAATCAAGGCAAGACCATCTTTTGCACCCAGCTTCAAAGGAGATCGGTTGATATGGTGAATTGCGTAGGAAGAATTGATCGTCTTATTATGAAAAATAACATCACCTTCACCAATTAGAGCGAGGGCCATATGCGCCAACGGAGCGAGATCTCCTGAAGCACCCACGGAACCTTTTTCTGGAATAACCGGATGGATTTTATAATTCATAAAATCAATCAATAAATCTACAGCGTTGGGGCTTATACCACTGTACCCCTGGGCCAAACAAAAGGTACGGACAAGCAAAATGGCCCGCGAAATTCTTTCACTAAAGGGGGTACCGATACCAGTGCAATGTGAGCGAATTAAATTATTTTGAAGTTGTTCAAGATTTTTACGATCAATCTTTTTTGAAGATAGGGCACCAAAACCAGTATTAATCCCGTAAACGATTCTGTTGGAGGCCACAATTTCATCAACATAGGATCGCGATTTCAAGATGCGATCTTTCGCACTTTGAGAGAGAACGATACTAAGATCAGTATCTGTACGCGAAAGGTTCCAGATATCTCGAATGTCGAGACGATGATCAAGCACGAATTGATTATTAGAAGACATGAGTGTGTCCCTTATTGACGTAATCTCTGAATTGCATCCAAGTATTTACCCTTCTGGCGAAAGAGGTACGATCCAGTAACGAGGTTATCAGCACCCGCTTCAAATAACTGGTGACCATTCTTATCGCTCACGCCGCCATCAATTTGAATAAGATATCGATAATTGTTTTTTTCTTTAAGATTTTTGAAGTAAGCGATTCTACTCCATGTATTCTCAATAAATTTCTGTCCGGCAAAACCTGGTTCGACCGACATTATAAGAAGCAAGTCAATGTTAGAGAGGATATCGTGATTTAATATTTTCTCAGAAGTGCTGGGTCTTAAACTGATACCCACTGACTCGTAATTTTCTAAAGCATTTGAAAGAAAGTTTTCGGGCGTAGGAAGAGTTTCAATATGGAAGGTGATGTTATGTAAGTTGAGATCGCGAAATGCATGGAAGTAAAAATCAGGATTTGAAACCATCAAATGTGCATCTAGAGGATGTTTGGCCACGGTATTAATTTGTTCAATCAACGGTTGTCCAAAGGTGAGATTGGGAACGAAATGACCATCCATTACATCGAGGTGATACCAGATATCTGGAATGTCATTAATAGTGGAAATCTCCTCTTCAAGTCTTAGAAAGTTACATGCCAGAATACTTGGTGAAATAATCCTCGTCATAGCGTCTACCCCAAAGTGAGATTATTTTGATTTCTTAGACCAGATAAAAATTGCTGTGTGCTCATATTTTTTTTCCCTTCTGGGCAAACTCTTTCAATCTCAAATGTAGCATCGGCACATCCGATGAATAGTTTTTGTTTCGCCAAGCTAATCTCTCCAGGGGGAACAAGACAATCGTGAGTAAGAGTTGCATCTAAAATTTTAACTCGTTGGCCATTGATAAAACAAAAGGTTGATGGCCACGGGTTAAGAGCGCGAATCTTGTTTGATATATCAATAGCAGTGGAGACGCCGAAATCAAGGTGGCCAAGAGATTTATCTATAATAGGCGCGAAACTAACCTTTGATTCATCTTGAATGATTGGGGCGGGTAATCCCATAGATGCGAGAGTTTGTATAAACTCATAAAGAGTTATCGCTGAATGAAATTTAAGACGAGTATACAATTCTTGAAATACCTCGTCGGCAGCGATAGGAATAACGCTCTGGTAGAAAATGTCTCCGGCATCCATTTTTTTTACCATTTTCTGAATGGAAATTCCGGTGGTGGACTCATTATGGAGCAGAGCATGGTGAATTGGTGAAGCCCCACGAAATTTAGGCAGGAGTGATGTATGGATATTAAAACAGCCTAGTTTTGGAATACTGAGCAGGCGCTTGGATAAAAATTGTGAAAAAGCAATAACAATGATCAGATCAAGAGAGTCAGAAGTGAGCTTATTGAGAAAATCTTCCTCATGATTAATATTTGCCGTCTGAAAAAGGGAGATTTTATGGTCGAGACAAAATTGCGCCACAGGCTGACGCTTGACTTCGAGGCCTCTCCCGGCCGGCTTGTCTGGGGAGCATACAACATACCTAAGTTCGATATTGACATGGTTAGCGAGCATTTCAAGGGCAGGGACAGAAAAATCTGGAGTACCAAAGAAAGCAGTTTTAAAGATTTTGTTTCGCATACTAATAAGAAGTTTCTATCACAAGGCAGAATAACAGTCTAGGCAGGCGATACTTATATCTTGCGACTAAAGAGCGTATAGCTTTCTTGCAATTCATCTAATTTATTATTTATCAGCCTATCATAAATTTCTTTCATTCGCAGTCCTCTTTTCCATACGTTCCATGAATCATGAATTTGATAATTTGATAGTGAAATCGTCGTAGGCAAAGGCATAATCAAATAGTCATAGTTGGTGCTGCGTAATTCATTGTCACCTTGAATTTGGGACAATGACTCAATGTCTCGATTGAGAAGTTCAGAGACAAAATATGGTTTGCGATAAACAACTCCGATTCGGATGCTTGAATTGGTGCCAATAAGTTGCTCTCTGACTCTTTCAGGTAAAATAGGCAAGGCCACCATTGAAGCGAGATGATACCAAATCATAAGGAAAGCTGCCGTATACTGAGCGAGCCGAAGAGTTATTGTTCCTTTGCCAAAGATAGTGAAAAAGATATTTGCGATCAAGATAAGGAACGCGAATATACAGGTAGAGATTGAGATCATTGGTAAGAACTGCTTATAAAATAAGATGAAAACTGTCACGATAATTCCTAGAGTACTTAAACCCAAAGAAAATGCATTAACTAATTTTGCAAACCAGACAGAATCAAAACGAGAAACTGCGACATATGAGATAACAAAAAAAGTAGCTGGCATAGCGTAGTGATGTGAGCGTTGAGTAGGAATCAACCAGATACACCAAAAGACAATCAAGCAGATTGTTAAAAATAAGTTTAGGTCTGTCTTAAATATGGCGCGTGATTTAATATCACGATAGAGAAGGAGAGCAAAAGGTATGATCGCAGGAAAAGAAAAAAGAAAAAGCCCCTGAACTAGAACAAACGGACTATAAGCTTTCGTTGTTAGTTTGCCTAGGTTTTCGCGGATGAAGAAATAATCAAAAAATTTGCTGCCGAATTGATAGAAACAAGCGATATACCAAAGAGAGGCTGGGATAATAATCAAAATCAGAAGTTGGAAAAAGGCCTTATATTGCTCCCGATTTCGGTGAATCAGGATAAAAACTAAAAGAGCAGTGAATGCCATAACAATCGAAATTGGACCTTTAACCAATGTAGATGCAGCCAAGAGTGAAGCACTGACAATTAAGGAATGAAGATGCTTAGTTTTTAGGTAATCATACGCAAAGAGGGTTCCGGCACCGGTAAAAAAAGTAAAAAAGGCATCCATCATATAGATACGTGAGTACTTGATAACTCCAAAAGTAGAAATAAACAGTATAAAGATGTTTAATGCGCAGAGGGAGCCTAATCGACTCAAGAGTTTAGAAGTATATGCAATTAGGCTGCACGTAATTAAAAAAATAGCACTCCGTGCACACCATAGACCTTCTCCAAAAATAAAATAAAAAGGTGTAGTCAGCCAAAATTGTAAAGGTGGCTTAGAGAAATGGGGCTCATTTAGGTAGTATGGAATCAGATAAGAGTTTTTTGAAAACATTTCCTTTGAAATCTGCAGATAAAATCCTTCGGTGCCTTGTCTCGGAGCTGACTGATCTCCAATGTGGAAAAGAAAGAGAAAAAAAATAAATACCAGAGCGAGATACGACCAAAAATTGCTATCTTGTCTAGGAAAAGAAAAAGTCATGTCAGTTTTCTATTTTTTATGTAAATGCATGTAAGATAAATAACAAAAGCAAAGCTTACAGAAAAACACGCATAAATCGGAGCCAAGCGCGAACTGTTTCCGAGCTCTTGAAAATAGCTAATGAGTAACCAGAAAATAAGCGTAAAGACAAAAACAAAGGCAATAGTTTTTCCAAATGATGATTGCCGACGGTTAGGACGAAAGATTGAAACAGCAGCAAAAACAGAAAGTAAAATACATGAAATCGCAGCATTAATTTTATCATAAAACTGAACCAGATATTCATCAATATTAATGCCTGATCGCCCTATATTTTTTAAATAGTAATAGAGACTATGGAGGTTGAGAGAATTAATATCTGATTCAAGTTTGAGAAAATCATCGGATGTTTCTGCAAGCGCGATAGTGCTCGGTCCCGAGACTATTAATCTTGGATGCTCATGATTATTGAGGCCTAAAATCTGCAGGCTAGAATCGGATTTCCACTGATTAGTTGCGGTTTCAAAAATTGCCTTTGTGGTGAAGGTTTTACCGGCCAGTAAATAATTTCTATCATAAGCATAGATACCTAAGTCTAGAAGACTCTTTGAAAATTTATCGTAGTGTGTAAAGGAAAAAAAGTAGTTACTACCTTTAAACCAGATCTTGCCTGTGCCAATAGTACTAGAAGTAAGTGCCTTAGTTTTAAGATTTCGAAATTTGGTTTCACTTTGCTCAATAAGGATGTTTTTCTTGGACTTTGCAAAGGGGTAGATGTAACCAGCCAGATAAATTTGAACCACAGCAGCGAATAGAGATAATATGATAATGGTTAAAACAAACTTCATTCGCGAGAATCCGGCCGCAAATATGGCCACGAGTTCATTGCGACTTTGTAATTTATTGATACAAAAAAGGGTTCCAGTGAGACAGGAAACAGGAAATATTTTTGAAGCATTACCGGGCAATTCTATCAAATGGTTGATTAAAACCTCGTAGGCGGTCACATTAGTTCGGAGTAGGCCGCTAATAAGATTGGCGATCGACATAAGAAGAACAAAAGCAATTACTGACCCCAAGAAGAATTTAAGCCATGTCAATGTGATCATTTGCTGAAGTTTGGTCATTAGGAAATTATAGAGACTTAAATAATTTTTGCAAAGAAACTAAAGACCCTGAGGCATGGTCTAATAATGATTGAGTTGGAAATAATGCCAAAATTAGGGTTCTCAATAAAGAAATCGATCAAATTTGGAGATTGTTGGTAATAATAGTCGGTCAGTGACGAGCCGAATCGAAATTGAAGCAGTTTTTGCTTAAACAATCTAAGATCGCGCACAACAGTAGAATTTTCATTGAAAGAGTATGTGGCGATGTAACAGCTACTGGAGTTGAGCTTGAGCTTTTCAAATGAATTTGTAAAAAGCGCTGGGTTGTAGGCCGCCCTTTTCTTGATAAATTTTCGTAACATCTCACTGTTTATGAACTGAAATTTAAAGCCCAGACTAAATTTGACGAATTGATTAAGGCACCGCTCGCATTCCTTTTTCAGCCGAGGTGATCTATCATAGGCCTTAGCAAGATCCCAATAAACTTGGCTTATAAGCAGGATTTCGGCGAGGTTTTTGTCGCGGACAAAAAGTTCAGGATGAAGTTTATCTTCAGTGACCTCAAAATATGCGGCCAAAGAATCAAGATATTTCATATATGCAGTGACAGCTCTGGCAATATCATCCTTATGCGAAAACTCCTGAGCATGTCGCAAGACACTTAGGCGATCACGATATCTTTGAATAATGTATTTAGGGCGTTCTCGCTCTTCGCTTTCTTCAGCACCCTGTTTTTTTTTGGCCGCCATAGCACATACCTAATCGACCAAAAAGAAAGTTTGATTAAATTTAATGTACTTTGTCGAAACTAAAAACGATAAGAGAGTGAGATGCTTGACTCTTTTTCTTTGCTATTTCTCTGATCTAGAGAATCTCGTTGCATTTTAGTGATGCTTTGTAAGGCAAAATCAAGCATGAGGCGAGGTTGAATCCAGGACAAACCAATGCCTTTGGATTTTGAGGCAAGCCCTTGGTCGTAGTTAGTTCCAATACGGAGAAAGAGATCCTTAAATAGTGAAAACTGCGCTCCGAGACGGTAAACCATATTTTCCGAAAAGGTATAGGCTTTGTATTTTGAACCAAAATCGCTCATCAAAGTAATGAAATTCTTGTAAACATATTGCAGACCAACGGTCCCGCGTCCGCCATTTGGCCCTTTCTCTTGAGGGTCATCGGCCAAAAGCCCCAGAGACAACCCATTTTCGAAAACATGAGTAATTCCAATGGAAATTGTACTATATTTTCTAACAAGATAGTCTAGAGCAGAAGCATCCTTAGTAGCAGCTTCATTCATTTTGTAGGCAATACCAATTGCTGAAGCATCGCCAGTTCGATAGGCAACAGAAGCGGCCATGCGTTTATGTTTTTGAGAATCAATTTCAATTTTATTAAAGCTAATAGATCCCGCAACTTTACCACGGCCATCGCTTGCGATAACGCCAAGTTGCTCACTTTTTTCTGGGGCGGTTAGGGGTCTGGAATCTTCACTTGCGAAGGTCTGAGTGGCCGTCGCCTTTTGAATATAGAGGGCCGAAAGGCTAAAAAAAGCAAGAGGTGCCGGATTTAAAACGGTAGACTCATCCATCAAAATTGAACCAACTCCAGCGCCGGCCGTCGATTTTAGGCGGGTAGTCTCAAAATTTTGCGAAGCGCTGGCACAGGTAATTATGAAAGAGAAAATTAGAATTGCGCTTAAAAAAGTTGTATATTTATTTCCACAAGATGTCATAAATGCAATCTCCAAGGAATAGTGTAATGAAAATTAAGCAGGCCGTCATCCCCGTTGCCGGTAAAGGCACACGATTTCTACCGGCCACAAAAGAAATTCCTAAAGAAATGATTCCGATACTAGATATCCCTATGATTCATTATATCGTTCAGGAAGCGATAGATTCCGGTATTGAGCAAATAGTATTTGTAAATTCCTCTAATAAAGAGAGTATAGAAAATTATTTTGACCGCAATTATGCTTTGGAAAAATTTCTCGAAACGAATAATAAGCTCAAAGAACTGGAATTAATACAAAAGATAGGGACACTGGCTGAAATTGTATCTGTCAGGCAAAAAGAGCAACTTGGTTTAGGGCATGCAATTTTAACGACCGAAAGGCTTATTGGGAAAGCCAACTTCGCTGTTCTTTTAGGCGACGATCTGATTAGGGGAACACAGCCCTGTACCATGCAGCTCATGAAAATATCGGAGACTTACGGTGACAATCCGGTTATCGGAATTATGGATGTCCCAAAAGAGGATGTGTCAAAATACGGGATTGTTGATGGAACTTTTATTAGTGGAGATAAGCAAACAGTCCAGATGAAGGAAATGGTAGAGAAACCGAGTCCCGCCAAGACACCCACGACTTGGGCAACCCCAGGCCGGTATATACTGAGCAGTGATATCTTTGATTACCTAAAGAAAATCAAGCGTGGTGCCGGGGGCGAATATCAACTTACCGACGCCATTAATCTTATGTGTAATTCTCGTCCAGTATATGCACATTTTTTTACAGGAAAAAGATATGATACAGGTAACATTTTTGGCTATTTGGATGCAACCGTTAATTTTGCATTAGAGGACGTTCGCTTAAAGAAATATGCGGCAGAGTTGATAAAAAAATTAGCAAAAGACTTATCATCAGGAAGCGATCATGAATCTTAATCTTGCCTATATACTGGTATTCTCGATCATAATATCTCCAAGTTCTTTTTCTGCCGTGCCTTCGCTTGAAGGTCTTTTTAAGAATTTGAACAATAAACCAGTAAGTGAAAAACTGATTACAGTTAGGGCCAAAATTAAGACCGCTTTGGTGACAGACACCCAATCGGAGTCTCAATCAGACATTCAACTAGATACTACGGATGGACAGCATAAGGAGTATTACATAAAGATAATGTTGCTACAGCGCAACGACTATCAATTGGATGTGTTACATACTGTTTATACATCTCCCGATTTTAACTATAAAACGATAATTGATTATAAGTATTCTGATGATATACAAGCGGCAATCGCCAAAGGGGAAGAAGATGTTTCATTAAGTTTTTATGCTCTATTGTCCATGCTTGGGACGAATAACTCAAAAATTATCACTGCCTTATTGAAAAAGAGAAACAATGATTTTGTGAATGAGAAAGATGTTTTAAATCAAGATAAAATCAAACTCCTGGAAGCCTATTTAGTTTTTTTAAAATCTGGTGAGGCCCCAGATTCTGGTAATAGCCCATTAAAGCCAAAAAGTGATGCGGAAAAAAATAAAATAGACGAGATAATGAGTACGAGATTTTATAAACTGCCCTCAATTCTTAAGATGATAAAAACAGGAAGAGAAATAAGCTGGGTTTTAAAACTTGAAAATATTGACGCTTCTTTTGATGATGAAACATTTAGGCTTAAAAAATTCAAATCCAACCTCTATGAGCAAGTCATAGAGTATAATTTTGTCAACTATATCCTAATGGACGGGATCCATGAATTTCCTAGGACTATCAATATATTAAATGAAGGAAAGGGACAAACAAATATGACGGTTTTAGACGTTAATTACAGCAATGATAAAACAAACCAGTTTAAAAAAAATGTTACCGAGGTGTTAAAAATAAAATTTCCCCCCGCAGGCCCTGCTGCAAAGACACCGTCTTTTTTACTCATGAATTAGCCTCATTATTTTTGATACTTTTTTAAATATTCTAAAAATTTTGCCGATGAGCATTTGAATTCTCAGGCCGTATGGTCTGATAAAATGGGAATTTAAGTATGAAATCACTTATCGGTTTAATTGCTCTAGTGGCCTTTACCATCGGGATAGATGCATTTGCGATCATTCAAGATCCTGGCGTGCGTACACCCGTGACACCTGTAAATGCGAACGGAGGTGGTGGTGGAGGAGGTGCTTCAAGCATTACCCCTGTTG
>CAYHRT010000152.1:0-9714 GCA_964359085.1 uncultured Bdellovibrio sp. | reverse complement strand
AAAAAAGAGCTTTCAGTTAAGGGCAAACTGGTTGACGAGGTTTCTGAAAAGCCATCAAAAAAAGCTAAAGAAGGGAAGGTCAAATCAGCTAAAGAGCGCAAAAAAGATGCCGACAGCGAGGGAGATGTTAGAACTGGCGAAACTGGGGCCGAAGATGATGAAGAAGGAACTGCCAGCAAATCCAAAGAAGGTGATGATGATTTTTTTGGAGATGATGACTCTGAGTTTGGTGGAGATGGCGATTTTGGTCCAAAATTTGAATTTGAAGAGGAAATAGAAAAGGAATTGGCAAAACCGAAAAAACGCGACAAGTCTTATGATGATTTTAAGGACGCGATCTCGGATGAAGTAGTTGCCTTGGCTGAAGATTTTCCTCTAAAAGATATTATCGAAACCTTGAAAAATGTGAATTTCTTTAGTGCTAAAACTGATGAATGCTTAGAGAAGGGTTGTGATAATCCCGCGACGACTATTGGATATTGTCGTTATCACTATATAACTAATTGGAAGGATGTAAAAAAGAAGCAGACCATTTTGAGAGAGGGAAAACTTCAAGAATTTATCGAAGATCTGGTTAAAAAATATCCGGCGAAATATCTAGAGGCCATTATTTCTGATCTCAACGATGAGAAATCTTTTCTTGGTGTCCTTAAAGAAATGGATATTGATGCTGATGATGACGACGCCTTCGATGATGTGGAGGAAGATGTCGTTGAGGATGAACAAGACATCGCCTTTGAGACTCGTCCAGTTAAAATTCAATACACTGAAGAATAGTTTCTACTTCAGTTGGTATGACTAAACCGGATAGTCATCACCGAGTAAGGCATTAGCTTTGTGAGTTAAGGCCAGGTGTTCGCGTGAGATCTTATAGTAGAATTTTAGTCCACGCAATTCGCCAGCCTGCCAGGTAACAGTATATTCCACGGCCGTTTCATTGGCGAAAAATTGATCAAAGAAAATCTCAGCTGAATCGACTAATTTGTCCATGAGGCCCACGGGATCGATATTGGCTGCAAGATCGGCTGATATTATGTAGCTGGTTGGAAGTTGGGCTGACGCTGCAGTAGAAGCCAGGCATAGACCAAGACAGATTTCATTGGGATATAGTTCTGTAAAGAGGTCAAACTTTTTATGGGTAGAAGTTAGATCCGAGGAATATTGCTCTTGGATGACAAGTTGAAATTTATCCATCCATTCAGCCGGAAGTGACCGAGGGCATTCAGTCATTCGTTGATAACGTGAAAGCATAAATCTCCTCTCGTCGAGACGAATGCCAGTATATATAATTAATGTATTTGTATGTACAGTATGCCGATAATTTTAACTTGGGAGGAATCATGTCTGTCTATATTATAAATGGTGCTCGCACCCCTGTTGGGAGTTTTATGGGAGGGCTTTCTACCGTAAGAGCATCAGAATTAGGTGCTACCGCGATTAAGGCTGCATTAAATCGTTCCGAAATTGATGGGACAAAAATTGATCAGGTATACATGGGATTAGTTGTGGCCGCAGGAGCAGGGCAAGCACCAGCGCGACAGGCCACCATTTTCGCTGGTCTCGGCGAAGATGTACCAGCTATGACGGTGAACAAAGTTTGTGGCTCGGGTTTAATGAGTATTATCTTAGGCTCCCAAAGCATTATGGCAGGCGATTCCAAAGTGGTTGTTGCTGGTGGCATGGAAAATATGTCTCTTTCACCCCATCTCCTTTATACCCGTACTCCTTCAAAATTTGGCAATGTTGAGATGCGTGATTCAATGCTTTGGGATGGTCTTTGGGATGTCTATACTGATCGGGCCATGGGTGAGTGTGCGGAAGAGTGTGCAAAAAAATTTAATTTTACTCGGCAGGCCCAAGATGAATATGCCATTAGCTCTTTTAAGCGTGCCCAAAGCGCAATTCAAGATGGAACTTTTAAGAAAGAAATTGTTCCTGTAATAAGAAAAGAAAAGGGTAAGGATATTGTTGTTGAGCAGGATGAAGGACCTTTTAAGGCCAATTTTGAAAAGATTCCTGCTTTAAAACCGGCCTTCACTAAAGATGGCACAATTACTGCAGCCAATGCCTCAACTATCAATGATGGGGCTGCGGCAGTTGTTCTGGGCGATGATAGCTACAAAGCTAAGGCCCGGTTCAAAATTGTGTCCTATGCTTTTCACGCTCAAAATCCAACTTGGTTTACGACCGCTCCCGTAATGGCCATGAAAAAATGTAGTGAGAGGGCCAAAATCCCACTTGAAAAAATCGGCCTTTTTGAAATTAATGAAGCTTTTGCAGTGGTTGCGATGAGCGCAATCAAAGAATTACAATTAGATAGGGAGCGAGTGAATATTTTTGGAAGTGGCATTTCACTAGGACATCCCATTGGTGCTACAGGTTCTAGGATTGTGGTAACTCTTATGAATGCTCTTGAACAAAAAAGAGAACGGTATGGCATGGCCTCTTTGTGTATTGGTGGTGGCGAAGCCCTTGCTATGATTATAGAGAGATTAGGATGACCAATTTACCCCAAGGTACTGGTAGCGCAGCTACTCCGAAAATAGCTGCCCAGACTGGAAAGTCTGGCATTAGAACATTAAAACCTGGGGAAATTGTATTCAATGAAAAAGACGTTGCCGATTCGCTTTATATCATACAAAAAGGTCAGATCAGGCTCTATCTTCCCAAGGGACGCGGATTTGTTGAAATTGGAATTTTGCGCACGGGAGAAGTTATTGGTGAGATGGCCTTTTTTGATGAAAAGGCCCGTCGTCGCAGTTGTTCGGCCGCCGCCATCGTAACTACGGAAGTCGTCGAGATCTCCTTTAATGCTTTTGGAAAAACGATGCAGGGGCTAAACCCCTGGTTTAAAACCATTGTTTACACCCTGGCAGAACGATTAAGAAAAACCAACGTCCAGGTCAAACAATTGGAGAATAATTCGGTACGCCTAGGAGTGGGTGGGAAAGTTGCAGATTATAAATTTTTTCATAGTATTGATGTCATCAAAGTTCTATCGCTGCTCTATTTGACCTTTAAAACCCATGCCGAAGTAAAAGATGGCAAAGCGGAAGTTCATCAAGATAAATTTCGCTTTTATCTTTTGGACGTGTTCAATGTAAAAGAAATCATTTGGGAAGAACTCAAGATCATTATTGAGGGGCAGGGGTTACTCATGATGAAGAACGATGCGGATGGATTCCCCAAGATTATGGTGGCCCCTAATTTTGATACATTCAGGACACTCATGGTGTTTTTTAATACGCAGAGGCAACTTGATGATACAAAACGGATGAAGATTTCCCCGCGATGTGAAATTTTCTTGCAGGTGATTCTGGATCAAATGAAAACAGTTACGATTACTGATGGTCTTGGGGTTGCCAATTTAACTCTTATTCTTGAAGATTTTAAGGCCACTAAGATGAACATCACGGAGGAAGACCTGGCTGATTCCCATACTGCGGGTTTTACCGGTGATATCTTGGTGGGAACAGGTAATGTTCTTACCACCAAGGTGGCTTATGCTAAATTGGAAAAGTCATACTTGGGTATCAAAATGATGAATGCAATTGAAAAAGTGAATGAAAAGAAGGCCGGACACCCGCCGGTCTAAGGACTTGTTCTAGTCGCCCGCAGGATCGTAGACTACATTGACGATGGCCCCACTTTGATAAATAGCTTCACCGTGCATTTTTAGAAAATGTGAGTTGGTGCGAATGTCTGCAGGCAAGGCTTCTTGATAGGGATCTTGCGGAAAATTAAGCCCCTGAATGCGCAAGTTTTGGGAAGCCTTGGCCCCTATGTATTCCCAACCATCAACATTAGATTGAGGAATAGAACGACCATCAATGGTAACACGAATAGAACTCTCAATGGGCTTAGAAGAGAGGGCCACGTAACCGTAATAATAGGTAGGGGAAACTGTCGTTACGAGAAGACATTCTGGGTAAGTGACACGGGCATTGCCATAGAGTTCAATCATATGTCCTGTAAAGGCTTCGCCTGGTGAAGGTGCATATCTCATATTCTGGTTGGTGAGATATCCTGCATATCTCCATCCATCCCCCTGGTTTGGACCGGATACCTCAAAAAACTCATCGCCATTTGCTTTTTGTATGCGAAGTTTATTGGGGTCAAAGGTTATGGGTGATTGAACCGCTGAGATTGGCCAGAAGTTATATTGGTGAGCAATCACAGTATCCTGAATAGAGTTGTTGATTCCATCGAAGAGATGCACGAATTCAGTAGTGCAGATATTATAACTGTCGGGGGTTGAATCACCGGTCTGATCGTAGGGTAGCTTGCGTAAATCTCCCGAAGGGAAATCTGCTTCGTAGAGATACTTTGACATTGTCGTATAAGTTCCCCCTTGGACCCAAAACGGATGGCATCCCGAAGTGTGGGCCACGAGTGAAGCAAAACGCATTTGGGTGGAGTGTATGATACTGTTTCTCAAATTCAGGAAAAGATTTTTATAGGTTTGAATATATTCATTGGTGAGTGGGCCGCTTGCAAAGCCGTTAGAATCAGCGACATAGTCATTTCCATTCGACATTACCACGATGATGGTATAGGCATCTTGGCGGAAGATACCATTGGAGATATTTGCGCTGAGCATATCATAGGATCTTTTAAGACCTTTTTCATTACCACTGGAGGAGGTGGTGAAATTATTGAGTACGTTGGCGGCCTCAGATTTTTCCACTCTGATGTTAATGGCCGACTGACCAAGTCCAAAAGTTGAAGCCGTAATTAAGTAGGCCACATCGTTAATAGCACTCCCTGGTTGAGGGACAAGCGGGGCCATTAAAATATGGAAATCAAATCGATCAGAAATGTAGTTGATTGTGTTACTCAAGGCCTGTTTTGTCTCATTTGTCACAAAAACTTGAGAACTCGTGTTATCCCATAGAAAGAGAAAGTCGACGCGTGGTTTGATAAGTGTAAATTGGGAACAGACGTTAGCATTATTTGTAAAAGTCAGAGGAGTGCTGAAGGAATCTTGAGATTTTTGTGCCATGAATTCTTCTTTGGCACAGCTTCCAAGACCCAAAATAACCATGAGTGTGACAAAAAATCTTGCATATTTAGTTCGATATTGTTGCAAAAACATTAAGATTACACCCTCTCCATTGCCTAGGTCTTTTCGGAGGGCCAGGTTAAAAACTTAAAGGAACTTAAAGGGAAGAGCAGTGGAGTAAAAAACTGCGGCAAAAAAAGACAGTGAGGACACCTCTCTTTTCATAAGGTTATAATATCATAGGGTAAAATATTACTTTTGCAGGATGCTTTCTATGGAAGGTTGGTATTACGTTATAGGACAGGACAGAAAAGGTCCCGTTTCACTTGAGGCCATTTTGAATCTCGTGAATAGTGGAACACTGGTGCAAGATTCCTATGTCTGGCGCAAGGGTCTTGAGGGATGGAAGAAAATGAAGGAACTGCCAGAATTTTCAACTGATCACTCCAGTGAAATGCCTGAGCCGATTGCAACCCCCATCCCCCCTGCTATTCAAGCGACACCTAAGTTTGAATGGCGTAAAGTTGATAATGCAAAGAAAATTTTTACGATTAGGATCGGGCCTGATCGTAATCAGGATGCCAGTGGGAGTACCCAGAATATCCAAGACACCGAAGACTTTGGACCATTTTCGTTAGATACGGTTAAAACACTGCTCAATGAAAATAGAATTAATGGCAAAACACTTATTTTTGCACCAGGAATGGAAGAGTGGCTTTTTATTGCGGATACACCATTGCTCGAGATGACGAGCGGGAAAAAGAATTTGCCACCGGTCATTGCCCCCGAGGAGCGCAGGAAATATGTTCGGAGGCCCTTTGTGGCGCGATTGCTGTTTCACGACAATGAAGATGTGTATGAGGGCATTTGTCGTGATATTTCGATTGGTGGATTGCAAGTTCTTGTGGCCGATTTTCCCGTCGCCAAAGGGGATCTTATTCAGTTAAATGTGCATCCAGATAATTCCTCATTTTCTTTCGTGGCAAAAGGCAAAATCGTAAGAGTTTTGGAAGGACGGAGAGGTTTTTCCATCAGATTTGAGGGTTTGAGTGGGGAAGCACAAGCATCCATTCTCAAATATGTCGAGAATGATGAATGAAATGACCGCAAAAATTAGCTCAGAAGTTAGGGCGGGATTGTCTTTACCTTCGGAATGGAACACACAAGTAAGTGCCCTGCGCTCCTACAATTCGAAAGATTGTTGTCATGTAAAAAAGATTACCTATCATGTTGCTCCCCATCTGCGTTCTACCGATGTACAAATTTTTTTAATTCATGATATTTTTGAACATCATATGAGATGGTATCCCCTGGTTGAAAGGTTGGTGCAAGAGTGGTCAGGGAACTATCAATTGGTGTTACATGATTTAAAAGGGCATGGCATGAGTACGGGCACGCGTGCTCACATTGAGGATTTTTCCATATATTGTAAGGATCTTGCGACACTCATTAATCTGTGCAAAGAGTCTCGCAGTGAGAAATGCAGAGTTATAGTCATTGGTCAAGGAATAGGTGGATTAGTCATCCTTAAGGCGATAGAGCAATATCGACATCTAATCGATGCGGTGATCGGCGGAATTATCTTGATCAATCCATCGTTCAAGCTGGCCTTTCAGACTCCTTGTTCGTTACCGGTGACTCTTCGCAATTTTTCATCTGTTTTATCCAATATTTCATCAAAAATTAGATTTGCGCGACCATTTTCCGGGCATGACTTGTTTGCCATCACAAAAGATGCCGAAGATTATAATGCCGATCCACTGATCCCGAGATTTTTATCTCTAGGTTTGATGTCTCAGCTGTTAAAAAGTACTAAAGAAATTCGACAGTTTTCCTATTTTGTCGATGTCCCATCTCTTTTTCTTTGTGGTAAGCCTGGACCACTTTTCGACCCGGATTCCGCCTTCCTCTTTCATAAAGGGATTCCGAACACTGATTCGCTCTATTTGCAATATCCAGAAGAGAAACATGGGCTTTTGTATGGTGAAAAGAAACAGGAAATTATCGTGACGATAAAAAATTGGATTCAAAAGATTGCCGATAATGTAACATAATTTTGCTATGCTTGCTCTAGGGGAAGATGTGAAGAAATTTTCTAAATTTGTGGCCTTACTATCATGCGTCTTAGCGGCCTGTTCACATTCAACTGCAAATATGTCCAAGTATGGAAATTTTGTCTTACAAAGTGGCGTGGTGAATGGGCACGAGATTAAAGATAATTTAATATTTAAGCAAGTTTCTCTTTATCAGGAACTCAATTTACTTCTCGATATTATGACCTTGCCTCTGAACGAAGTGGCAGGCTTTGAAGGATGGTTTAGTGAGGAAGAAAAAAAACAAGTTCAGTCCTGTGCCAATCCCATCTTATTTTTAGTCTATACCCTGGACGAAACCCGTTTGCGACAATCTCTCGTAACAATTCAGTTGCAGGACTTTGGTTTCAAAATTTTTGGATTGTCTCATTTTCGCGAAAATCTTTCAATGCATCCTGGTTTTATCGAATATTCACTCAAAATGTATAAGGCCTATGCCTTTTGTGGACCTAAGACCATTCCGAAGCCCTTAGTGTTAGCTATTCCTGGGTTTGAACCAATTGAAATTAGGTTATAAAACAAAGGCGACCTTTTTTCTAAATTTTCCATTAAGTTTTGTGTAAGACTGGTCGAAAAGGTTGGCTGGGAGGATCTTTAATATGGCCGATGGCCAAAGCGAAATCGAAAGATTTGGCAGATATTTGATTCTCGACCATTTTGTCGATGGTGGGATGGCCAAGATCTGTCGTGCCCGTTACTTAGGTGAACAGGCCGATAAGATTGTCGCTATAAAGATGGTGCAGGCACAGTATTCACAGGACGCAGCATTTAAAACAATGTTTATGGATGAGATCAAGGTCACCTTCGGACTTCTCCATCCCAATATCGTACAAACCTATGATTACGGCCATCATCGTGGTCAGCTCTATGTTGCCATGGAGTATTGTGATGGTCGAAATCTCAAGGAGTATCTTGATAAGTTAAGGGACCGAAAATTTGTTTTTCCAGTAGAAATCTCCGTCTATATCATCACACAAGTATGTCAGGCGTTACATTATGCTCATACCCTGACGGACAAAATGACAGGAAAAGAACTTAGTATTATCCATCGCGATATTTCTCCCCATAATATTATGCTGACCTTCGATGGATCAGTGAAGGTTATCGATTTTGGTATTGCAAAAGCGACAACCAATACAGAGGCCACTCAAGCCGGAACAATCAAAGGCAAATTGTCATATTTAGCGCCCGAGTATTTGGAAGGCAAAGAGCTTGATGCTCGTTATGACGAATTTGCCGTTGGTATCACGCTTTGGGAAATGCTCTGTTCTCGCAAAATGTTCAAAGCACAAAATGATCTGGCCGTCTTAAAGAAGATTCAGGATTGTCTTATCGATGCTCCTTCAAAAATTAATCCCAATGTACCAAAAGAATTGGATGAAATTGTCTTAAAGGCATTGTCCAAAGACAGAAATAAACGCTATGAGAATATGGATCAGATGAACCGTGCTCTGATGAAGTTTTTGTATTCACACTATCCTGATTTCAATGCCACTGATCTTTCATATTTTGCTAAGGAACTTTTTAAAGAAGAAATAAAAAAAGATCGTGAAAAGTTATTTGAGTTTGGCAAAATTGATCTGAGGCCTTTTCTTGATGATTTAAGACGTGAACAGTCAGGCGGCACCGATGCAGCCAATAATCAAGCGGAACCAAAAACGGCTGCGCGCGATCAGGTTTTAGATTTTGGATTTGCTCAAGGCCAAAGTGGGGCAACTAAAACGACCCCAGGAGGAACGAGGGTTATTGCTAGAGATGCCGCAATAAAACAGCCAGCTCAAGCTAGTCAAACCAGACAAGTGAAGATCGCCGAAGTTGATAAGAAAAGTGATTTGCAGCTTGGACAAGCAGTGACGAAGAAAAAAATTGCGTCGAAGTCTCCACGCTCCTCAGATCCAAATAGCGCAACTCGGGGACATGGCACTTCAGTCGGGCAGATTCGGACCAGGACCGGCGCGGTACAGGCGGAAGCTTCTAAATCAACGATGCGGAATATGGTTGTTGCTGTCGGAGTCGTGGCCCTATTGGCAGTAGGATATTTCAAATTTGGCGATCAGTTGTTGCCTCCCAAAGATACAAAAGGAGAGAGCCGCAGACCCTCTTCGGAAGAGAAGGGTGCTCAGACGGGCACCAAGCATGATCCGGCAATCAGTGAAGAATATGGAATAGTAATCAGTAATTATGAAAAGTACGAACAGAAGGCCTTTGTGAATGGACAAGAGGTAGAAGTTTCAATCTTAGGTGAAATCAAAATTAATAGTCCTGGTGAGTATGTGTTGAGAGTACAGACAAAAGGCCAAGAACATTTTGTGAGGAAAGTAAGTGTTGATGCCAATAATCCCATCGTCAAAATTAAAAAACCTAATATGCCCTATGCAGTATTTGGTTATCTTATGAACTCACGAACTTGTATCAGTGGCAAACTTTTTCTTACGCTTTTTGGTGAGGAAAGGGTTGAACGCCTACCCGTAAGTAAGGGGGGGATTCAATTGCCCATTAAAATCGGGCCTTCTGGAGAGCCAGTAGCGACTGAGTACGCCGTTTTTTATCTAAAAGATGGTGAAGATATTCAACTCAATCTCATATTTTCGATTAATTTTGAAAACGATTCTATCTATC
>CAYHRT010000151.1:2676-9725 GCA_964359085.1 uncultured Bdellovibrio sp. | reverse complement strand
TGTGTACCCAATGCCTGACGCGTAAAAGCGAGAACAACGATTATCCTGGTAAAGCATGTGCATAGGATTAAGATGGCCGGTGCCAAAGTCAAAACCGTAAAGAGCGCCATTAACTGCATGGTATCTACCAGGTCGGCCCCATTCCCCATACTGATACTCACGCCAGGCAAGCTGGTCTGGCTTTGTGGCCACGCACTACCACTCATTAGAATGAGAACCAAGCTAGCAAAATATTTCATTGAAAGGCCCTTAATGATTTAACTTTGCTCTTTATTTTTTCAGAAATTTTGACTTCATCCCTAACTGGCTTCTCATTTAAAAATTTCGCTAACCCTTCTTGCTCGGCGGTCGCAGCGGCCACATTTGCGGCTTCAATCTGAGTATCTTTGATTTTAAAATTCTGTTCTCTCTGTGTGCTGTCGTTTAATGTCGTGTCAAAATTACTTCCAGTTGTTTCTTGTTCTTCATTCTTTATTAATGTTGGAACATTTTTTATTTCAGAAATTAAATTGATGCCACCATCAGTATTGGACAAAAGAAAAACCTGGGTATGCGCTTTGATCAATACCAGCGACTTTTTGGGAGCTAAATGTGTAGTGCTCAGGACCACGACTCCGTCTTTGGTGGTCAATAAACCAAGTCGCCCCTTTCCCATAACCCCACGCTTGAATAAAGTAACCACCCCGTAAAATAAAAGGAGAACGAGCGCCAAGAATGCTGAAAATTTTAAGATATACTTTCCCAACGTGAATTTTGAAGCACTACGCTCACTGCTGGATGCGAAACTTTTCACGCTATCAGCTATTTTGGAAGCAGGGGAAGAAGCCTTTTGATCAGTGTTCTGTGAGAATTTCTCTGATAACTTGTTTAGATATTTTTCATCAAACTTCTCCACATTCGCGCTTGTCTGTGTCCGCTCGGATTGGGCAGGTGCTGTTCCATCTCGGCCCATTGTGATCACCATTTCTTTAGCTACTTCTCCAACGGTTATTTCCTGGGCAAACCTCTCTGGTAGCCTATAGGGAAAGATGGCACGAACTCTCACTTCATCGTTGTTGTATTGATAGGCCAACAACTGCACATTCGTCCCACCAAGCGTGATTTGCTTTTCAATCCTTGGCCAGATGATAACATTTTTTAGGGTAAACTGAAGAATGTTTCCACGCGCCAATATTTCTGGCGCGGTGGTAGGTTTTTGATTGAACGTGAAACGAATATTGGTCCTGTCATTTTCCTGGATTAATTTTATTCCTTCAATCTTCGTTCGAATAAATGCGTATCCATTAGAACTCATAAAAAGAAAAAGGCCCAGAACAATAAAATGCATACACCCCAATTTCTTCAACATACAACCCTCCGCTCTATCGAATCGATGATTGCCCTATCTTAATTTCTCAATTCGCTCGATAGGACTGATGATGTCCACAAGTCGAATACCGAATTTTTCATTGACCACTACCACCTCACCTTTTCCCACCAATTTACCGTTGACTAGAATTTCAAGTGGTTCACCGGCCAGTTTATCTAATTCCAAAACTGACCCCTGTCCTAATTGCAATAAATCTTTGACCATAACCGAAGTACGTCCAAGTTCTACTGTGACTTTGAGAGGGATATCGAGAATAAAATCTAAATTCTGAACCTTTAGCTTATTTAGCGCATCATCCCCAACACGAATCTGATCAGCAAGTTTTTTCACTTCATAAATATCAACATCATCAATGGATTTGTATTTACTCTTGCCTTCACCTGTGTTTGTCGTTTGATCTGTCATAAAAATTTTCTCCTCTCAATTCTTCCCGATTACCCTAGTTACTTGAATCGCCCGATTTCCCTTATATGTTCCAATAAGACATTTAACTTTCTCTACACCTTCAACAGCAACACTAACCTCGCCGGAGGCCTCCTGATGAAGAGGAATAATGTCTCCTTTTTCAAGGACAATTAAATCACCGACGGTCATCTCGGCTTCACCAAGTTTCACCACTAATGTGGTATTCGTCTGCTTGAGATGTTTATTCATGGCCTGAGTCCAAATACTATCGGCCATGTCATTATCAGTTTGGAAACTCGAACTCAGTTTGTGTTTAATTGGTTCAATGGTGGAATAGGGAACCACGATCATGATAGTTCCCGACGCAGATTCAAATTCCACTTCTAATGTTGTTGCGATAATAACGTCAGAAGGCGGTACTACGCCCACAAACTGTGGATTAATTTCAGTTCGTATATATTGAGCATCAATCCGATGCACGGGGGCCCAAGCTTCTTCCAAATCGCTGATGGCCATCTCCATCACTTTCTTCATAAAAGACAATTCGATCTGCGTGAACTCTTTTCCCTCAATCTTGGTAAAAGGCCGATCGGTTCCACCGAAATACGAATCGATAATGGCGTACGACAGTTTCGATTCAAATACCAGAAGAACAGGGCCGCGCAATTCGTTGAACCTCATAATGCACATGCAAGAAGGGATGGGGAGAGTATTTACAAATTCGCCAAACTTAAGAAGGTCAGTAGAGATCATGGAGATGGAAGAAATTTTTCTCAGCGAATTGGAGAGCGATACTCGAAATTGACGAATAAACCTCTCATAGATGATTTCCAAAATGGGCATTCTGCCCCGGATAACGCGGTCTTGGTTGGTGAGGTCATAGGTTTGTATGTTCTCATCTTCTTCGCTGGCGCTTTCTAGACCTCCATTTTCGTCTATGCTGACCGATGATTCATCATTGACAGCGTTTAGAAGCGCATCAACTTCTTCTTGACTTAGAACTTGGGCCATACTCTTTCCCCTCCTGGGTTAGAATCTGGAATTAGATCAACAGTTTTTTACATCCTGTTACATTCTGGGCCTTCAAAAAAACATCGCCGGCGAATGCGTCCTGCAACGCCGGCATTCCGCGCGCACTGTGTTTCGGCACACTGCACGTCCTAATTAATTTGAAAACCAACATAGTACACATCTATAACCATGCTATCGACCAAAAAATTATTAATGGCCGATTTAATCTCCTCTTTTAAAAACTCCTTCCCTTCAGCATTTAACAAATCATTGGGTCTTTTGGAATTTAAAATACTTATGATCGCATCTCTAATCTGCGGTTGACGTGCCTTGAACTCTTCTTCGCTAGAACTCTTCCTAAATTTGAGCACTGTATTTAAGCGCACATATCGACGTGGTCCATCTGTTTGGGCCAAGTTGGCCGTGAATGATTCTAAGGGAAAAAGTAAACCATCTTCCTCTTTCGCCTTACCAGTCATCTCATTTTTGGTATTCTTTTCTTCTGATGACAATTGGGCCTGCATCTCAGTCCGGACTATATCCTTAATGTTTGGCTCAGAAGCCCTTTTTGAATGAGCGGCCCATTGCATACTTGCGATCAACCCCGTTACAACCGTGTTCAAAATAACAAGCACTAGCAGGAGCGGATTCTTGCCGCTTGCAGCTGCGACTTCTTTCCTCTCCTGGAAATCTTCCTTTTTGATATCTTTAGATTTTTCAGATTTATCTTTATCAGCTTCAGCCATATGCCCCTTCCATGGAGTGTGAGCCTCTGAGCAAAATTTGCTCTTCAATTGATGGCCCTGTCAAAAAGTATACAGGCAGGTCTCAATTCCTATCAAGAGGGATACTTTTGATAGGGAATTTATTACCTTATCTCCTCATCCTAGGCATTTCTTGCCTAGGATATGAATTCACAACGTCAAAAAAAAAACACCGGGACTTTGGGCCGGTGTTTTGCTAATACCTGATAAAGTCAGGGTATTATTACATAATTTCTTTCCATGCTTTTCCTGGACGAAACTTTGGAAGTACTTTTGCTTTGATTTTGATCTTTTCGCCAGTTGAAGGATTGACTCCAATACGAGCTGCCCTTTTTACTTTTCCGAATGATCCGAAACCGATCAAGGATACATCATCACCCTTTTTAACAGTTCTTTTAATCGTGTCTAGCATGCATGTTAAGAAAGCATCTGCATTTTTCTTAGTCATGTGGGCCAGTTCTTTCTCAGCTAAAATCGCCTCAATCAGTTCTTTTCTGTTCATCAGTAACTCCATACGAAAAAGTTAATAGAATAGGGGAAATGTTTGCTCAGATTTCACCATATGACAACAAAAAAATTAGAACAATAAAAAAGGGCCTGCTACTAGCAAGCCCCATCACAGCGATAGTTTCGTCATTTACGTATAGGCCTAAAGGTTAAGCTTCCCGCGTTTTTTCAGCTCCTCCACAATATTATTAAAATGTGAAGTGGGGTAAGCTCCTCTGACAGGAACACCGTTGAACACAAATCCTGGCGTTCCTTGCATACCAAATTTTGCAGCTTCTTGTTGATCGGCTTCAATACGGTCAAGCACCTCTTTGCTTGAAATATCCTTGGCCACCTTTTTCATATCTGCGCCCACTTGTTTGGCAGCTTCTTTTAGAAAGGCTTCCCCATTTTGAAGTTTTCTTTGATTCTTATAAATTTCATCATGAAACTTAAAGGCCTTATCAGCTCCCTGCAAACGAACAGCTTCATAGTATTGGGCCGCCAACATCGCTCGTTCGTGAAAGCTTAAAGGCAAATGCTTATATACAAAACGTAGTTTATTTCCATATTTCGCCATTAATTCCATCACTGTAGCATACCCACGAGAACAGAACGGACATTCAAAATCAGAATACTCCACCAGGGTTAGAGGTGCATCCTTAGACCCACGAATGGTCTCATCATCTCTAATTACAGGTGCTAATGGATTGGTAAACGACTCTTCTAATTGCTTCTTTTCGTCATCATCACGGTTTTTGGCCATATTTTGTTGAGCATCTTTCACGGCGTTTTGAAATGCAGTAATAATTTCAACTGGATTCTTTTCAATCGCCTCCGTCAACACCTTCGGATTTTCTTTCAAGGTTTTGCCAAGCTTATCCTTAAACTGTGCATCCGACATACAACCGAACAGACCAAAAATCAAAAGCGCCAAACCGATAAACTTCACACTAGTCAACGAAACCATGCCACATCCCTTGTTAAGAGTTAAATGCTGAAGACCTATTCAAATTTTGAATTTGCTGAATATGCTTAACTTATATGTATTATAAGCAGCGCAGGCCTCTGGCGTCTACCTCGAATTAGCTAAGCCTGTGTTAAATCTCTGACAATTTTATCCAGATATTTATTAAATTTTCTACAATGCGGACGAATATATGGATGTCCAATCAAATGAACACGAGATTCCCGACTGCCTTTTAAAAAAGACCTCATGGTGGCAAAAATACCAAAGGCCGGCACAGCGACCTTAGAGTACAAATGCACCGAAAGTACGATGTACAGCAGGGTGTGCACAATCAATGTTCCAATGATCAGAGTATTTAAGATCTCTTGTTGTTGAGCTAAAAAATAGGTCACTCCTTTGGTATGTTTTAAATACTCAATTGAAAGCTTGACCATATCCTGATGAATATCGGCTATCATGACATACAGAGTCCCTGCCACAATCATACTCGTCACAATCGTCATCATAAAAAATTGCAAAAAAAAGTTGGATTCAAATACCGGCCCATGAATTCTGGTAAATTTCATTGGTACGTCAAAATTCAGAAGTTTTTTATTTTTACTGGCATTTTCAAGGATATTAAAAAAATATTCACTAAAACGCGTGAGCAGCTTTAAATCTGTAAAAAAATCAGGATCATAAACTGCTATTTCGCCATTGGTGATCTTCTCACAGTAATCACCAATTAACTTAAAAGGGCGCATCAACATTTCGGCCATATATAATCCCGCGATCCACAGGCCAAGAGCAAATCCTGCAAGAAATGGACTTAAATTGCCCAAGGTGGAGAGAATATATGCGAAATAAGCCTCTGATAGATCCACCGAGTTTGGAAATCCATTGACCTCATAAAAAGCCAAATTTATCCTCAAAAAAATCCAGAGGAAGATCCATAAAGCGAACAGTGTCATAAAAGGAATAACGGTGACTTTAAAACCGGTCCACAACCGGAATTTGGCTTCGTCGTCTTTTAGAAAATTCTTAAACCCAAAGAACTGCGTGAATTTAGGCCAGTACAATTTCCAATAATTTACCACTTTTTGTATCTTCATATTGATATTGCCTTATCATTTCATGATGAATACCTATCGGCATTTGCCTCTAATTATAATACGTTCAGTGTGCCTAAGCACAATGGATGTTAAACAGTTAATCGGCCTCTCACTTCAATTGATCAAACTTTAGACAGATGCCTTATCTTCGCAACCTCTTCGCTCATGATATTCTTCCTCGCCTTCGTAAGAACCTGCAATATCAATTTGTTGGCCGTGGAGGCAAGAATCTCCTCATTGGCATGCTTTCTGCACAACAAGACTCGACATAATTTTTTTGTATTATACTGTATGTATGGAGGAGAGAGACTATGAAACCGCACAGTTTTAGACACATTTTAAAGATTGTGCCGCTGGCCCTGTCATTGATTGTGACTATGGCCTGCGGTAAAAAGAACCAAGTAAAGAGTGCTACACTGGGAGCACCAATTCCCGTCATGGGAATTCCGAATTTGCCTGGCACCTCTGGAGCACAGATCCAGCAGATAATCTCTGCTTATCCTTGTGCGCAAGGACAGAGAATGCCTGAGATTCAATTGAGTTCATCGGGAGCTGCTCCGAACGGAAATAACACTCTCATCTCAGGGCCATACAACTCAGGTCAGATTAGTGGGCCCATTGCAATGGTGTATGTAGGCAAAAGTTCCTTTAATGATGTCATGGTGGTTACTAAGATCGCCAATGGGACTCAACTACTCGGATACAACCTTACTGTTTCAATGTGCCAGTACAATCCCTTTATTATGCCAGGTCGACCATTAAGTGGCTTTAGCACACCTATGGGTATTGTGCTTAATCAACCAACCAACTGCGGTCTTGGCAGTGTCGAGAATGCATTGGTCGAAATGATGGCAGGTGCTTATCAAAATTATCAGCAATATAAAGTGCAAACAACTTTTACTACCGTCGGTTGTGGTGGTGCTGGTGGTTATACTGGTGGTGGCTACACGGGC
>CAYHRT010000151.1:0-2576 GCA_964359085.1 uncultured Bdellovibrio sp. | reverse complement strand
TAATAAACTTTTTCGATTCTAAGGGCGGGAAAATAGTGTTTTAAAATAGCACGATAATCCATTCCCTGCTGGGCCCAAGCCAAAGCACCAAGCTGACATAGTCCCACCCCGTGCCCTAACCCTTTACCAATGATGGTAACATCACCGGTATCCACTTTGAGACTAAAGTTATTGGAGGCCACAACGATACGCCCAAAATAACGACGAAGAAGTGTCTTACTTACCATTAACAACTTTTCACCAATATAGACTTTAATTTTTTTGTTTTCTATCCTATCAGGAACAAAAATTAATTTTTCAGTATTTAATAGCTCGATTAAACTCGCACCACCCGTGCTGTCCCTAAAAGCCCATTTCAAAAAATCACGAAACCTTTGTACTGAGATAACATTTTTCCATTCTTTTTCACCTTTACTTTCACATTTCCCACACTCCACGGCATGATAACCCTCGACTACATTATCCCAAACTTCTTGAGGTAAAAGGGTACGGCCTCCGCATTTTGCATGAAAAAAAATCGGAACGATTGTATCAGATGGAGAAATCATTATCTCCCCAGCGGTTTGATTAGAAGCCAGTTTTGTCAGTGATGTTACATCGGCCAATCCACCACTCACTTGATGTTTTTCAGAACTCTCAATATCATAAAAGGCTTCATGCCCAATGGTCCGCGATACTTGCTGGCCTGACATTTTATGGATAGCGTAAGTTCTCGCTGCCACAGCTTGAGCTTTCAGCGCCTCCAAGGGCCAGCTGCCGTTCATCTCTTTTGCTAATAAAGTTTGCAGATAATTTTCGAGAGGAATTTCATTCACAACATCGCAGGCATCTTCATCGCGCTTGGCTAAAACTTTAATCTGACCACGATACAACTCATTCTGATAACTGAAATATCCTTGTGGTGATTGAAGTGAGGCAAATAAGATGGGACCCGAATTAAGATTTTGATTTTTCAATTTTGCCAAGCCAGAGCAATTAAACGCAAGAGAGGCCCTGCCAGCAAAATATTTTCTCTCGTTTTTCACAAAAATTTTTCGTTCGATATCTCTTCCTTTGATCGTCACTTCTTTTACACCTGTACCAATCAGCACCCTTATCGCAGTACGTTTTTTCAACATCGCCCTTACTGAATTGATATGATTTTCGGGAAAGAGTGAGACTGGCCGTAAAGCACTAAGAGCATAATTGGGATACCATGGGCCTAAGCTTAGAGACACCCCCCATAGCAAAAACCGCAATAACTTCGACATGGCCAAAGTGTCTCCGTCCATGGAATCAGGCACCTATTTTGGTCAAATATGGGCCATTCTTTGGCCCTCTACGTCCTGTACATTAGACCACATTTCAAATTTTAAGCACTAAGGTAATTTCTTCAACAAGAAGTTTTTAAAAAAAGCATGGCCTGTTTCATATCTTCCCAGGTGGCCCGTTTCATATTGGGATTGATAAGGAGAAAATCCGGGTGATAAATCGGCATAAAAAAACAAGTTAACTCATGACCATCCGAAAATTTAATCTCATTAGAAAAAATTTGCCCATGGATTTGAGAAAGACGTTCACGCCGAAGCAAAAGCATATTAGTCGCAGTTGCGCCTAGGGCGAGGACGAGTCTGGGACGCAGTAATCGAAATTCCCGATAGAATCTATCGTGTTTAATCTCTCTAGTTTGCTCATCGAAATCAAGCCCAAGAGAAAATGCAATTCGTTGTCCGTCAAGAGACATGGATTTAAGCATTTTCCCCAAAAGCAACCATTTCTCTTCAGCATAATTATTTTCCGCCTTACCGTGGGATTCTTTTTCGGGAGAACCTATTACGAGCAAATCTACTGGCCTTTGATCTTTATTACTTTTGTCATCTAGGGACATTTGCTGAAAGGAAACATCGTGAAGATTAAACTGGATAATTGTAATCGCTGTAAGTGCGTTGTCTTCTGCTATCTTGATCGTGGTGTTAGAGCTTGTCACAATATGCGGTTTTATTTCCTTCACTATCGCAGGGATGGCCTCCTTGGCCGCAAAGGCCTCTAGTGCAGAAAGGGTTGTATCCATTTCGGAAGGGACAATCTCTTCAAGAGGAATACTGGGGGGCTGCGTCAGTACGGATGGCCGTGCTGGAGCAGAAGGTACTGGCGCTATTTTCCGATTATCTAATAACTGGTGCTTGAGGAGAGCGAGATACCATCCCTGACCGGCAAAAAGCTCTTGTAATAAGGCCCCACGCCCATTCTTCTCTTCCAAATCATTTTGTAAACGTCGAAGCTCCTGAAATTTTTGTTTATAGTTTGTGGATTGTGTAGCTGTCATATTTTGCCCAAGCCCAGAATGCATAAAAAAATGTAAACCGAGAGTGAAATTTATCCGAAAAAAGAGATGTAATCAAAAGTGAGGCCCGATGTCAAAAGACTCAGAATACAAAATCCAGATGCTCGAAGAATTCTATGGTGATGCTGAAGTGGTCAAGAGAGGACTTGAGATATGCGACATATGTGGTTGCAAGCTTGTGCATGGTCATATGACCGACATCGAACATCTCTTAGTCAAGGAATCCGCGCACTGTCCAGAATGCGGACACAAC
>CAYHRT010000150.1:0-9751 GCA_964359085.1 uncultured Bdellovibrio sp. | reverse complement strand
TATCCGAGAGCGAAGTCTATTCGACGAATTATTTTACCCATTGCCTGTCCATCTGCTTATACGGCTCATCGGTGGATTTGGTTGCATTATTTTTACGATGATGTATGCCCGATTGCAGAGTTCTGAGCACAAACTTCGATTGATGAAGTTTGTGGTAGAGAGTTCAGCCGATTGGGTGATCTGGGCCGACCGTCGCGGTCGCATCAGATACGCCAATGCCGCCGCATCAGAACAACATGGTTATTCACCAGCTGAAATGCTTCGCCTATCGATTCCAGATATCGATCCGCTGTTTCCCGCAGAGGCCTGGGAGGCCCACTGGCACGAAGTCAAGCAGAAGGGGCATGTACGCCTTGAGAGTTTCCATCGCACCAAATCGGGTAAGATATTTCCCGTGGAGATCACCACGGGCTACATCTGGACTAGCAGCGGCGGTCTCCTCTGTGGAATCGTTCGCAATATCAGCGAACGGAAGGCCGCCCATGAGATGCTGAAAAAAGGTAATGAAGCTTTGGCCCTTGCCCAGAATATTGCACGGGTCGGCAGCTTTAATTGGGATGTCACCACCGACACGACTGAATTCTCCAGCGAAATCTATCATTTACTTGGAGTAGGGGCGGAGGTGCCACTGACTCGCGAGGCATTTTTTAGCTATATTCATCCTGCTGACTCCAAGCGTGTCATGGAAACGTTCAACCAGGATTTCCGCGCCAAGCGGCCCCATACAAGCGAACACCGCCTCATTTTGCCTAACGGCGTGGAACTTTGGGTTCACTGTCGGGGAGAATTCACTCTCGATCCAGCAGGAAATATCGTGCGTATGGTAGGAACAGTACATGACATAACAGAGAGGAAAAAGGTCGAGTTGGCCCTGAGCGAGAGCGAGGAGCGTGGGCGTCTTCTGCTCGATTCCGCTGAGAAGGCCAATCGAGCTAAAGACCTTTTTCTTGCAATACTTTCCCATGAGCTGCGGACGCCACTCACGGCGATTTTAAGCTGGGCACAATTGCTTAAGAGCGGAAAACTGGACCCATCGAAAGCAAAAACTGGCCTTCAGGTGATTGAGGAGAGTGCCCATTCCCAAAACCAACTCATCAGTGACCTTCTGGATATTTCCAGAATCACCTCTGGCAAGATCGCTATTGAAACTCAGAATGTGGAATTGAAGGCCATTGTCGGGGAAGCCATTGACACAGTTCGTGGCATGGCCCTGAAAAAGTCGCTTCACATAGTCGAGCAACTGGGATCGGTGCCCCTTTTTATTTTGGCAGATGCCGGCAGGCTCAAACAGATCATCTGGAATCTCCTCAGCAACTCGATCAAATTCACAGAACCTGGAGGTAAAATTGAGGTGACGCTCATCCTTTGCGACGATCTAGCGGAACGGAAGGCGCAGATCCAAATTCGGGATACAGGAAAGGGCATTTCGGCCGATTTCATGCCACATATTTTTGAGCAGTTTGCCCAGGCCGACCCTTCGAGCATTCGAAAACATGGAGGTCTCGGTCTTGGATTGGCGCTGGTTCAACGTTTGGTAACACTTCAAGGCGGAATGGTTGAGGCCCAAAGTGAGGGCGAGGGAAAAGGCGCAACATTCACCGTGACATTTCCGCTTAGTGTAGCGGTTAGTGACTCCGAAAAAGAGAAGCTATCGACGCCCGTTGATCTTTCTGGAATTCACGTGCTTTTTGTGGATGATGAAGCAAGTGCGCGGCAATCAATCGGTGAGGTCCTGTCATCTTTTGGTGCCCAAGTTCAAATGGCGTCATCAGTACCCGAAGCAGTAGCTGAATTCGAAAAGTCCCGACCCGATGTGATTGTGAGCGACATTGCCATGCCACTTGAGGATGGCAATAATCTCATGCGAAGGATACGAAAACTCAGTCATGGGAAAGGTGGCGACACTCCGGCCGTGGCACTCACCGCCTATGCTGACTCAGAAAGCCGGGAATTGGCGTTGTCGGTCGGGTATAAGGCCTATCTTGCCAAGCCGGTGGATTCCTATGAACTAGCGCAAACTATTCTGCGCGTAACAAGCAAAAAAGAAGTTTTGCCTGCATGATATCCTCATACTTTTGGTCTAAGGGTTTTAAGGGTTTTTTGGAGCGCTTGCACGAGGCGCAAGCATGGACACCTGAAGAAATGAAAAAAATACGCCATCTTTAGGCATTTTGTGTTACATCCAGATCAAATGCAAGACAACATCGTTCGTAAAGCTATTTTGATTGTCGAAGATCATGAGGAAGTTCGTTCCATCCTCCACCATTTTTTCACGTCTGAGGGATTTACTGTCCTACTGGCATGCCATGGCCAAGAGGCATTAGGGTTGCTTCAGCGGGAATCTACTCTCACTCCTGATGTCATCCTTACAGATTCAAGAATGCCCGTGATGAATGGCCCGGCCTTTCTTTTAGAGTTACTTCAAACGCACCCAACAATGCTTGATCATACCTCGGTTTTTATCATGAGTGCAGGCGATGACTACCCCCTACCAGATCTTAAGATCACTGGTTTTGTGAAGAAGCCTTTTGATTTCGATGATCTTTACAACCTATCAGCACGATATCGCGTTTAAGTTTTTTTAGTACCATTGCACTCAATGATTCCTTCGGTGATCGCATAGCGGGTTAATCCTGCGACATCGTGAATTGAAAGCTTTTTCATTAGGCCCTGTCGGTGTTTTTCAATGGTTTTAATACTGATACCAAGCTCGAAAGCAATTTCTTTATTTGCTTTCCCTTCAGCGATGAGCTGAAGAACTTCCACTTCCCTCCCACTTAAGAGGGGACTTCTTTTTTTTGAAAACCCATTTAAATGTTGAAGGCGATCAGAAATCGAAGGACTAAAAAAAACATTCCCCTTCGAAATTTCTCGGATTGCTTCAATGAGTATATTGGGAGAACATTGTTTAATCAGAAATCCAGAAACTCCGATCGAAATCACCTTTTCAATATATCCATCATCCGCATAAGCAGAAAGGATGAGAATTTTAGTTGAGGGGAAATCTTTGAGTATTTTGCGGGATGCTTCGATGCCATTAAGTTTGGGTAAGGCCACATCCATCACAACAATCATAGGGGTAAGTTCGCTAACCATTTTAACTGCATCAAACCCATTTTCAGCTTCTCCCACAACTACCATATCCTTTTCAAGCTCGATCAAGGCCTTCAGTCCCTTGCGGACGATTAAATGATCTTCGGATAAAAAAACAGTTATTTTATGAGTGGTCATTCTTTATACTCACCTTTTGACGATAGGAATTCGCACCTTGACCAACGTTCCTCTTGCCGCAGAGGAGGTGATGGCAAAATCGCCACCCACCATTTTTACTCGTTCTTCAATTCCAATGATGCCTATTTGCTTATTCTTTATCTGAACTCCCAACTTTTTTAGCTTAAATGAAATGCCATTATCACGGATGGCCATCTGAATATGATCTTTAATTTTACGAATAGTAATTGAGACTTCATCTGCCTTTGAGTGCTTGGCAATATTGCTGAGGGATTCCTGGGCCACCCGAAACAAAACTATTTTATTAATCTCACTTATTTCAAAAAGATTAAGGGATGTCGTAAATTTTACCCGAATATTGCTGTGTTTCATAAATTCCTTAATATAAGATTCAAGAGCAACCACGAGTCCCAGATCATCTAAGATCATGGGATAAAGTTCACGAGCAAAAGTATTAATCTTGTCGACAGATTTCACCAACATTTGTTGAGCATCGATGATATTCACCCGAAGTTCTGAGGTGCAATTGGAGTTACGACTGAGCATAGATAGTTTAAAATTTATGGCCGTCAAGATTTGGGCAACTTCATCATGAAGCTCACGAGTGATCTTTTTTCTATCTTCTTCTTGTTGAAGCAAGAACAGCTCAAGTAATTGGGCAGAACTTGGCGCAAGTTTCATCATACAACTCTTAAATTCATTAAATACATTGTTGCATGCTTTATAATGAGCTGAGCTTAATCAAGCAAGGAGTTAAATTTTATGGGGGATATACCCCATAGACATAGACTCTCGACATGAGTAAAAACGGCAAAATCAATGATTTCTTGTAGGTATATGAACAGCGGGGGCCACGATACAGAGGATAATTCAGATTAGTACAGAACAATTGGATCTTTTAAGAAGCAATTCTATTTTCAACAATCTACCAGCAGCCGCACTTGAAGAAATCGACGCGGCCAAGGTTCAAAGCAGTTTTAAAAAAGGTCAGACAATTTTTTTTCAGGGTTCCCCCCTTTTTGGCATCTATTGCCTTTTTAGCGGCATGGTAAAGAGGGTCAAAGGCCTCGATAATGGCGAAGAAACCATCATTTCTTTGTCTGAACAAGGCGATTTTTTTGGAGGACAGACCATCCTTTCAAACTCAATTGCCAGAGCAACCTATTCGCTTGTGGCCATCAAAGATACGATTCTGTATTTCTATGACAAAACTTTCATTCTCAGTCTTTTAAAGAAATATCCTCAACTGGCCTTCAATATTATTTCAAAGTATCAAGTCAACCTCGAAAGGGATGAGGTCAGAATTCTGAGTCTGTCAAAAAAATCGGTCAGGGAACGAGTGGCAGAAACGCTTATCAACTTAGGCAGAAGCTATGGCCATGAAGTCGTGGAAAATGAAATGAATATACCCCTCGCCTTATCGCGAATTGAACTCTCCTCATTGGCAGGCATGGCCAACGAGACATGCATCAGAACTTTGTCTGAATTTCAAAAAGAAGGAATGATTAAATTGATGAATGGTGCCATCAATATCACCGACAATCGGGAACTGCACTTTTGCATGGGAGCTGCCATTTAAACCAATTATGCAATATTTGAATTTAAATCACCTATTTTATTTTTATACCCTCGCAAGCCTAAACACGGTTCCCGTCTTTTTCAACGGCCTGCTAGTAGTGCTTTTTCTGAATGACCATGGAACCTATTAGCAAGATGACGGCGCCAAAAACTTGGCCTAGATCTAGGGTAGCGCCAAGAAAGATCCAATTCACAACCACCGCCAAAAAGGGAAAAAACATTTCGGTTAAACTTGTTAATCTCGCCGACAATCTTTTTAAGCCTTGATAATAGAGAAACATCCCCAAAAGTCCTGATAATAAAACCAGACAAAAGATTTTTAGCCAGACTTCTGGTTGAGTATCGACATCCATAAAACCGGCCAAAGGCAAAGGAAGAAGCACAATCAAACCGGCCAAATAACGTCCCGCCATTATTTCAGTGGTGGAAAATCCTTGAGCAGAAAGTTTTTTGCCAAATACTGTGGCCGCTCCCCACCCAAGGACGGCAACCAAGGCAAGGCCAATTCCCTTGTAGGCATCAACCGAACTAACAACATGGCCGGTGTGAAAAATTTCTTGCACACCGTGAACGATTTCACGATGGCCTATAATCAATCCGCCTACCAGACACACCACTGCCCAAAGAGCAAAATGCTTATGCAATCGTTCCTTTAAAAACCAATTGGCCAATAAAATGGCCACAACCGGCTGTAATTTTTGTAACAAGATGACATGGGTGGGATTGAGATAAACAAAGGCCCGGGTAAAGGCCAAGGTTGCCAGGGCCGAACCAAACGCTCCGACGGCCAGGAAGGCCGCCCACTCTCCTGGGCGCAATCGTTTAAATTTAAGCAGTCCATGAGATTTTTGGCGCAAAAAAACCGGCAGAAAAAGCAGGGTCAGATAGAGGTGTTCTGTGAATACAATGCGTGAAGCACTTACACCGCTTTGAAGTAGGGGATAGCGTAGAGGCCCATCCAAGGCCCAACACAAAGAAGCTAAAATAACAAATCCAATGCCAGACATGGCCCATTATCCTAGAAGATTCGTATGAGATTCACGGAATATTCACGTGCGTTGGCAATAATTGTAACATTTTTTTGAAACTTTCCTGTGCTCTTTGGCGAATAAGTTCTTTTTTTATCTCCTTTCTCGCTCCACAAGAAGGTGCAGGAAAAAGGCCAAAGTTAATATTGCTAGGAGATGGTTTTTCTACTGTCATGACGTAGTTGACGAGGGCCCCGATGGCACATTCTGCTGGAAAAATCACAGGTGGTCTTCCCTGTATGTGTTCCAGTAATTGGATAGCTGTATACAATCCCATGGCAGCGCTTTCAGTATATCCTTCGACACCCGTGAGCTGTCCGGCAAAAAAGATTGATGGGTATTTCTTACAAGAAAAATCTACATTCAATAATTTTCGTGCATTCAAATATGAGTTGCGATGACAAGAACCAAGATGGTAAAAACGCGCATCTTCAAGGCCTGGAATCATGCGAAAAATCCGCACCTGTTCTTTATGCGTCAATCTGGTTTGAAATCCAACTAGATTGAAGGCAGAACCGAGAAGATTTTCTTTTCTTAATTGGATTACGGCATAGGGCCTTTTCCCGTCATTCTTTTCCAATCCCACTGGCTTCATGCAAGAAAAACGAAGGGTGTCTTGGCCACGCGAAGCCATGGTATCAATAGGCAAGCATCCTTCAAAATATTTCAATTCTTCAAAATTTTTTGTGGGCGTTTTCTCGGCCTGAATAAGGGCCTGGACAAAGGCGATATATTCCTCTTTCGTCATTGGAGCATTGAGGTAATCACCTTCACCAAGATTGCCATAACGATCCTTCCAATACAGTTTTTCCATATTGAGTGAATCACCATCAACGACGGGAGCAATGGCATCATAAAAATAAAAATCTTCGCCCGAAATATTCTGAGCAATCCATTGGGCCAAAGGGCCAGAAGTGAGCGGACCAGTGGCAATAACAACCTTGCTACATTCCAAGGTCTGCATCACCTCTAAGGGATCGCCAATCTCTGCATCCACAAAGCGAATTAAAGGATGGGTGATAAGTGTTTCTTGAATAAAATGTGAAAATTTTTCTCGCTCAACGGCTAGAGCTTGGCCGGCCGGGACTCGATGCTGATAGGCCGCATTTAAAACCAATGAACCTAACATCTGCATTTCAAGTTTGAGTAATCCATGCCCCGTTGAGGGATCAATCGACTTGAGTGAGTTGGTACAAACCAATTCCCCAATGGTGGACATTTTCTGGGCGGGATTTAATTTTATTTTCTTGCCATCAACCAAGACCACTGAAATCCCATGCGTGGCCAAATAGTAAGCCGCTTCACATCCTGCCAATCCGGCACCAATTATAAGGACGCGTGGTAAAAAAATTGAAGTGCGATCTAAGTGAGACATGGGAGAACTCAACATCTTCTGTTATAGTCTTAATCTTGATGGTTGTAGCTCCTTGGGCACACCGAGTCAACTCTTTATGAAATGAACGGAAGTCAGATGGCCAATGTCTTTCAAATTCATCTCCACCAACCCCACCATACTATTGGAGATTTCGAGGGTATTTTTGCCTACATCAAAGATAATTTTAGCGCCGGACAAAGCAAACCTCCTTTGCCAGGTTTACATATTTTTCCAGAACTTTTTCTCACTGGTTATCCCCTACAAGATTTATGCTTGCAACGTCCATTTATCGAACGTTACCTTGATTTTATTGCGCTTCTCAATAAATGGGCCCAAGAGGATTTTTGTCCTTTAAAATCTGGAAGCGCCATCGCCATCTTCCTAGGCGGTCTTCACTACACTTTTGATGCACAAAATTATCCAGCAAAAATCGAGAATGCTCTTTTCTCTCTAATGCCCGGGGAACAACTTAAACATATCTACAGCAAAATGCTTCTCCCAAATTATGATATCTTTGATGAAAAAAAATATTTTACTGCCGGGACGAGAGTCGCCAATCTCACCTTTGCTGAAAAAAACATAGCGCTCATGATTTGTGAAGATATGTGGCCATCAACTTTACATTCTTGTAATCCAGTAACTGATTTGCAACAAATTGTGACTCGTCAGAAGCGTCCCTTTGATCTCATTATCAATATTTCTGCCAGTCCCTATCATGTGGGGAAACTGGGCAAACGTCTGGAACGTGCGAAAGAAATTTCACATCTCTTAGCCGCGCCTTTTTTTTACTGTAACCGTGTGGGAGGAGAAGACGAAATACTCTTTGATGGTGGAAGTTTTGCAGTGAATGGCGACAAGATTCTCGGTTTGGCTTCCCAATTCACAACAGATTTGCTGACTCTTGAACTCCCTTGCCCTCTCCCGGGACATGAAACAGGGCAATATCACCCTGCTCCAGACAAGACGATCAATACCTGGGAGTCGTTATTTGACCCACGTTTGAAAATCATACGGCCCATGGCCCAACTCAAAGAATTTGGCCCAAGTGACTGTGAAGAAATCGTGAAAGGGCTATGCTTTGGATTGCAAGAATATGCTCTCAAAACAGGACACCGAAAATTTCTCGTCGCCATCTCGGGAGGAATTGATTCGGCCTTGGTTCTCGTCCTGGCAAAACTCTCTCTAGCGCCAGGCCAGGTGCTTGAATCCATTTTCATGCCCAGCCAATTCACCGCAAGTTTGAGCTACGCTCTCGCAAGTCAATTGGCCAAGGGCCTTGACATCAAAATGCATACACTCCCCATCAAATTTCTCCACAGCACCATTCGTAATGTCTACAACGATAACTGTGGCGAAGAATTGACAGGATTATCTGATGAAAATGTTCAGAGTCGACTGCGTGGTTTGCTTCTGTATGCTAAGTCCAATCGCAGTGGTTTTTTGGTGTTAAATACCTCAAACAAAAGCGAACTCTCTGTTGGTTACTCAACCATCTATGGCGATAGCGTTGGCGCTCTTGCCCTCCTAGGAGACCTCTACAAAACAGAAGTCTATCAACTGGCCCGTTACATCAATCAAAAATATGGCGCTCTCATTCCGGAAGACATCATTGTTCGCCCCCCAACGGCCGAATTACGCAAAGGTCAAAAAGATTCTGATAGCCTTCCCCCCTATGATCGCATTGACCCCATCCTAGAGGGCATCTCAAGCTATCGCTTATCGCTATCCGATTTATGTAAAATGGGTCTTCCCCAAGATGAAATCGACCAAACTTACCGACTTTACTTGAATTCTGAGTATAAAAGGAAACAATTCGCACCCATTATTAAAATCAAGCCCAAAAGTTTTGGCTTTGGCTATAGAGTACCCATTTGCAAAAAAATGATTTAGTATGATCGCCATTAAGCCAGTCAGAAGGAAAAAAGGAGAACCAACCATGACAACTGAAAACATTGAATCCAAAAGCCAAAAAGTCCAAGTAAAAACCGTTCTGGAATCATGGAATAAAGTGAAGCAAGAACTGCATAATTTCGTTAAGGAAAAGAAAATCAAAGAAATTCAAAGCTCGGTAAAATCGTTTGTCAGGAATGCAAAAAAGGATTTCAGTGGATTAGTCGGTAAAGATCTCACCGATATTAAGAAAAAATTTAAAGATGAAAAAAAACAACTTGAGCAACTTGTCGATAAAGTAATTCAGGCCGAGGTGAAAAAGGCCAGACATTTTGTCGATTTACAAAAAAATGAATTGAGTAAACTTCAAAAAAAGGTAGAAGGGTTTGTTCGCATCAATAAAGCCAAGAAAAAAACCAATCGCCGTCCAACCGCGAAGGTTGCCTCGACTACGGTAGGACGCAAAACGACTCGCAAAGCAACCCAAAAAACACCTACCACAACAACCTGATCTTCATCTAAACTGATCTTGATAATAAACAAAGGCCCCAACTCGGGGCCTTTGTTATTCGACTGAAACGGAATGACAATGTGATGAACGAAGAAAAATATAAAGAAAAATATACTGAAAAGATTTTACCTGTTCTCG
>CAYHRT010000149.1:0-9776 GCA_964359085.1 uncultured Bdellovibrio sp. | reverse complement strand
AATATTTTACTCTTGGGGATCTTTTTTTCTTGACTTACTTTTTCATAGACACTCGATACAACCTATGAGCGTTCTTATAATACCCCTATTCTCGGTGCCCGTCTTGGCTACGGAATGTTGGGACTTTCTCTGGGCCTAGACTATAGTCAATCACTAGGGGCATTCAAATATAAGCAAGATAAACCCTCCACCACGACTCCCAGCGATGAGTATACTCGGAACGATCTAGGACTTTATGTTGGTTATAAATTTCCTCTTCTATTCCGAGTATGGGGAACATACTTTCTCAAAAATAAGATGGAACTGGATAAATCTGGAACGACCGAAAGTGCCAGCGACTCTGTTGAGATCGAAGGAAAGGGTTATGCTCTAGGAGCAGGATTTACAGGATTACCTTTTGTCGCCGTCAATCTCGAATACCGCGCCATCACCTACGATAAAATCAAACAAAGAAATGGCACTACCGTTACATTACCCTATTCAATCGCTGGCACTGCGGTGATGAATGAGATCGAAGCCAAAGATATTGTTCTTAGTGTATCTCTACCACTCGATTTCTAATTTCATCTAACAAGCCGTTAAAAGGGGCCTCTTGGCCCCTGCTTAATCTTTTTACAGACTTAAAAATTAAGTGTCCAAAATTTGGACGGCTGCCCGCATGAATGGTGCCATGACACCACTTATTCCTTCTATTTTCGACGACTTGCCCAGCATTTGGCCGGCATGACTCATGCAAAACACTCTCGTATGAAAAGGTTCAAACATTTTTTGCAACTCATCATCATCGGATTCAGTCTTAGCAGCATCGTGCTTGAGGTAACCTCTCATCAAGATGGAAGAAAAGATGGACGAAGTGCCATTTTGAAGGACCAAATCAGTGCTGGTCGTGGACCTGCCTCTGTGTCAGCTCTCTCTAAAAAATCCAAGAATGTGAAGAAGAAAGTAATAATGGTGAAGAAAAAACCTTTGTTGGCTTCTCCAAAAAAATTAGTCACCCTAAAAAAAACTCAAACCAAAGAATCCATCAAAAACTGGAAAAAATGGAATACCTTTCAAATCAATTTAACCGAAACTTACGTCCACAACGGTCAGATCTTCGGAACCTATAAACTTGCTTCTTCCAATATCGAATTGGCCCGATCACAAAAACAGGGAAGTCTTTTTTCCCAGGCCCTTAAAGGACAACTCGGGCATATGGTTATCAAACGCGGAAAATTTTATCTCTTTAGACCAATGGCAAGCCACGATACGTTGGGCAATCTGACCGAGGTCGAGTCGGTTGACTTTCCCATTCGCATGTATCGCAATGGTAAGGATCGTTTTTTAAGTGGCCACCTTGACCAAAACGATCAACGCTATTTTTACAGACTTAAAAACTATGTACCCATTTTCAGGCAAACTGATACGCCAACTGCCTCCAATCAGGCGGCGGTGCTACTGCAGGAAAATTATGATTCAAGCTTCAAATTTACTTGCAACAAAAACCAACCCAACACCTACACTTGCACGGCAAGCGTGACCTTTACCAAAAGGTACACGGATATGATCTCGATCAATACCCCAGAAGATATAAAGAATGCGGTTGCCAAACGGCCACCATCTGAAAAAATCTAAAATTGATATAATCGCCCGTCTTCAAAATGCAACTGCACGAGACCTTGGCCTCGTTTAACATGACCAAGTGGCCTATGCGGAAACTGAATTTTTGAGACGTCTTTCTGATAGAGTTCATGATCAACCACTGCCACCATCCCAATTCCCATATTGAAGGTACTGAAGGCCTCGGTCACATTATTCTGCATTTTATTAAACACATTTTGTAAAAGTGCCGGCCAGGTCTTTACCTGAGGCCATGCGGTCACATGATAGTTAAAATCACCATTGATGCGAGGAATATTCGCCAATCCACTACCCGTAATATGGGCCAGACCTTTGAGTCCGTCCCCAAACACTTCCTGCAATACCTGAACCTCCCTACGATAAATTTTGGTAGGAGTCAGTGCCTCAATTTTTGTTTCACGTGACTCTGATGCTAAAAGTTTTCTCAAGAGTGAAAAGCCATTGCTGTGGAAACCACTTGAGGGAAGACCGACCAAGATGTCACCTTCCTGCACCCGACTCCCGTCAATCATATTCTCTTTTCTGACTTCCCCGACGGCAAAGCCGGCCAGATCGTACTCACCATTTTGATACATCCCAGGCATCTCCGCAGTTTCTCCTCCAATCAAAGGTGCTCCTGAAGTTGCAAGTCCCGCCAAAATGCCCTCAATAATTTTTTCCGAAACACCCAAGTCTAATTTTCCCATGGCAAGGTAATCTAAAAAGAAGAGTGGCCGGGCGCCCGTGCATAAAATGTCATTCACACACATGGCGACCAGATCAACACCGATGGTGTTGTGTATATCGAGTTCCTGCGCCAATTTTAATTTCGTTCCTACACCATCAGTACCCGATACCAAATAACGCCCATCTTCCATATCATAGACAGCGGCAAAGCCACCGATCCCATGGAGTACGCGGGGATACTGAGTGCACTGTTTTTGCACTTTAACTTTGATCCGCTCGACAAAGCTATCCCCAACCTCAATATCGACACCTGCGCTTTTATATGTGCTCATTTTTTGCCCCTACCCTAATGATTAAAGTGCCGACGTCCGGTGAAGATCAGACCAATAGAAAGATTATTGGCGGCGGAAATGACCTCATGATCTTTAATCGAACCTCCTGGCTCCACAATCCATCTGATGCCATGCTGTTGTGACAGTTCAATGCTATCTTTAAAGGGGAAAAAGGCATCCGAGAAAAGTACCAGTTCTCCCATGGGAATGTTCAAAGATGACTGCTTGGCCTGACGGGCGGCCTCCTCTAAACTCAAAACGCGATTGGGGTTCCCCGCTCCCATACCTGCCAAAACTAAAACTCCATTCTTTTTCTTGCCCACCAGACAGATGGCATTGGACTTAACTGCCTTGACTGCCAGGCAACCAAATTTTAATAAACTTTGGTCAGAAAATTTGGCCGGCCAGGACGTGCTGCCCACAATATTAAATTCATGATCGGCACCCAGATCACGTTGACAGAGTAGCTCGCCTCCCACCAAGGATAAATGCTTGTGCCCCATTTTTTTAAAATCCGAGACCGTGTAAAGAGGGATTTTTAAGAGCCTAAGATTTTTCTTGGCATGTAAAATCTTGAGGGCCTCGGCATCAAAATCAGGCGCCAGGATAATTTCATAAAATTTTTCGCATAACAATTGTGCCGTCTCTGCGTTAACATTTTTTGAAAGGGCCACGATCCCACCAAAGGCACTAATGGGATCTCCTTCAATCGCAAAAGTCAGGGACTCTTTCAAACTTGAGGAAATGGCAATCCCACAAGGATTACCATGCTTCACTACCAGCGCGGTACTTTGCTGCTTTTCTTCTACAGATAAGGCCAACTCACTCATCAGCATCCAGGCCTGATCGGCATCCAAGTAATTATTGTAGCTCATTTCTTTACCCTGCAACTGCAGGGCATGCGGTATTCCCATGTTTGACTTATCTTTGCGGAGCCAGGCCTCCTGATGGGGGTTTTCGCCGTATCTGAGAGGTCTCACTTCCGGTGCCAGAAAAGCGGATGAAATTCTATTATCGTATTCATTGGTCGCCAGAAACGTTTTGCTCGCCTGACTTTTCCGAAATGCCAAAGTGGTGGCACCTTGATGACGGTTCAGCTCTTCTGCAAATTCGGCATAATCTGCTGGGGAAACCAAACTCACGGTTGAGGCAAAGTTTTTGGCGGCCGCTCGTAACAAGCACGGGCCCCCAATGTCAATGAGATCAACCGGTAGATCACTCGTAGAGTTTTCAGGATTGATGGGTGCGGAAGGCCCATCAAGTCGCGCAACGCCCGTAGGGTGGAGGGCAGGATGCCCGACAACAAAGGGATAAAAGTTAACCGCCACAATATCAACCGGCGTGATAGCTAGAGATTCCACCGTCTGACAATCTTCCGGGGCCTCCCGCCGAAAAAGAATTCCACTCATCAGAGGAAAGCTTAAAGTTTTCATTCGTCCATGGAAGGCCTCTGGTGTCTTGGTTAATTCCTGGGCCTCACTCACTTCAATCTTGGCATCACGCAAGGCCTGGCAGGTTCCGCCGCTGGCGTAAATTTTGATGCCATGCCTGCGCAAGGTTTCGGCCAACTCAATCAAACCCGTTTTATCATAAACGCTCAAAAGTGCCGTTTTGGGTTTCACCAGATCCATGACGCTCTCCTTTTAGGTGCCAGGTCCTTTTCGTTAACCCTCTGCGCCATTAGTAGTGCAGAGGGTTAACGAAAAGGACCTGGCACCTTATTCATGCAAATAATCAACAATATTTTTAAATAAAAAGTATCCATCACTGTAAGCAAAAGGCAAACCGCTATATCCAGGCCCTCGACTTAGGTTAAATATGTTCGCCTCTGGATGGGGCATCAGTCCTAAAACATTACCCATCTTATTGGTGAGACCGGCAACATTAAAGAGTGAACCATTCACGTCTTCAGCATAGGTCAAGGCAATATAGGGAGACAATTGCCTTTCCGTGGCATCACTCACCAGGCGACCTTCACCATGACGAATAGGCATTTGCATTTTATTGGGTAAATTTCTAAGCCAGGGCGAAGGATTGGCGCGATTGGGATATAAACCGACCCAGCGATTTTGAAAATGCCCTTGGATATTGGGGGCCAAGGCAAAACTCTTATTCGGTATCCTTGGAAGCAGTCCCAGTTTGACCAAGGCCTGAAGGCCATTACAAATTCCCAAAATGGGGTATTGTTTTTCCGAAAAACGTTGCAGCTCTTCGCTTAGACCGTGCTTGAGTTTGAGCGCTAAAATCTGGCCACTCCCCAATTCATCCCCAAAGCTAAAACCACCTGGGAGCGCCAGAATTTGAAAATCACCCAACAGAGTTGGGCGGGCCAAGAGATCATTGATATGGACGATGGAAGAATAGGCGCCTGCCTGAGTGAAGGCGAGGGCCGTTTCTCTCTCACAGTTAATTCCATCACCAGTTAAAATAAGGGCACGTGGAAAATGCATCATTGCTGCCTCCTGTGCCAAAAGTAACTCATCTCAGACACCGCCATCTGTAGTAGCATGGGCCCATTCTGCGCATGAATTTTCAGTTCGTGTCCGGTTTCTGAAGTCGCCAAATAATGAATATAGGAGGCGCAGGAGCGCCGAGCTACGTGTGTCCCTAAGGACACTCCCGAAGCTGGATGCGGAGGGAAGGGAAAGCGAGATTCGAATTCAGCACGTTTTTCTTGAGGCACACCTAAAAGAATCCTAAAGGGCCCTTCTCCAAAAAGCACATTGGCATCAACGGGTACAGGAAGAGCACAATCAAGCGCCAAACCCTTCGACTGCATGAGTATCTCGGCCAGGGCCACGGCAAGCCCACCATCAGAGAGATCATGAGCGCTGACCACCACACCGTCTAAAATGGCTTGATGAATAGTTTCATACCGGGCCCGCATGTCCTGGAGATTCTCCACCATCTGCCACAGCAATTCTCCATCACCTGGAGAAGCACCACAGATTTCGCCAAAGACTTCGCCGTATTCAGAAGCACTCAAAGACCCGCGCAAGGCACCCATGAGATAAAGACAAGTTCCAGGGCCGGGCATGGCAGGGGAAATGCTACGACGAACATCAAAACGCGAAATGGCAGTGACCAATAAAGTGGGAAGGATGCTTATGCTTATTTCCCGGCCGTCCTCGTGTCTCCCCTTAAAATCATTCTTCATACTATCTTTGCCGCTGATCATGGGAACCCCGAGAGCACGGGCGGCATCACGTAATCCCAGCAAGGTTCGCACTAACATTCCCAATTTCTGATCTCCAGGCCCTGGATACTCAAGGCGGGCCTGTTGCATGGGATCTGGCCAACAGAAATTATCTAAGATGGCGGTAAACGCCGGATTTCCACCATGAACAATCGCATTGCGGATGGCCTCGTCCACAGCACAGACACCCATTAAATAGGGATCAATGAGAGAGAGGCGAGGATTGAGACCAGCAGAAACGAGAACACCATTTTCCATCTCACCACCGTGGGGATGGAGCCATACTCCGCCGGCATTATGAGGTGCTTCTCCATTCATTCCTGCCATCGGGCGAATCACGGTGGCCCCTTGAACTTCGTGGTCATAACAGGTAATCCATGGCCACTTTGAGGCGATATTAGGCCGCGACAAAAGCTGTTGTAGTGTCTGCTTAAAACCAACCATGGGTGCTGGTTCAAACTTCACAGAACGCCATTTAAAGGCACTCAAAATGGCCTCGTTCCCATTCCAATAGGCCTTTAGCTGCATGGGAGGAAGTCCATTGTGGAGAAAATTTAAAGGCAATGATGCCACAGTGTCGGTGCCAACCTTAACCTCAAAAAAACCACTTTGATTAAAAGTTCCAAGCACTGAAGCTTCTACTCCACGCTTTAAGGATAATTCATAAAAGGCCGACCAGTTTGCCTCTGGCACAGCAAAGGTCATACGCTCTTGACTCTCACTCACAATAATTTCCCAAGGTACTAGGCCGTGATACTTCAGGGGACATTTGCTGACATCAATTTCAGCACCACCCGACAATTGTGCCATTTCCCCCACGCTTGAACTTAGGCCTCCGGCACCATTATCAGTCAGGGTTCGATAAAGGCCAAGGTCGCGCGCCTCTAAGAGAAAGTCATGCAGGCGCTTTTGGGTGATGGGATCGCCAATTTGAACCACTGATAACGGTACCGACTCTTCAAGCTCAAGGGAACTCATGGTAGCGCCGTGAACGCCGTCGCGTCCGACTCGCCCACCGGCCATGACAATCAGATCACCAGGCAGGATTTCTTTATGAGCAGTTGGCTTGCCCTTAATCGAAGGTGGCAAAACCCCAACCGTACCTACGTATATTAAAGGTTTACCAGCAAAAGAAGGGTGAAAATAAATGGCCCCTCCCACCGTGGGAATGCCACTTTTGTTACCACCGTCCTCAACTCCTTTGTGCACACCTTCTAAAATGCGCTTAGGCGAGAGAAGGCCTTTGGGCAATTCGGAGATGGCGACAGCATCGGCATCATCAATTTCCCTATCGCCTTTTTGCCGCCGGGCCTCCTGGCCCTCCGCCCTTCGGGCAGCTTGCGCTGGCAAAATCGCCATTCCTGGCGATTTTTCCTGAGCGACACAAAAGACATCGGTGTTTAAAATAGGACGGGCCCCTTGTCCCGTACCTAAGATATCGCGGTTCACACCTAAGATTCCGGTCAGGGCACCACCATAAGGGTCAAGCGCTGAGGGACTATTATGGGTTTCCACCTTGGCACAGATATCCAGGTTTTTATCAAAACGCACAATGCCGGCATTGTCTTTAAAAAGTGAGATGGCCCAATCGATTTTCCTTTCGGCAATAATGTCTTCGCTCACACCTTTTATGAATGTACGAAAAGCGCCATTGATATCCATGTCTCCGAAGAGATGAAGCTGACCGGCCTCAGGCCCTTCAGAATAGTGAATTTTAGCATTGAAAATTTTATGCTTGCAGTGTTCACTCCAAGTTTGGGCCAGAATTTCCATCTCCACATCAGTGGGATTGATGGGAAGCCGACATCGGCGTCGATGGGATAAATATTGTTCATTCTTAAACTGGGCCTGAATGACTTTGATTTCGGATAATTCAAACGCCCAGCAATTTGTGAGAGAAAGATGCATCAATTCTTGATCACTTTTCGAGAGATCGATTTGGCGTACCAGCTGGGCATGCAGATCGCCACTCAAGGCACCAACAATCTCCACTTCTCTGGGCAGCTTTTCGAATTCAAGGCGAGTATAGACGTGGCATTCCTCGAGCAGTTGATTGGCCAAGAGAGCATGAGCGGCCTGGGCCAAATCTGAGCGCGAAACATCACCGGAAATTAAGTACAAGCGACCAGAACGAACCTGGGCCTCGACGCCAATCAACTGCAGTGCTTGATGCGCGGCCTGACCTTTATTATCGGTGACGCCAGGTCGAAAAGTAATTTGCACCACCATATCGTAATTGGAGGCCGTGGTCGTATAGAGCATAGGATCACAAAAGGCCGTCTCGGCCTTTTGTAGACCATCGCGCTCTGTCGAGGCAATAAAATATAACTCTCCATAGGTAACGGCTTCAATGAGACCTTGCCTTTTTTCTAACAACCATCGCTGTAATGCCGCCAAGGGTCCGGCCAACTCTCGATGATAAAGTTCATAGCGAAAATACTTCATCGCTACCTCCTGGTTTCAACGAGGGCACCACCAAATGGCCATGGGCCCATGCCTCTAAAAATTCGTGCCATAGTGGCCCTTCTAACGAACGGCCACGGGCCTTAAAAGTATAGAACTCATCACTATCAAAACGGGGAAAACTTTTTTGCAAAATAATCGGCCCATGATCTAGGGCCTCTGTCACAAGATGCAGGGTTACGCCCGATTGTTTAACTCCAGCATCATAGGCATCTCTATAGGCATTGGCACCTTTAAAAGCAGGCAGAAGTGAAGGATGGATATTGACGACTCGATAGAACTTTCCCTCTTTCCAAAATTTCAAAAAGGGCGCTCCTAAAATACGCATATACCCGGCCAGAAAAACCCATTCGGCCCCCAATTCAATTAAGGCCTGACTCATTTTTTCTTCATGCCTTTCACGCTCGGCCTTCAACTTAGGGTAAGGCATGCATAATCCAGGCACGTCATGGTGTTTGGCACGGGTTAAAACATACGCATCGGAATGATCGCTCAGCACGGCCACCACCTGGGCCAGGTGTGGAAATTTATGGCACCAGCGCATGATGGCCTCAGCGTTGGTACCATCTCCCGAAGCCATGATTGCTATTTTACGAGTTTGCATTTGCTAGTATTCCAATATCTTTACGATAAAAGCTGCCTTCTAATTTTATTTTTTCCAAAGCATTGTAAACTTTTTCTCTGGCCTCCGGCACATTTGCCCCACAGGCCGTGAGACCCAACACTCGCCCACCCTTATTCATCAGACCGCCATCAACTTTCCTATCCACTCCGGCAAAATAAATTATGACTTGATCAGAATCGGCGACCTCAACTGGAATGAAAAGTGGCCTATCTAAATCTAGGCCCTGCCCATCCACGTCTGGATAACCACCAGAGGCCAGCACCACATGAACAAAACACTGGTCGGGAATATTATGATGATTCAGTTGATGCAAAGTCTTTTCTGTCACATGCAAAAAAAGCAATCCCAGATCAATATTCAAGCTGGGGATGAGCACTTGAGTTTCCGGATCACCCGACCGAACGTTATATTCTAAAAGAAAGGCCTGATCGTTTTCTATCATCAAACCTAAAAACATAAAACCCTGATAGGCAAGACCACGATCTTTGAGGCCATTCAAGCTTTTTTGAAAGATCGCTTCGGCCTGACGTTGGATAGAAGGCGGGGGCCAATTGGGGTCCAACTGCGCTCCCATTCCCCCAGTATTGGGGCCAAGATCAGAATCAAAAGCGCGCTTATAATCTTGAGCATAACCCAAAATAAAAAATGAGTCCCCATCCACCAGCGCAATGGACGAGATTTCATATCCTTTTAGTCGCCTCTCTAAAACAAGTTTTTGTGATTTTACAAAGCCGGCGCTTGCTCCTGCAGCGCCGGCATTCCGCGTGCACTGTACTTCGGCACACTGCACGTCCTGTACATCTTTTCTGCCTGACATAAGTGAGCATACGGCCGCCTTGGCCTCGGCCTTGGTGTCGGTCACAATAACACCTTT
>CAYHRT010000148.1:0-10040 GCA_964359085.1 uncultured Bdellovibrio sp. | reverse complement strand
AAGAACTGAACAATTTAGCGCCGATCAGGGCATGCTCTTTTACTATTTTACAAGTGGGCCACGCCGATTTTGGATGCCTGAAACTCATTTTGATTTGGACCTCTTTTTTATGAACGAACAGTTGGTAATCACCGACATTGTTCGTAATTTAAAGTCCCATCCTGGTCGTCAAGAACCCCCTGAGATAGCCACAACCCCAACAATTGAAGCATATCATGTGCTGGAGTTGAAAAGTGGATCACCCGCAGCGCAAGAGCTGCAGATTGGACATAAGGTTATTTGGCCGAAGGCCCCTCCTCCGAGCGAAATAGAATCATATATTCGTCAGGCCCAATAAGTCCTAAATGTTCACGCATGAGCTGTTTTTGCAGATTAACATCGGTCTCGATTTGTTTGATTTCTTTTTCTAGTGCCCGATTATCATCACTTAAGGATTGTTGATGCAAAGTTAATTCACCAATTTTTTTGGTTCGTTCGAGATATTCAAGTACTCCACCTTGAGAAAAGAAGAGGCGTACTATAATGAAAACAACAAATCCAAGTTTTAGCCAACTTATACTTTTTGCCAGGAAATTTTTTATTCCCTTTCTGCTGCGAGTTTCTGTTTTATAACGTACCGGGAGCATCTTGTTGGCAAGCTTTTTTTGCAAGGGTGGTTCGACGAATGAATATTCATCAGGTCTAGCGACTGAGGTTCTCATTGATGGCTCAAGGGTGGTTGATCTGGCTAGACGCTGGTATGACGGTTGATGTGTTTCCAAATCCGGCCCTACTTTTTTGCATGAGAGAGACGATCAAGCTCTCCTTCGATATCCTTCCAGAGCCCACGTATGTAGGCCATTTCCAAAAAGAAAAAGTAGGATGTTTGGCCTGTGGTTGTATTTTTAAAATCACTTCGTTTCCAAGGCATACGAGCATTGCAGAAAATTTCGCGTAGACTGTCGATGAGGGATTGGACTTCCTCCTCATTAGACGAGGATTGCAAAATGAGAGCTTTTTCATCAATTTTTACAGTCAATTCTCTTGGCCATATTGATAAAGTTTCCGGTAATTCTAAAAAGCGGCGAGTGGCGACTTGCGGATCGATGATAGGTCCCAAGGAGTGAGTCGCCAAATCTTGATGAAAAACGCGCTTAAAATAAAGGCAAAATTCGGGTAGACCTCGGTCAACTAACCATAAACCAGGGCCGGGATCAGAGACATTGAAGTAGGAATCTTCATGAACAGGGAAACGGCGATTAAAAAGTTGGTCTGCTAGGATCTCGGCGGTGGCATATGTGGGAGTTCTAAAAATTTTTATTTCACCAAGTTGGGAATCTTGAGCAATTCGTAGAGGTTCCAAAATCTGCGGTGACCCTTGCTGTGCCTGCTCATAGCTTTCTTTTAAATTATGGATGGCAAGTCCACGAATAGAAAAAGTTTGGCCTTGAAAGTCTATATGATAGAGCAGCCCGCAACCTTCTCTTGGCCCGCTGACCTGGCATTCTTGCTTAGAGGGTGAGATCTTATTTTCTTCAGAAGGATTATTTCTAATTGGCAAATCTGGAGATTGATGGCCGCCAGATTGAAAATCTTCTGCCAGTGCAAGTGTTTCGGCTGACATCCGATCACAATCAATGAAAAGTTCGTTCCATTCCATGAAAAAACCACCTCTCCACACTATTCTAGGGGTAAACGGAAAAAGACTCAAGATGAAAGGGAAAATGTTTTATGGCAGGAGGTACTGTATGTCATACATCGTTACCAAAGCCAGAAAACAATTCTTGTGAAGGCAAAAAAAGCCAGTGGTGAGAGGTCAATATTCAGAGAATCTGAAACGGCCCAAGGTCGTAGATGTTTGCGGATTGGCTTTAATCCCCAATCACTAGCAGTTTTAAGATAATGTCTCCATGGCATGTCCTTCCATGATGGTACGTAGGCAATAATCGCATCAACGACGAGTAACACACAGTATACATTAATCAACATTCGTATCATTGGACACATCCTTGGTTGGAATTGGTGGTATTTCTGGTAATAGTTTAGAAATAGGTTGATCTATGATGAGCAAATTGAGCTTTTGTTTTTTTTCTAAGAAGGCCTGCATGAGGCAAATGCCGTAAATAAAAAATGAAGACAAGAAAAAAATCCAAATGATTCCAAGGACCAAAGTATAATGGCTGCCATAATTGGCCACCAATCCGGATTTGCCAAATTTCAGATAAACCCAAAATAATTCTCGTCCACAGATCATGAGGAGAACGAAGGTGCAAGCGGCCGTAAAAGCATACTTAATATTTATTTTCACAGGGAAAAACCAACGATACAGGAAAGTGAAATAAAATAGTATGATGGTAGTAGAAAACAAACGTGATTTAAAAAAGAAATAACGTCCCATTTGAAATGTTTTTATCCATTCGTGGAATTCGTTCAACGATGGGACAGTTCGTACTACATTCTCAACAACCACATTGTTGGCCAAAAGGTTCATCATTGATTTAACCAGGAGTGGAATCGTGAGAACACACACCATCAGTCCAATAGTCAGCAAAATGAGAGTGAAACCTTTGAGATATCGAATGAAGGTATCTTTGTGGCCGTGTTGAGTAATCCAATGGACACCATTCCAAATAGCATTAAACATGCTGAGGGCCGAGAAGGCGAGGATTCCAAGATTGAAGGCCGTCCATTTGCCACTTGCAAAGAGATGCGCCGACACAAGTTGTTCCGCAAAGTTGAGTAAATCGGGCGCCATTTGCGGAAAAAGTTTTTTACCCATATTAAACAAATGATACTTAAATACGGCCAAGTCTTTTATCCACATTCCTACCATTCGAACAAGGAGCAAAAGGAGAGGAATGACTGATAAGAGAGTATAGAAAGAAACCGAGGCCGCGAGTGTATTACCACCTCTCGTAAGAAATAAATTGAATGCCCGTCCCCAAGGACGAATCAATCCGTGGGGGCCAGAGATCAGGGCCAAAAAAGGAGACGATTTTACACTTTCCACTCTTCTATTGTACGGGCCAACGGCGTTCTTGCCAAACGAATCGAAGAAGAGAAGAGTTGAGTGGCCAGAAACGATTTTCGTATGATAAAAGATTTCCTCTGGTCCCATAGTTAAAAAGGATATAACGGGGCTTTCCTAAAGCCCAATTAGGGGTTCGATTCCCTTTGGGACCACCACTTCAACTATAAAATAATAAAATAAACTTCCCAAAGGGAATCGAAGCGAAAAGGCCGGGCCTGCCTAAGCAGGCCGAGGGAGCGTGAGGCGACCGAGAGGACTTTGAGGGGAGGCCAAGCAGTGAGCGAGCTGGAGGCGAGCGAAAGTATTGGCCGATCCCTTTGGGACCACCAGTAATTTCTATTTAGATTTCAGCCCCAGTTGCTCAATATCTCCTTTAATAAAATTCTCCAACTGTTTTTCAGACGGAAGTTCTACCATATACCTAGAAACAAAAAGTTTATCCATTCCGCCAGTAGCATATTGAACTTTCACGGAAGATTTCGAAGTACAAAGAATAATTCCGATAGGAGGATTATCCCCTTTACTCATTTCATTATGCTTAAAGTAGTTGAGATAGAAATTCATCTGCCCTGCATCTGCATGCGAAAACGCCCTATTCTTCAAATCGATCAGGACGTGACATTTCAGAATGCGGTGATAGAAAACCAGGTCTATGCGATCATGTTCGTTGTCGATCGTAATTCTTTTTTGTCGACTCTCAAAACAGAAGCCTTTTCCAAGTTCCAACAAAAAATCCTGGATATGATTAAGAAGGGCAGTTTCTAAGTCATTTTCACTATATTCTGATCTTTCTTTAAGTCCTGTAAACTCCAGGAGGTATGGATCACGAATTGATTCTTCAATACTGATAATATCATGTGTGATTTTTGAAAGCAGTCCTTTCTTGTTTTTAGACAGGCCAGTCCGTTCATAAAGAAGAGATCCTACTTGCCTCGAAAGTTCTCGTACTGACCATCTCCCCTTGATTCCCTGTATTTCATAGAACGATCTTGCTAGTGGCTTTTCAACCTTAATCAATTCGACGAAGTGAGAGAATGAGAAATGCTTAAGCATCATATTCATATCAGCAGAGTACTTACATGATTGGGCAGACAGTGTCTGCCCAATTTGGCGGATGTTCAATTCGGCTGACAGCGTCTGCCGAATTTGAGGATAGGCCAAATAAAACTGTCTATATAGCTTCAAGCTTCTAAAACTGAGCCCTTTGATATTCTTTTTTGACAATGCCTTTGCAATGTTAAGAAGAAGTTTATCTCCATAGTTCGCCCTATCCTGTCCCCTTTGCTCGTACTCATACAGGTAATGACCAATCATCCAGTTTCTTATTGTGAGGGCCTGATTTACGTTCTGAATGGCATTTCGTTGTAGATCATTATTAATTTTTTCTATTTGTAAAATTAGTTTTTCAAATTTCATTCCGCATTTTTATGAGTTTAGTTCATAAAAGAGAAGGAAGCTAAGTGAATGCTTAGAGGTATTTTCAAATATGAAACTTCATAATGAGATGTTTTACAAAGTATTCATACAAAGCTATCTTTTTGTAAGAGGTAACCATTATGCCAATAATCGAGATTGAAATAGTTGTAAAAAATTCAAACGAATTGCCGTCCGACCTCGCCCAATCTCTGGCAGACGCATCTGCCGTTGTTTTGAAATCAAAGGTCGGAGGAACGTGGGTAAAATTACGGCATTTGGAATCTCCCTTCTATGCTGAAAACGATACTGACTCTTCCACAGCAATGCCAGTTTTCGTCTCTTTACTCTTGGGGAAGTGTGGCGATCAAAAAGAACGGATCTCTATCGCAAAGGAATTGACTCGGGCAATATCCCAGGTAACCAGACGCCCTGAAGAAAATGTGCATATTCTTTTTGAACCTGAAGGGATCGGACGGATTGCTTTCGGCGGAAAATTGCTGACGACCTAAGAAAATACGCAACACGCGGTTAGAAAGCCTTTGACTTGGGACCACCACTAATTTAAAAGCCCCTGAAACTAGGGGCCTTTGGATGTCAAGAACACATTTTGTTCCAATCTGTTCCAATCGAACCCGCAGTTTTTCTTCACACCAAACTCAAACGCACCTGTCTGACTGGTATAGATTCGGCCATCAATTTTTCGATATGATTGACCGCCTGCCGCTTGAGCAGCATCGAGCCCCATTTCCTTCCTAACAATGTTGGCCATAGCTTTTCTTAAGATATGGGTCGATTGAAATTTGGGAAAGAGTCCAGCCTTTTTCAGCGCTCGGTTGTAATGATGCTGAATCTGTAGGTATATACACACTCGCCTCAGCCGATAAATGGTTCTTACGCCGCCCAATCCAACTCAATTCCAGAGAAAAGGGGCACAGGAGTCAGTCCATGGCGCGCGTCCCCTGACTCTTTAAGTTCAATAAGACCAATATCGCATAAGAGCTTTACATCATGGTGAACATTCTTGAAATCTCGATCAGTGATTTTGGCCAACTCATAAATGGAATGTGGCGAACTTTTGATAATCGCCATGAGAAGTTCGATTCGAGGCTTAGAGAATATTTTAGCGACTGAATCAATGCCTACAAAGATAATCTCATCGTCCTTGCGAGTGTGGGTCGCCTTTCCCTTAAGAGCTTTCTGCCATTCCCCCTTAATGCTATCAAGAGACGTAATTCTAATTTTGGCTTTCTTAAGTTTCATACTACATAACCTCGCTTTTTTAATTTCGCTCCAAAAATCATCCAGAAGTTGGTCTGTAGAATCAAAACGATAGTCAACCTCATTATCTCCCAGATGCTTGTGTGGCCCCTTCGGTCTATGATTATCAAATCCTATGATGACTCCCTTGGTTTCCAAATTCACACAAAATAAGGAATGTTTAATTCTATGAGGGTAATCCTTAGTCACCTTAACCATTCAGACTTTAATCTCGGCCACTGCAATATGCTCAGTTTTCCGATGAATGAGCGTAATCTTCTGGCTGTATTTAAGGGTGGAAGAAACCATATATGGCATAATATACCTACATGGAGGAAAAATCAACAGGGGAAGCTCGCTAAATCATTCACAAGTTGTTAATATTCAAGACATAAATCGGTGGCTTGAAGCGCCCTTTGGGACCACCACTGAATTGTATAGCGAGCAACATTTTTTAGGTGGTTTTTATTATACAAACGACCAGGCAACATGTTCGACTATGATTCTAAATTTGATCCAAATATACTGAAAGAGAGTGTTTCTCAAGAGTTAGTTGCAAGTCTTATTTGCAAATGGGATGCAACAGTCAAGCTGGAGTCCATTAGAGAGCTGAGTGGTGGATATTCAAACTCAAATTTCTTTTTTGAAAGCTCAGATCGAAAACAAGTTTTGCGCATTTTTCATAAACCGATACACCATCTGCGAACTGAAGTGGCCATTCTAAAACATCTTGAATTAGCTAGCCTTGCGCCTCAAGTTCGGTATCTGAGCGAAATGAGTGGAATCAATTTCTGCATTATGGATTTTATTGAAGGCCCGTTATTGAGTGATATTTGGCGTGACCTCAATGTAGCCGATTTGGAAAAAATATTAGTTGATCTTGGTAAGAAATTACGACAGGTGCATAGTTTTACATTCAAAGAACCTGGCTTTTTCGGACCAAACCTTGACATCGAGAGCAAGTTTGAGAGAGGTGTCGGCTCAGGTTATTTTGACTACATTATCGCCTCTCTGGCCTCTGATCTGGTTTGTGAACGTCTGGGGAAAGAACTGACCAAAAATACTTTGGGATACGTTCGTTCCAAGGATGCGTCCTTCCTTGCACTCAATGGCCAATGCCACCTTGTCCATTCAGATTTTAATACAAAAAACATTCTAGTATGCCCTAAGAAAAAGAAAGTGAACGCAATCCTAGACTGGGAATTCGCTCACTCGGGGACTCCCTTAGTAGATTTCGCAAATTTTTTGAGATTTGAAAATGAATCTCCAGTTGATGTTCAATCATTCTTACGAGAGGGATATGGGCAGGAAGACGAGCTTTTTCAGGATGACTGGAGGCAAACCTGTTCATTGCTCGATATTGCCTCAATGTGTGGTTTCCTCACGCGAGAAGTTCTGCAGCCAAGGACCATGAAAACAGCGAAAGAAGTTATTCAGAGGATTATGAATTGAGCAAAGGTAGAAAATATTGACGGTTCTTACTCAATTTTGTTCAAACTATAAGTATTATTGATCACCACTTCTTCGTTGACCCAAACGGTGGAGGTGGATGCCTCACACTCGGAATTTGATTGGGTGGTATCGTGCGAATAACCATTGCAACTTTGCCCCCATGAATTGCGGATTAGATATTGACGTTTATTATTTGAACATCGTGTCCCAATCAAAAGGACGGCATGATTACCGCACGTACGCTCTTTTTCCGCAATCGCGATTTGTTCTTGCAATTTCTGGACTAGTTCATTGCGCGCGATCTGGGGATAACCAGTTGTGGGTAGAGCGGCCGAGAGTGTGTCTAAATCTTTTTTACAAGACGTGAGTGCCTTACCTACCATGGTGGAAATAGGATTACCAATCGCCTCCTTCTTCACATCCAAGTATTGAGAGTAGACACTGTGTCGGTTGCGCTTGCGCATGGTCTGTACACGGTGATCCGTAAAGCATTTTTGGACACGTTCAAAATAGGCCAAGGTTTTAGCTTTAACGGTCCCATCAGTGCAGTTGGAAACTGCACAAAGAATCAAATTGCGCTCAATTTTGGCACGCAAGGTATCCATAGTTTTTTCAATTTTACTCTGAAAGGACTGAAGTAACCATTTCATGCGATCGCCAGCACCTGTGTATGCCTCGAAGTTCATCATGCTACCTGAACTATTAGGATACGTGGACTGGAAATCTTCGGGCCGCGCAACATTAAACATATTCGAGCAAAATTCCATTCCGATAGGCATGTCTGTTTTTGCCGTAAAATGGTTGCGCAAGATGGAGCGTGATTTGCTCGGGGTTGGGAAATCATTATCCTTGCATTTTGGACTTCTCCCGCCTGCTGCGGGATTGCGTTCAGTACAGGTCGTTTCTATCATCGCGTTGAAATATTCACCTGGGTTATTGGCCCGTAAAGCGCGAATCAATACATCCTGAACAGGATATACCAAGGAAGAGCGCAGAGTTGTGGGAGTCACAAGACAAAGGCCGAGACGAAACTCTTGAGCAATGCGCTCTCGATCGCTGGCATAACGATTTTTCAACAGGTTCTTCCAGACGGTTGGTGTGGTGGTTTTGAGGTTTTGAATAAATGCATTGTAATAGGTATTGGCGGCATCAAAAAATTCCTTGCCGCCGCCGTTGTCTCTCTTTAAAGCTTCATAAAATGGTCCACAGCTTTGACAGTAACCTTTTTTATTGGCCGCATTGATTGCGCGACAAACAAAGCTGCCTTCCAGCGCATTATCAGTTCCGGTGATATTTTCCTTATGCACTCGAGCATCGTCGGCCGCAACGGACAAAGGACAATATCCAGTGCTTCCGTGTTTGGCAGCGGCCGCTTGAGAAGCGGCACAAGCATAACAGATTCCAAGATCACCTTGGTCAAGAGTTCTGACATTGGACATGGACCCGCCCGATCCATCTAAACGGACAGAATCGACCGGGCAGGCCGGCGTTTCGGCACTGAAGGTCAGCAAGGGAAAGAAAAAACTTAAAATGGCGGCAAATATTTTTTTCATAGAACTCACAATTTGAAAGGTGCTGGTTTTTGTTTTGCGGCCTGGTCATCATTGTAGTTGGCGTAGTAAGCAATCGAACCGTTGTCTACGTAAGAACCATCTTTGAACATACAGTAGGTGGTTTCATTTTCGAAGGTATCATGGCCAAGCACTAAAGTTCCCTTTAGTGAGTGCTTGCATACCACGGCACCTGGATTGGCGCCGCCCTTCATATAGGCCTCCAATCCAATGGCCGAAGCCTTTTTTAAGCTCAAAATCGCCTCACATTCAGGTCCCGATGAACGATTAAAGCAATTTTCACTGGCAGTAATTTTTTCTTTATGGATAAAGACAACTTTTTTGCCATCAAAAAAGACATCTATCTTTTTTTCTGCATCGGCCGCGATGACATTTGCAGTAACCGTGATCACGACTAAAAACAGAAAACTGTGCCATTGTTTTTTCATGCGCTACCTTAGTTCTCAAGTTATTGATTCAACACCCATAAGCTTATCGGCATTTATTTAGACATAATTCAATCATAGGGATTCTTTTAATATTAGCATGTTAGACATGTTGTCTGCCTAAGCACGGTTTCTGCCTTTTCAATCGCCTGCTAGTTTTTCATATTGGGATGCCAATCTGAGCAAAGATCGATTTCCATGGCCTTAGTATCGGTAGGTTTATCCACGTTGCGCATACCATGATGGAGAATAGAGCTATTGCGATAAAGAATCATCGCCAACGTCTCGTCTGTTTCAAATTTTTTTAACTTGATTTCAACCGACGGAGTTCCATCTTTGAGCAGATATTGTTCTTTTGCGGGCGGATTAATATATTCAAGTTGTTCTCCGCCAGAGTGGGAGAATGCTTTTTGGGCCTGGTCGGGTAAAATGAGTTTAAAATCTTCAGAACCAATTCCCTTGAAGACCGCAAGCAAATGATCCTTCATGGGAATAATTCTAAATTCTACTGCCTGGTGAGGTGAAAGTGTTTGAATCACTTCCCTGATCAGTTCTTTCAGTTTGCGTGTTTTTACAGTCAATTTCGAGATAGCAACTGACTGAACTTTATCTTTGTAGGCAACGCGCATGATAGTCGAGGCATCAGAGGTGTCGACTGAGTCAGAGTCAGGATCATTGCCATTGTTAGGATCATGGGAGGCCCGTTTCTGCTCATCAAGAACCTGCCAAGCTAACTCGACAATTAATGTCTGTTTGTCCTTGGCAATTGTGCCCTGAAAAATTCCGGCGGTCTTGGCGCAAATCATTTCAGCAGCACTCGTTGTCCATTTGACCAATCCTTGAGTGTTAAATTCAAAACGTTCTCGGGTCAATTGGCCATCAGGAGTCCGTCCATCTTTAGACCAGACT
>CAYHRT010000147.1:0-10051 GCA_964359085.1 uncultured Bdellovibrio sp. | reverse complement strand
AAAATTTTTCTATTGAAAAAGAGTCTACTTTCCGCGGTATTTTCTGGGGACTGGTGGCCGATGGAACTGTTTCGGCCAACAAGAACTCCATCAAAATAATTGGCGAAGAAACAGAAAATTTTGCCCAGGGGTATTTTGTCTACGACTCAAAAAAATCCGGTTCTGTAACCACCTCTTACCTGCGTTTTGGGAAAAATCCCATTCGTTCGAGCTACTTGATCAATACCGCCAATTTTGTGGCCTGCCACCAATTTCAATTTCTGGAACAATTTGATGTTTTAGAAAAGGCCGGTCAGGGTGCCACTTTTTTACTTAACTCTCCCTATAATAAAGATCAGGTATGGAATAACCTTCCCCGCTCCGTTCAAGAAACCATTATCGCCAAAAAATTAAATTTTCATGCTATCGATGCAGTCAAGGTGGCACGAGAAACAGGCATGGGAGGCAGAGTCAACACCATTATGCAAACCTGCTTTTTTGCCATCTCAGGTATCCTTCCCCCGGATGAGTCTATTGCCAAAATTAAGTCTGCAATCAAAAAAACATTTGGAAAAAAGGGCGATGAAATTGTAAATCAGAATTACAAGGCAGTGGATATGACGGTGCAAAATCTCTTCAAAGTTGTCGTACCACAAAAGGCCACCAGCAACATCGTCCTGTCGAGTTCCGTCACCGATCATGCGCCTACTTTTGTTAAACAAGTAACCTGTGCCATTATGGCGGGCAAAGGTGATGACCTCCCAGTAAGTAAAATTCCCAACGACGGCACCTACCCCGTGGGTACAACCAAGTGGGAAAAGCGCAACATTGCCCAAGATATTCCCGTGTGGGAAGCCGATATCTGCATTCAATGTGGCAAATGTGCCTTCATCTGCCCCCATGGTGTCATCCGCTCGAAAGTTTATGAAGAAAAAGATTTAAGTGGCGCCCCTGCCACCTACAAGTCCACCAAGACCAAGGGGAGTGACTTTGCAACCGGAACCCTCTATACCATTCAAGTGGCGCCTGAAGATTGCACCGGTTGTGAGTTGTGCGTAGAAATCTGTCCCGCCAAAAGTAAAACCGACTCTTCCAAGAAGGCCATCAATATGGCCGCGCAACGTCCTATCCGAGAGACAGAAAAGGCCAACTGGGATTTCTTCTTAAAAATTCCCGAGTATGATCGCAACAAAATTAAATCCCATACCGTCAAAGGTTCCCAAATTTTGCAGCCCTTGTTTGAATTTTCCGGTGCCTGCGCCGGGTGTGGTGAAACTCCTTATATTAAACTCGCCACCCAACTTTTTGGGGATCGCATGCTGGTGGCCAATGCCACTGGATGCTCCTCCATTTATGGAGGCAATCTCCCGACCACCCCATATACCAGTGGCCTATCAGGACGAGGCCCAGCATGGTCAAATTCACTTTTTGAAGATAATGCCGAATTTGGTCTCGGATTTCGTCTGGCCGTAGATAAAAAGAAAGTTCAGGCAGAAGAACTTCTAAAAAAATTGGCTTCACAATTAGGTGATCCATTAGTGACTTCAATTCTTGATTCCAAGCAGAGCGATGAAGCGGAAATTTTTTCTCAAAGAGAACGAGTTGATCTTATAAAAGAAAAAATTTCTAAAATGAACACCAGTGATGCGAAACATTTAGGCACGTTGGTCGATTACTTGGTTAAAAAGAGTGTTTGGATTATCGGAGGAGATGGTTGGGCCTATGATATCGGTTATGGTGGTCTCGATCACGTTCTAGCTTCCGGTGCGGACGTCAACGTACTGGTACTCGACACCGAAGTTTATTCCAACACCGGCGGACAAATGTCCAAATCTACTCCCATTGGAGCGGTGGCAAAATTTGCGGCGGCCGGAAGGCCAACGGGGAAAAAAGATCTCGGACTCTTGGCCATGAGTTATGGCCATGTTTACGTGGCGAAAGTGGCCATGGGTGCCAATGATACCCATACCCTCAAGGCCTTTCTTGAGGCCGAGCGCTACCCAGGCCCCTCACTCATCATTGCCTACAGCCCCTGCATCGCACACGGCTACAATATGCGTTACATGGCCACCCAACAAAAGATGGCGGTGGATAGCGGGCACTGGCATCTCTTCCGCTACAATCCAGACAGTCCACAAAAGGGCCAAAACCCCTTCGTTATGGATTCCAAAGCACCTAAAACTGCCTTGAAAGATTATATGGATCAGGAAGCGCGTTTTAAGATGCTTAAAAAGATAGATCCTACTCGTGCCGAGCATCTGTATGTGAAAGCTCAGCAATTTGTCGATGAGAAATTCAAATTTTATGATGCGCTGGCAAAGATGGGGTCAGACAAAGACAAAACAACTGATAAAACCTAACGGTAGAGGGATTTAACCATGAACCTGCAAACTGTCTACATGGGTTTAAAATTAAAAAATCCAGTTATGGCATCGGCTTGTCCAATGACCAAGAATCTTGATCGAGTCAAGGAAATGGAAGATGCTGGCGTCGCAGGAATCATTCTTCCCTCTCTCTTTGAGGAAGAAATTTCCTACGATCAACAGTCCATGGATCAATTTCTCAACTTCTCCACTCAGGCAGTAAGTCCTGAGGCCACAAGTTTTTTTCCCGAACCGCAAAATTTTCACAATTTTGAAGGGGAAGAATATTTAGAATCTTTGCATAAAATCAAATCGAGTCTTGGAATTCCTGTAATTGGAAGTTTAAATGGAACAACTGCCGGTGGCTGGATTAAGTATGCCAAGCTTATCCAAGAGGCCGGTGCCGATGCCTTAGAGTTAAACATTTTCTATCTCCCTACTGCTTCATCTTTAACCAGCGCCCAAGTCGAAAACCGCTACCTTGAAATTGTGAAATTAGTGAAGACACAAGTTTCCATTCCACTGGCAGTTAAGGTGGGACCATTCTTTAGTGCCTTTGCCAATATGGCCAATCGCTTGGTCGATGCCGGGGCCGACGGCCTGGTGCTCTTTAATCGCTTTCTCGAACCTGATTTTGACCTCGATCACCTAGAGGCCGCAATGAAACCAAGTTTCTCTGCGCACTATGAAATGCGCCTGTCTCTCCATTGGACGGCGATTTTGTTTGGAACCATTAAAGCCTCTCTGGGGGCCACGAGAGGAATTAAGTCGGGAGCAGACGTATTAAAGATGGTGATGGCCGGTGCCGATGCCACGATGATTGCATCACTTTTTTATCAGGAAGGTATCTCCAGTGCCACGAGAATCATTAAAGAAATGACCCAGTGGATGCAAGAGCATGAGTATTCTTCTCTTGAACAGATGAAAGGTTCCATGAGTTATCGACACGTGACTGACAAATCGGCCTTCGAGCGAGCCAATTATTTGAAGATGCTGAGAAGTATCTAATCTTTTATATTCTTAATAATAATGATGGTATCCCAGGATTGTACTGGTTTTTCAGCTGTTAGAATCCCCGTAGTGCGCGTGATGCGAGCTACGGGAATTTCAGCGCCGACGACCTGATTGCGGATGATCTTTCTTTTTCCCACCCAATTATTTTTTGCCACGATCTCAAAGGAATCGAGACCCGTCGTGAGCACCAGTTCATTTAGAATCTTGGCGTTCTCTGGCATGAGTCGAACACACCCGCCGCTATCACGGTGACCGATGGCAGAGAAATGTTCCGGCGTGGTTGAATGGAGAGCAATTCCTCCAATGAAAAAAATGGGATGGTTCATCTGGGCCCCAATCCACTGCGACGACTGATATTCTTTCCAGATAGTGGCCGGGCGAAAATATCCCACAGGTGTCGTGGCCATATATTCAATACCGCTGGTGGCCTTCACTTTAGTTTCTTTACCGGTAGAAACTTGAAAGGTGTAGAGTAGATCGCCTTTTACATAGATGCGCATGGTTTGGGCGGAAGTGGCGGTGCCTTCTTTGGCCTTATTGACGATGATCACGACTTCTGCTTTTTTTTCATCGGGTGTACTATCTACGGCCCCATCTTTATTTCTGCGTCTACCAAAGAGATCGTGCAGTTTTTGGAAAAAACGACTCTCCGTTTTAAGCGATTTAACCGGCGTCATCCCAAGCTCAAGTGCCATGGCATCAGTCAAAGGGGCCTCAGATGCCGATGTGGCTAAGGCCATAGTCGGGCCGAGGAGTAAGATGCAGAATAAAGTCAGAGTGCTGATTTTCTTCATTTTTTTATCCGCCTATTGGTTCAGATTGTCGCGAAGCGTTCTATCAAAATTCTAAAAAAAAGTGTAATACTTTGTAATTATTACTTAACCTAAGTCCGAACTCAGGTTACTGACATTTGAGAAAAAAATGAAACGACATCATTGGTTGATTTTAGCACTTATATTAGGCGCAGGGTCCGGCGTACTCTGTCATCCCTTCGCTGACTCATCAGTGGCGCAATTTATCCTAAAAAATATTTTCGAGCCCACCGGACAAGTTTTTTTACGCCTCATCTTTATGATCGTCGTCCCTATGGTGTTCTGTGGCCTATGCCTCGGTGTGTACCAACTGTCTGAGCACCATGGTCTAGGGAAAATCGCCTCACGTACGCTCCTCTATACCGTGCTGGCAAGCTCAGCTTCAGTTTGTATCGGTGTCTCCCTGACAAATTTATTAAAACCAGGAGCTGGTATTACGATTCCAAGTGCGCTGACAAACGCCCATGACAAGGTTGAAAAAATTGCCTCGAATGCCGAAAGCGCCAAACCAATCGCCCAAGCACTGGTCGAGATTATTCCCAGCAATCCTTTTAGCTCTGCGGTCAAAGCGCTTGATGGGGAAATGCTCGCCCTAATGTTTTTCGCACTCATCTTCGGCATTGCTTTAGCGCGCATTCACCATTCTGCCGAAAAATCAACTTCACTTCTCTCTATCCTCGAAGAAATTTATGCCACTTGTATGAAGATCGTGGACTATGCCATGAAACTCGCACCCTTCGCCGTCTTTGCGCTGGTCTTTTCAAGCGCCTTTAAATTTGGCCATCAAATTTTGCTCTCTCTTTCCTACTATGTAGCCGTAGTTTTGGGCGCTTTACTTCTCCAACAATTTGTCGTGTACAGTGCTCTCTTAAAGGCCAAGGGTATCTCGCCTTGGAAGTTCTTTGCCCAATGCCGCGAAGTCTATCTCTATGCCTTTGCCACTGCTTCAAGTAATGCCACTCTCCCGCGCTCCTTGGAATGTGCGGAACACAAACTCAAACTGTCACCAGAATCGTCGCGCTTTGTTTTGACCATCGGCTCGACTGCCAATCAAAATGGCACGGCCCTCTTTGAGGGGATCACGGTGTTATTTTTGGCCCAGGTTTATCAAGTTGATTTAAACCTAGGTCAGCAAATACAGGTCGTTTTAATGTCTATTCTGGCCGGGATTGGAACCGCTGGGGTTCCGGGAGGTTCTCTTCCCCTCATTATGATTTTGCTTAAGCAAGTCGGCATTCCTCCCGAAGGAATTGGCATCATTTTGGGAGTCGATCGCTTCCTCGATATGTGTCGTACCACCATTAATGTTAGCGGGGACTTAGTCATTGCCGCTCTGGTTGATGAGAAAATGCCTGCCACCAATTCCCTGTAAGAATTACACGGGCAAGTGACAAACTTGTATTGTTTCTGAAATTCTGTAGAATTCCGAATACTCTGGGGATCAGGAGTATTCGGTGAAAAATAGTATTTTATTTTTAAGTGTTTTATTGTGCTGCTTATCCTCGAATGCTCATGCCTTCTTCAATAGCAAAGCTCCCACCCTAAATCATTTACATCAGTCGCCCGTGATGATTGCGCTCATGCAGGAAATCACCACCCACCCTGAGTTATTGAAGGATGCTGACACTCAGGCACGTTTAGTTTTCAAAGATCCAACACCAGAATCCCGCCAAGAATATGCCGCCGATTTGATCATGACGGATATTATTGATCAAGTTCATTTCTATCTCAATAAAAAGAAGGAAAAAGAACTCATTAAAAAACTCACCACTGCCTTGGCGGGGAAGCCACTTGAGAACTTTTTAAAATGGAATGAGGTGATCGATCGTGAGGCCAAGAAATCCACCACTCTTCGCCGAGCACTCTCGAAAGTAGTTGTTCAACTCTATGACGTCCAAGGGGCACCGTTACCATTTAAACTAGACCTTCTGCGTTCCGGCCGATTCTCGCGCTATGAAAGACAACGTCGTGCCGGCCAATATGCCCAGTTATTGAACAATCCTGAGGGCAAAAAAATTCTTCTCTATATCACGCTAGAGCGACATGCGGCCCTGAACAAAGGTGAGAACTTGGGGATTTTTCCTACCGCCCGCCCAACAGTGAGTAAATACCTCGTTCATAAAAAGGATTTCAATACTGAGTATAAAGAAAAGTTTTACCAGGAATATTTTAAAGTTGTTCAAGCGCAAGAAATCCTTGACCATAATGCACTTCCCGCCAGTGCCAAAGTTAATTTCAAGTATCGCTTCAAGGCCTCTCGGGCCAAGCCACTCCTCATCAAAGCGCGTTTTGGCAGTGAAAAAGAATTTAAGTCTGAAACCGCACAATTATTTAACACTATTCATCACTTGCCTCATAAAGAATCACTCCTGCTCTATTTAAAAAGTGAATTAGAAACCAAATTCAAGATTAAAATGCCGGCAGTTAAGGCCTTTGGATTGCAGCACATCGTTCTCACTCCCAGCTTTATTCATCTCCATCGCAAGCTACTTATTCCCATGATTAAAGAGTTTACCTATGTGTATCTCTTCAGCAGCGGCGACATGGAATATTTTTTGCACCTGCGCAGGTGGGTACGCAATCACTACAGTGAAATGAAAAAGTTGGCGAGCGAAAAGGGACTGCCTTTCACTATTCCAGACCGGGGACTTTTCTTGCCTCACATTACCGAAGTCATCGAAAATTTCTCTATCATGATGCAACTCTACCCCAATCACCCGTGGGATCAGAAACTTCCCGTTATCTACGACAGCAAGGGCCGTCCGGTCTACTTAAAGGGTGCAGCGATGCGGATGGTTTTGAAGGCCCGTGACTTTTTAAAAAGATTAACGAGTATTGAAAATGTTTCGAGTTTCGTGGTCGGTGGTTTAGTCTATGCCGCCACCGGAAACCCCATGCTCTCGGCCATTGCAGCTTCTCTGGTGCGCGACACTGTCACGGCACTCAAATATGACATCAAATTTAAGGACATTCTACCAAGTATGCTTAGAAATGTGGCCGTCTCTGCCATTCTGGGCGCAGGATTCTCGCCCGGCCGACTGGCGGAACAAATTATTTTGGGTGGACTTGCTGGGGCCGCCGAAGCAGTGGCCATTAATCGACGAGTTGATGTGGGCGCAATTGTTGGTGCGGTTCAAGGAATTGTGCTCGGACTTCTGCCTCGCTCGATTGCCCATCCGACTCTGGCCGGACTTACAAAAGATGTCGCCTTTAAAAATGCCTTAATCGAGTTACTCGAAACCTCCGTCTATCGTGGCGTCAATGGCCTAATCGTAAGTGTCGTAACCAAGGAAGACATGCTCGAAGGGATGGGTAAAGGACTCATCTACGGCCTAGGTGAGGCGGGGCTTAAAATTGCCATCTACGGCTATCGCTATAAACCAGTTGTGACGGCGGAAGAACTTGCACTTGAAAATCAATTTCAAAATACTCCGGGAGTTGGAGTCGGCCGTTACAATGTCGATATGGCCTTAGTGGATGATACATTCTTCCGGACGGGGGGAATCTTCCAAATGTACTTTGACCGACCTTTCACTTTCGGCAATCAAGTTCTTATGAATGAGAATTCAACCGGCAGTTCGCACGTTGAATCTCATGAAATGAGTCATCGAGTGCAAAATAGAACCTTTGGCGTTATTGGTTTTAATACTCGGTATATTCTTGAATTTTTCCGGCGCGGCAATGAAGGAACGGCCAGCGGTGGTAACGTCTTTGAGAACTATCGTTATATTAACTCCACTCATCCAGAAACGGGATTACCCCTCGATCCGCTGCTCGGGACTCCGCTTGAAATGCAAATCACTGAAGGAACAATTGGGACAACGGGTGGAGTCATTCACCGTTAGGGCCTGCCCTAGGATTTTGTCACGATGTTGAAAGTTGCGGTGGCCATGGCCACAGGTGGCTTTTCTCTATTCCGGTATAGATAGGCGTGAATCACACAGAGCCGTTTTCCACGAAAGACGACACGAGCATGCCCGATGAGTTTATTGCCGACATCGAGAGGCTTAAAATAGTTCACTTTGAGTTCGACAGTGGAACAAAATTCGTCTTTCTGCATAGTAGAGAAAACGGCCACTCCGCAGGAGAAATCAAAAAAACCAGAAACCACGCCGCCATGAACTCTGCCTGCGGGAGAGAGATGAGCCTCTCGCAAGGTAAGGCCGACCTTAACTTCAAATTTTTTTCGGTCGACACTGATCACTCGATATCCCAACCATTCACCATATTTATCGGGATGCTGATAATTCTGCGGCCCATGCGATTTTGGTGGTTTCTTCGGTTTCTTCATAACAAGATTACAGGAGGGCCTGACGTTGGGCTTTGGTCAATCTTGGGTGATACGGATTATGTCCACCGTTGCCGCCGGTCTGGTCATTTTTCTCAAGCACACCACCAGTACCATAAATGTACTTGTTAAATTCAAGGTCCAAAGTGTGATTAAAATAAAGTTCTAAATCGTGATGAAAGTCTTGCGTTTGAAATGGTTTAAAGAGTCGTTTCTCAAAAAGATCACGTAAAAATTTCTTCAACCCACCTTTCTCGCTAAAAATTTGATCCAAATACCCCATAAACCTTGCGCCTTTGGAATAGGCATCCCTATCGGTTTCGCGCATATAAAGCGAATGGCCCGCCATTTGCGATACGGCAAGTTCAGACTGACCGCTTTGTCTATAACCATCATCCCTCCAACTGGCCACTGCTTCATCAATCCAGCCAGAGTTACCAGAAGCAGGCATCACTCCTCGTGCAAAATACGAATGAGTTAGCTCGTGCGAAAGTGCCCAGAGACTTGAAATGGTGGCGCCACAATATTCCATACCGCCCCCACCAGCACCATAAATCACAACTTTCTGATGGGGAAAGGGACCATAGTCTCTCTCCAACTCAGTCAGAGTATTTTGTGTTTTAGTTTTATAAGCATTCAAGTCTTGGTTACCATAGATCACAACCGGGATTTCTCTTCCATCCATAGAACGATAATTGAAGGACAGTTTGCGAAAAGCTCCTGATGGCGTGAGGTGGAAGAAAATAGAAGAAGTGTTGAAGTGCTCAGGAAATTCCACAGACCATTCATTATTGGCCGAAAGTTTATCCTCGCCATTGGTGAAAATTTCATGCGCCACATCTGTTCCGGTGATCTTAACTGTGAAAGTCATCTTGTATTGATCAAACTCTAAATTGGAAGGAAGATATTGTTCCAGAAATCCTCGATCGGATAAATCATCGGTCCAAAAAGCACTCTTCACTTGTCGATCACTAAAGGTAATATTCTCAGTAATTTGATTGCGAATCTTCATGGTGTGAACACCAGGTGCCAATACGGCGTTGACATATCTCACTTTGGTCACCCCTGAAATGTTATATGCCGAGATGCTCACAGTCTTATCATCAATGGTGGCGGACGCAACTTCAGGAACCAAATCAAAAATTGCGTAACCACTTTCATGATTTTCAAAGATGATGGTCGACTCGGCCCAAACACTATTTTTACTCACGTCATAGACAATCTGATAGTCAGCCTTTTTGAAATCGACAAACACTGCCTTCCCTCTATTTTCCGTCATATTGATGGAGGGCGGGGCCTTTTCTAAGTTGGCAAAGAGAGGGAAAGAAAAAATAGTCAGCAGAATGGACAATAGCAATCTCATAAAAACTCCTTCCGTGGAATTACACTGCGATATTTTACGCCCTAACGGTGATGGAGTGTTAATGCCAAATGAATCCGTAAGAAGATGTAAGAGATTTCGCGCTAATTTTGTTCCCGAGTTCTTTTGAGTGTGAAGGTTATCTGACCGCGCTTGGCCTCCACGTTGGCGATCACTCGGCCATTGCCACCTACGTCATAGGCCGCCGTAGGAATCAACTTATCAGGACTGATCG
>CAYHRT010000146.1:0-10053 GCA_964359085.1 uncultured Bdellovibrio sp. | reverse complement strand
ACTTTACTGAGCACAAGCACCCTGGAGACCGTTCTTTTTCAATTTACCGAAGTGTGCCACACCCCGCACCGAGCTTACACCGCTGCTGCTCCATTGTGGCGCCATCACGATCCCGCTCTTGATTTAACTGTTTATGAACAGTATCAGAGTGTTGACGTGCGCGGTACTTTGGAAGGAACAATTGGTCAACCTAACGGCATTTCTAAGCTTTGCTTGAACTGCCACAATGGTATTACTGGCCCTGCTGGTATGACCCAGATTTTGGGAACTGATCTGAAAAATGATCACCCCATTTCTTTTACTTTTGACTCAACTCTGGCAACTGCAGATGGTTACCTCTATGACCCCGCTACCCATCCATCAGGCGTGACTCCTGACGGAACGCTAGCTAGTGACTTACTTCGTGGCCCATTGAATGACCAACTTGAGTGTGTTTCTTGTCATGAAGTTCACAACAGATACAACAACTTTAAGATGTTGGTACTTCCTGGCAAAGCCAATGCAGGAGATGGTCAACCCTATGATGCTGCTCCTCAAACTTTGTGCAAAGCATGTCACATGTTAGGAACAGGTGTATCAAATCATTAATTAAGAGTTTTTAACAATTTTTAAGAGGAAGGTAATGTTATGAACGCAATAAAAAAATATATAACCTCAGGATTAGTGATTGCCATGTCACTTATCGCGATTAATGTGGCTTTTGCTGCCGATGCAAAACACGTTTTTTACCCAAGTGATGTAAAAAATCCACGTATCCAATTTCTAAACACAATTAATGGCGAAGGATTCTTTAGTAACGGTTCAAGCTTTGGAGACCGCTTTCCTGGATACAATCCAGATGCACAGAAAGAAAAAGCTCCTTTTGGTCAAACCTATGGACTTGCATCCACCCAGGATGAATTGTTCATTTGCGATGTGACCAAGCAACAAGTTATGATTTTTAACTTCAAAACGAGCACTATTTCAAAATTCGGTGTCAATCTCTCTAAACCAGTAGGCATCGCCATTGATACCGATGGTACTCGCTATGTTGTTGATCTTGGAAGCATGAAGATTAGTGTTTACGACGGCCAAAACAAATTTGTTCGCACTATGGCTGACGCTCAAGGATGGTATCCTGTTGCCGCCGCTCTTTTGAATGACTCACTCTACGTGGTTGATTCCAAAAATCACCAAGTGGTTGTGATGAACAAAAACACTGGTGCTGTAACAAAGAGAATTGGACAGCCAGGTGAAGCGATTGGTGAATTTGCCGCTCCGACAGCTATTACAGTTAGTGCTCAAGGCTTGATTTATGTTTCTAACACGCACAATGGTCGTGTTGATATAATTGATGCCAACGGAAAATTTGTAGATAAGTATGGTGATGCTCCAAACGTAGCCGCTGGTAGCTTTGCTCGCCCAAAAGGCATTGCTCTTGATAAGGAAAACAGACTTTATGTCGTTGACAACTCTTTTGAAAATGTTCAAATTTTCAACGATAAAAAACAATTCCTTATGCCTTTCGGTGAAATCGGAAATGTTAAGGCCGGACTTAATCTGCCTATGACAATTCTTGTTGATTACAATAATGCAAAGTATTTTTCCAAGTACGTTGCCCCAGGACATGAACTTGAATACATCATTTTGGTAGCAAGCCAGACTGGTGCAAACAAGATTAACGTCTTTGGATTTTTGAAACAGTAAGGGTTACTTGAATCTAGTACTTGTAAAATTTTTAAGGAGAAAGTTATGAAACGAAAGTACTTAAATACAAATACAAAGCTAGCACTGTTGTGCTCAGCTCTCTTTCTGATGTTTGCGTCAACGGCATTTGGTCTACACTATGACGGTAAATGCCGCAGCTGTCACACTCCACACAATGCTCTTGCAGCAGAAGTGCCGTTATGGGGCAGGGCCGAGGCGGTTATGCCAGCACCTTATATTCAATATACCAGTGATACGATCAATGCCACCATGGGAGATCCCAACGGTATTTCGAAGCTATGTATGGGCTGTCATTATAAGTCGACTGGTTATGGCCTTGGACAAGATATGCGTAATGACCACCCAGTATCCTTTACTTATGATGCCGCTCTTGCCGCTGCTGATGGAAGACTCTGGGATCCTGAAACAACTCCCTCAGGAATTGGCGGAAGTGTAGGTGATGGCACCATCGCTCAGGACATGTTGAGAGGTGTTGATCATAACCAACTTGAGTGCGTTTCCTGTCACGAACCCCATGATAAGTATGGCTACGGACGCGGGACTGGTAATATGGATGATCCTGCCGGCGGTGATGGTCTGGCTTATCTCGTGAAAATGAACGATGCTGGCCAGTTATGTAAAACTTGCCATAGGAAATAAGGATTAATTGATTTAACGAGAGTTTAAACAATTTTTTAAGAGGAAGGTAATGTTATGAAAGCAATAAAAAGATATCTAACTTCAGGATTAGTGATTGCCATGTCACTAGTCACGATTAATTCGGGGATTGCCGCCAGCGACGCAAAGCCAGTTTTCTTTCCTGGTGGTGATGTTCCTGCCAGAATTCAATTCTTAGGCAATATTGATGGAGAGAACTTTTTCAATAATGGTGGCTCAGCTTACGGAAATCGGTTTCCTGATTATGTGCCTACAACATCAGTAAAAGATGCCAATCCTTTTTTGAGACCTACGGCCGTTACTTCATTTAAAGAAGAAATGTTCGTATGTGACATGGGAAAAAGTCAGATTACTATTCTGAATTTTAAAACCAAACAAGTTTCAAAGATCGATTACAAATTCAAGGCCCCAGTGAGCATCACCGTTGATGCTGACGGTACTCGCTATGTGCTTGATGCCGGCGCTTCAAAAGTGCTCGTATTCAGTGCACAGAATAAGTTTCAACGTTCTTTTAGCAGCGTTGAAGCTTGGAAACCTATTGATGCTGCTATCGTCGGCGAGTTGATCTATGTAATCGACGGTAAAAAAGACCAAGTTTTGGTATTCAACAAAATCAGTGGTGATTTTGTGAAGAGTTTTGGTCAGAACGGAGAAAGCACTGGCGAGTTTGATATGCCCGCCTCAATTAAGTCCGATAAAAACGGCTTGCTTTACATCTCAAACACCATGAATGGTCGCGTTGACATTTTCAATGGCGATGGAAAATTCCTTGGACAGTATGGAACAGTACCTAATACTGCTTCAGGCAATTTTGCGCATCCACAGGGGATCGCTCTTGATAGGGAAAATAGAATCTATGTTGTTGATAACTCATTTGAAAACGTTCAAATCTTCAACGACAAGAAGCAATTCCTTATGCCATTTGGTGTTGTAGGTAACACTCCTGGTGGCCTGAATATGCCACATGCTATTGCCATCGATTATGACAATGCATCATATTTCTCTAAAATCGTTGCCCCAGGACGCTCCATTGAGTACATCATTTTGGTTGCAAACCAGACTGGTGATCACAAAATTAGCGTATTTGGTTTCTTGAAACAGTAGAATCTGTAATGCGGAGAGGGGTATCTGCCCTTCTCCACATTGAATGATGACAAGGCACAATCTTTTCGATTGTGCCTTTTTTTTGATATGGAACTGTTTTTGGCAAGATATTTTTCACTAGATTTGTTAACCGCTCTCAAGTAAAAATGAAGTCAACAATTATCTATTAAGGATGGTTTATGAAGCATTCATTCTGTTTGTGCGTCATCACAATGACTCTAGTTCTCGCTGGATGGTCTGACAGGTCTGAAGCTTTCCCAGGATATGGTGGAGACTCAAAAAAAGGCCTATCAAAGGCGTCTAAAGCTCGGCCGAAAAAAGAACTCAAAGTAAAGACAGTGCAGACGGGCAAAGTTCTTGAGACCATGGATGCTGATAGGTACACCTATGTGTATATTGAACAGAAAGATGGAGTTAAAATTTGGGCCGCGGGCGAGCAACTGCAAGTCGGTGTAGGTGATACCGTTGACGTTATTAACGGTCAGACCATGGGTAAGTTTACTAGCAAGATTTTAAAGAAGACTTTTGATCAGATTTATTTTGCCCCCGTCATCAAGATCACGAACCAATTGCCAGAGAATAAGGCCAAATTTGTTGCCGTTAATGCCGCTCAAGCAAAGGTCGATGAAGCTAAGGCTGCTGCCCATGGTGGCGCGCAACCTAAGATTTCAGGCGAGGTGGTGGTGGGAGCTGGTTCTGTTAAGAAAGTCGATGGCGGCATGACTATCAAAGAATGTTTGGATGGCCCTGAAAAATTGAAAGACAAGTCAGTTAAAATTCGCGCAAAAGTAACTAAATCTACCGCCAATATCATGGGAAAAAATTGGCTACACATTAAGGATGGTTCGGGAAGTGCCGGCGATGCCGAGCTGGTTGTTACGACATCAGCGACGTCGCAGGTGGGAGATACAGTTGTGGTTTCGGGCAAGTTATCGCTAAATAAAGACTTTGGTGCCGGCTATTTTTATAAGATCATTATGGAAGATGCCTCGGTGGCCAAGGAATAATTCCAAACACAGGTTAATAATGAGATTGCAACTTCTCGGCCGTCATCTGTGAGTGACGTGTTTCAGTTCGGTGTTCTATCCGATTCACAAAGGTTTCATCGTAACTAATGATCGTTGCGCTTGAGTAAAACATTTCGCAAACTGAAAATGAAGTATCTCTAATAACAAGTTTTTCATGGACACCATCGGCCGGCATCATGTTTCGTTCCGCCACATAGGTGACAACACCGCATCTATCCTTACTGGTTTTGGTGATAGGTAGCTGTATCTTGTAGTCTGGAGCGTAGGGTAAATAGTGTAAGCAATAAGCATTGGGTGGACAATGGTTCGCCAGATTAAAGGTAAGACTGGCCACTTTGCTAACAGGATTGACGGTTAAAGTACCGTCAGTCACATCAAGATGACGGAGATGGGAGTCGACATCAAAATCCCAGGTAAGAAGATTTGCTGATTGTAAAAAAGTATCAGGGTGGAGGGAAGTAGCATTGGCACTGCTTACCCCACAGAAAACAAACAATAACGTTAATATAATTTTTTTCATAAATGATCTCCTAGAATCATTGTTATCAAGATGGGCGCAAATTAGACTTATTTTATGAAAAGTAAAACTTATTATTTTTAATTGAGTCCTATTAGACTGGCTTATGCTAGATTCTGTATCTAGTTGAATTTGCAGTATTTTTTCAGGCTGTTCAATGGCTTGCTAATTGGATGGCCAATTAAAGTGGAAGCTTTCTGGTACACTGACAGACAATTTCAATTCTAATTCTTTTTTTTCCCTTGGGGCGAGATTTGCTTCCCAAAAAGACCAACTGGGAAATCCTTCCAGGGCCTTGAGACCGCTTGTGCTCTCGCTGAATGAAACTTCCACATCTTTGACTTCAGAGACGGGAATTTGGGTTAACACCATAATTTTTTTGGGACTTTTCGAGAAATTTTCAAGATAAGTATGAAAATTGCGAGAAAATTTCTTTTTTTGAAAAGCATTCATAACACTTTTCTTTTCTGCATTGCTATCATACCAGTAACTAACTTGGATTGAATGATCAATGCCGGTGTTTAAATAAAACTTTGCGGATTTCGGGACTGTTTCGATGGTGGTATTTTGTACCAGATCGCCATCGTAATAGACGGTAACTTCACCGGCCGCCAGGGCCCATGGGAATTCATTAATGAGCATCGCCTTCTTGTATACTTTGAGGTATTGAGCCGCCACAACTTCCAAATGTTCACGGTAGGGAAAGCGACCTGCTTCAATATTGACCTTAGTTCCTTGTGCCCCGTCGGGTATGTTCTGCTTGTTTTTGATGAAGAAATTTTTTGCCAAACCCTCTACCTCACCGACTAAGCCAGGCGACATGTCGAGTTCAGAGGCATCATCAATTGCAGTACTAATGGTGGTTTTGACTTTTTTTACTTCCTGCCAAGACAAGGTATAGGGACTAATAGTGGGAACGACGGGTTTAATTTCAGAGCGCAAATTGCTTAATGTGAGATCTATGTTGTCCCAGTCTTCTCCTGATTGCTGAGAAAGAAGAGCATTAATTTCAATGATGGCAACACGATTTTTGGAGTCGATACGCACATCATAAGCAGGATTCCAGCCGGGCCCGATGACGAGGTACTGAACATCAAGATCACAATCCACGCTCTCAACAATTTCTAAATTTACCCAGATCGAAGTGACCTGTGAATTGGAGGACGAGTCGAGTTCTAAGATTTTTGCGTTATTAAACTCAATTTTATCTTGCGTAAGCTGGTAGCTTTCAAAAAGGGATTTCCATTTCCCAAGTAATTTACCTGCGCGGGTGTGCAGGAGATGGATCAGACCTTCAAATTCTTTCTTGGTCCAAATCTTTTTATGCAGGTTAATCGCAAAGGATTCTCTGTAGTGAGTGGAGATTTCATTGAGATAATCATTTTCTTTCAGGATGCTATTGACCTGCTCAAACAGAAGAGCGATTTCTCTCTGTAAAGCATCACGTTCCGTGAGAAGTGCTTTGAGCTTTTTATTGTCTTTGAGTTTCTTAAAGTGATCTTCGGTTCTGACACTCAAGATTCTCACCGCTTTCTTCTCGGAAGCAATGACTTTGATGGAATCGCGATCAAGCCTGGGAGTTACGCTTTCAAACTCAAGCGCATAATTTCCGGGAGCTAAATGGAGTTTTTTTCTTCTCGTTACAAAGGCCCGATCTTTATAGAGAGTCACGGCCGTAACTTTCCCACGATTGGACTGCTTCTCATCTGCACTATTTTCGGCCCGTACGTTTGAAGAAAGCCAAACAATGAATATAAAAATTAAAATGGTTTTCATTAATTAAACTCCGACACAAGATATTTTTCTGGGTGCGTGACTTTGTAAATAAATTTAAAAACGCCAATTTGCTTGGCCTCGATCATTCTGTTCCATTCAATAAGGCCATTCTTTTTGTCATTTGTATCTGGTTCAACTTTTTGCAATTCAACTTTGATGTCTGAAGTAGGGGAAAGTGGGTAATTATCTTTCACGGCCACCTTGATGGGAAAATTATGATGATTGGCGATTTGAATTTTAACCGTAACCTCGGTTGAGTGATCTTTGAAAATCATGCCCTTTTCAATGGCCTTTTTTTCTACAATTCTTTTTGCTTCGATATTAGAATCGACACCCAAATCGATGACAAAATAATTTCCTTCAGCGATAGTTGGGAGTTCAGTTTTCATCACCAAATCGCCACCCATAAAGATTTGGGTCGATCCTTGGAGAATGGGTTTATCGGTCGTGTTGATAGTTTCGGCGCGGACAAAGACTCGCTTGTCCTGCTTTGGAATGACGAGGTATTCGATTTTGCCTTTTATTTTCTGGGAATGCACAGGAATTTGAACAGGCGGATCATCAGACTTAACACTGAGTTTAAAGGGAGATTTAAATTCAATCTGACGTCCTCGCGCCTGTACTGCGGGAAGACTTGAGTCAGAATAAGCAATTTTTGCAGGGGCCTGTGAGACCATGCCAGGCCGCACCGATTGCCTCTGAATATCACTTTCTTCGTAGCGCTCAATGCTTGTTGTGACACTTCTAAGTTCAGGGAAAATTTCCTGAATCGGTCTTAAGGGAAATCGTGCAGAAGCATTAAAAGTGACAAGGGCACCCGAGTCCTGTTTTTGGTCTTGCATAAGACCAGAAACCGAAGGCATGTCGTAGGCCTTTTCAGCTTTCATTTTTTTAAGCACAAGCGCTTCATCCATCTGCTGAGGAGCTGCCGGGGCCATCATTTTTTCTTCTGACACCGAATCTTTGCTCATGCTGATAGATTCACTCGCACTATTAAGTTTCTGCATGGATCTTTTTCCACTTATCCTTTGGCGTTCAGCGCGGCCTTCTTCGCTCGCTGTCGTCGCCAAGTCTTGCGGCGCTGGTACTTCCTCTTCCCGTGATTCCTTGAAGGCCCAACGATTTAACTTAGGCAAATAGAGAGGCAGAGGATCGAGGGCCGAAAGAATGACATCGACATCCTGCCAATTTTCGCCCGAGTGTTGTTCAACTTGGCCCGAGGTCACAAGAGTGATGTCAACAAGTCCATTTTTCTTATCCAATTCGGCGCGCACATCGTGCCGGGGATGCCATTTTGCATTGGCCATCATGTAGGAAACTGCAAAATCAATTTCGCCTGAAAAACGTTCTTCGAGGTTTGGGAGGTCAGGAAGAATATAGATATGTGAGACCCAGCGTTGTTGACCCAAGTCTGTGATCCTCTGTAATTTGGCTTTTATAACATTAATTTCATCATCGATTTCTCGGATTTTGATCTTAAGATTCTCAACATCGCTTGCCGTACTTGATACTTTGCTATGCACTTCGCTTAAAGCAGTTTGTAGGGTCTCGGGGGGGGCCGAAAATTTATTGAATTCTTCAGTAGCACTTGGAGAGGGAGGGCGAAAACTTAAGGAGCGGAAAAAATTAAAACGGTCCATCACTAATTGAAGCTGCTGGTGGAGATCGAGTTTTTTTCCAAAAAGTTTTTTCAGGAGAAGCACATCATCTCTAACTTCCGGTGCAGAACCGGCATGCTCAAAGACATCTTCCATCATGACTTGTTTGATGCCGACGCCGGATGGGCGATCAATTTTGACTCGAACCGAGCTTTTATCAAGATGCTGAGGCAGACCTGGAATATGGATCCAACCAGCATTTTGATCACGAGAAGGATTGAGAGAAATGCGGCCTTTTCTCACCACGAGAGCGCGATCAGAGTATACAGTTACATCTGCGATGTTTGTGGGTGCAATCTGAGAGGTCTGCCGAAAATCATTGCTGGCAGGCCTAGAGGCCAGGGCGAATCCCGACGAAAAGAGTGCGATACAAGAGACGACAAACTTGTTCATACGACACTTCCTAGGAGCAATAAAATTGGAACTTATATTATGGTTTTAAGCTACATTGATGGAAAAGAAAACGTGGGCATTTTTTGAGAGAAAAACGAATTGTTGAGTATTTCCCTAATATCAAACTCAGGTTTAAAATCTTTTTTTGTGTGGTGGTTGCAATGAATATATGGACTGTTGTTTTCTCTCTTTTTTTTATTCCTGCGGCGGTAAGTGCAAAATGGTTTTGTGAAGAGGCCGCCAGCGAAAAAATGGATAATATCATTACGTCTTGTGGAATTGGTGAGGCGGCCTCCGAGGATGAGGCGCGAAAAAAGGCGCTCCAGGCCGCTTTTGACGAACTTGACTCAATTTGTGAACGTTCCATCGATTGCAAGACCAATGAAACCTTGATTGAGCCTCAGCGTAATGATTGCAAAAAAGATGGGCAAAAATATAAATGCTACCGTGCTGTCAAGGCCATCATCGCCAATACAAAACGACGGACCCCCTTTGTCAGAGGCACGACTCTTAAACCAGATCAGGCAAAGATCGATGTGACGATAAAAATTGATCCCAGAGATTTGATTACTATTGATAATGGGGAGGTTAAAACAAAAAAACAGTGCATGTCTGATCTTCAATCTTTATCGAGCGCAATGCTAGATATTTCTAGTCAAGACAAGCTCGACAAAATGGTGGATGAGGCAGTGAAGGTTCCCTTCGATGCATTGTGTGCCAGTATTCACTATAAAATCATGTATATCTTTTCTCGACATAGTATAAAGCCTGCAAGTTATACCGATTTTCTCCTGAAGAGCTTGAAAATGATTGAAGACCCTTCAAGTGATGAACGCGTTTATGCTATTTTTGATTATCTTCATTCTCTTGGACAGGTGGAAGATCATGAATGGCAGGCCTGCTTGGAGGTTATCGCTCATACCAATAAAAATTATCTTTATCGAATCTTGCCAAAGATATTTTTTGTTGAACCCAGTAACTCTAAACAACAGTCGAAGGAAAAAGAACGGATTGACACTCTCGCGAAGTGGATCATGGATGGAAAAGTTGGCAGGCCCATGGCCATTGATTTTGATTTTGGCATGGAACTATTCCTGCGCTCGCTTAAGAGTTATAAATCCAAAGAAAATCCATGGGCCGCAGTTTATGCCTATGAGAAGTTTAGGAATAAATTGAAACATGCAAACTCAGCTAAATTACATAGCAGTCTTGA